>NZ_JANINT010000065.1 GCF_024509035.1 Nocardioides sp. | reverse complement strand
GCGACCGTCACCCGCAGTGCGTCGGCGTCGGGCTCGATCCGGTCCTCGAGCGGCAGCACGACCGTGACGCACTGGACCTCCTCGGGATCGGAGGAGCCGATGACGAGCTCGGAGAGCCGGCGGGAGTGCCGGGCGCCGACCACGAGCAGGTCGGCGTGCCGCCGTGCCCGGTGGAGCCACTGGTCGATCGCCGCGTCCTCGACGACGAGCCGCACGTCGACCCCGGGCCAGCGCGAGCGCATGTCCCGCACCAGGTCGCTCAGCAGCAGTCGCTCGAACCCGAGGAGCGAGGGTCCGAGGCTGGCCTCCATCCGAGCCGTCGCGTCCATGAGTGCGATGTCGCGCGGAAAGGGGTCGGGCGGCGGGTCGGGCAGGCAGTGCACGACGGTCAGCGGGAGGTCCCGCCGGTCGGCCTGACCCCAGGCGTAGGCGAGGATCGACTGCGACTCCGGTGAGCCGTCGACGAGCACGACCACCCCGACGCCGGGGGTCCGCCGCAGCCGTGGGACCACGACCGGGCACCCGGCGCGGGCCTTGACGAACCCCAGCGCCGAGGACATCAGCGAGTCGTCCTGGGCCACGGTCGAGTGCGAGCCCACGACCAGCATCGCCGCGTCGTCTGAGAGGTCCAGCAGGGCCTGGTGGGGGTCGGTCAGCCGCAGCACGTGGCGCACCTCGACGGCCGGGGCGATCCGGTCGACCTCGGCCTGCGCCGCGTCGAGGACCTCCCGACCCGTGGCGGTGGTCGCGTCGATGACGTCGCGGAAGTCGATGGTCTGGAAGTCGACCCACGACGACAGCGCCGCGCCGACGCCGTGCACGAGGGTCAGGGGCGTCTCCTCGTCGACGGCCTCCTGGATCGCCCAGGCCAGGGCCTCGGCCGCGGCCGGGGTCTGGTCCACGCCCACGACGATGGTCCCACCCGGGACCGACTCGCTCGCGATGGCCGCCACCTCCCTGTGCACACGCCGATGTCATCCTGACGAGGTTCTCTTCGGCGGAAGTGCTCAGGTCCTTAACGGCTGGCACCGATGAGCACGGGCCGTCTGGACAGGTCGGCGCTCGGGCTCGCGTCGCGCGCGGTGGCCGGCGGTGGGCCGGTGGTGGGCGCAGAGGGGATCGAACCCCCGACCACCTCCTTGTAAGGGAGGTGCTCTACCGCTGAGCTATACGCCCGACACGCCCTCGACGGCCCGGGAGGCCTCGGGAGCGGGGCACACACTACGCAACACGGCGGCCCGCGACTGAACTGGCCCGAAATAGAGTTGAACCGCAGGCGTCTCGGGTCACCTGCGGTTCAACAAGGTCAACTGTAGAGGCGCACTCAAGGGGTGTCGCCCGAACGGGTGAATTCCCGGGGATTTCTCCCGGTCCGGTCTAGACCGGCTCGCAGGTCGAGCCTCAGACCGCGGCGAGCAGCTGCTTGAGGTGCTCGTCGAGGTCGCGGCCGTCGGGCATCGCGTTGTGCACCGACCACCGCACCCGGCCGTCGCGGTCGATGATGTAGGACGACCGCCGCGGGCAGCCCTTGGCGTCGTCGAACACGTCATAGGCGCGGGCGACCTCGCCGTGGGGCCAGAAGTCGGAGAGCAGCGGGAAGTTGATGCCGTCCTGGTCGGCGAAGGCGCGCAACGCGTAGACCGGGTCGCAGGAGAGGCCGAGCACCTCGGTCTCGAAGGTCATGAACTCGGCGAGCCGGTCGCGGATCCCGGTCATCTCGCCGGTGCAGACCCCGGAGAACGCGAAGGGGTAGAAGAAGATCGCGACCGCCTTGCGATCCCGGAACGACGACAGCGTCACGTCCTGGCCGAACTGGTCGCGCAGGGTGAAGTCGGGCGCCAGACCGCCGAGCTCGAGTCCGGTCCGCGAGGTCGTCATACCGCCATCCTCGCACCCGCCGGGGACAGCGCTCACCCGGGTGTCGGCGGGGAAGCCGTGGCCCGTCAGTCGGCGTCAGTCGGCGTCAGTCAGCGTCAGTCGGCGTCAGTCGGCGTCGAGGTCGCGCTTGAGCACCTTGCCCGTGGCGTTGCGGGGCAGCTCGTCGAGGAACACGATCTCGCGCGGCACCTTGTAGCGGGCGAGGTTCTCCTTGACCCAGTCCTTGAGCTCGTCCTCGGGGGTCGAGCGGCTGACGACGACGAAGGCCCGCAGCCGCTTGCCGAAGTCGGCGTCGTCCACGCCGACCGCGGCGACCTCGACCACGGCGTCGTGGCGCATCAGGCAGTCCTCGACCTCCTTGGGGAACACGTTCTCCCCGCCCGAGACGATCATCTCGTCGTCGCGTCCCTCGACGTGCAACCGTCCGTCCTCGTCGAAGCGGCCGACGTCGCCGGTGGACATCAAGCCGTCGACGACCTCCTTGTGGCCCCCGCCGGTGTATCCCTCGAAGAGCAGTCCGTTGCCGACGAAGATCCGGCCGCTCTCCCCCGGCGGCAGCTCCCGCCCGTCGGGGTCGAGGATCTTCACGATCGTGGCGTACGGCGGCTTCCCGGCCGCGGACGGTGCCTCGCGCAGGTCGCGCGGGGTCGCGATCGAGGCGTAGGCGACCTCCGTGGACCCGTAGATGTTGTAGAGGTTCTCGCCGAAGTGGTCCATCCAGTCGGTGGCGAGGTCGCCCGGCAGCGCCGACCCGGAGGAGGCCACCACCTTGACGCGCGAGAGGTCGTAGCGCCGCAGGGTCTCCTCGGGGAGCGCCATCATCCGCTGGAGCATCACCGGGATGACCACCAGTGAGTCGCAGCGTTCGTCCTGCGTGATCCGCAGGCAGTTCTCGGGCTCGAAGCGCCGGTGGAGCACCACCGTCGAGCCGAGCAGCATCGACAGGGCGAGGTGGGCGAATCCCCAGGTGTGGAACAGCGGTGCGGCGATGTGGGTGCGCCAGCCGTAGCGCAGCGGCATCCGCGAGAGCAGCGACACCGCGGCGTCGATGCCGGCCTCGCTGCGCGGGGCGCCCTTCGGGGTGCCGGTGGTCCCCGAGGTCAGGATCACGATCCGCCCGTGCCGCCCGGCCGGGTCGAGGTCGTCGTCGCTCTGATCGGCGATCAGCGACTCCAGGGTGGGGTCGGACCCGGTGGCGTCGCCGTCGGCGTCGGTCCAGGCGAGGACCGACGTGCCGACGTGTGCCTTGGCGAGCAGGCCGGTGAACTCCTCGTCGTGCACGACGAGCACCGGCTGCTCCCGCTCGAGGACCTCGACGAGCTGCGGTCCGGCGAAGGCGGTGTTGAGGTAGAGGATGTCGGCGCCGAGCTTGGCGGTGGCGATGCTGGCGTCGACGAAGCCGCGGTGGTTGCGGCACATGAGGGCGACGCTGTCGCCCTCGGAGACGCCCAGGTCGGCGAAGGCCCGCGCGAGGGCGTTGGAGCGGCGGTGCACCTCGTCGAACGTCAGCGATCCGAGCTCGTCGACGAGCGCCGTACGCCGGGGGTCGAGCAGCGCGGCCGCGGTGAACCCGCCCGCGGGGCCGGTCCCCCAGTCGCGGAGCACCTTGACCACCCGTGCGAGGGCCACCGGGCGGTGCGGTCGGATGACTCCCGCCTGCCCCAGGACCTTGAGCGTGGTGCCCGTCGCCGCAGCTCCGGCGACGGTCTTCTGGAGCACATCCTGGAGCACGGAGCGACACTTCCTGACGGTCGGACGGGTGGGGTCGTCCGGTGCAACGACCGGCCGGCCCATTGGTCTCGGCGCCGGGCGAGTGACCCGGGATACGCCGGGTCGCCCGGCCCCGGGCGACGGAGGCGGGCTAGGCCGGGGTCTTGGGTGCGAGCAGCCGGGTCGCGGACCAGTCCTTGCTGACCGCGGCCGTCGTGGTCTGCGAGAGGCCCGCGACCGGCGCGGCCTCGGCGATGTCCGCGGGGTCGACGGCGTTGGGCCGGCCCACCTTGGGGGTCAGCAGCCAGATGGCGCCGCCGCCCACGAGGTCGGTCAACGCGTCGACGAGTCCGTCGACGAGGTCACCGTCCTCGTCGCGCCACCAGAGCAGGACCGCGTCGACCACGTTGCCGTAGTCGCCGTCGACCATGTCGGCGTCGATGCGATCCTCGATCGCTGCGCGCAGCTCGTCGTCGGTGTCGTTGTCCCAGCCCAGCTCCTGGACGACCATTCCGGCCTTCAGGCCCAGGCGGTCGGCCGGGCCCGTCGCAGGTCCGTCTGTCTGGGTGGACCCGCCACCCGGGGTCGCGCTCAAGTGCTGCCTCCATGTCTGGGTCTGAAGTCGGAACTGGGGAGTAGTCCACCGGAGAAGACCGTGGCCACGCAACCCGTGTCCACCGCGGCCCGACCCGGCGACGACCACAGCATGGCACTACCCGCGGGTAAATTCACCGCTCTCCAGGCGCGTGCGACGATGGGCGGGTGACCGAAGACCCAACCCCCACTTCCGGCACGGACAGCAAGCGGAGCGGCACGATCCCGACCGTGATCCACGAAGGCCTGCCGACCCAGCTGCCCGACATCGACCCGGACGAGACCCACGACTGGCTCGACTCCTTCGACGCACTGGTCGACGAGCGCGGGCGCGAGCGCGCCCGCTACGTGATGCTGCGCCTGCTCGAGCGGGCCCGCGAGATGCAGGTCGGCGTCCCCGCCCTGCGCAGCACCGACTACATCAACACGATCCCGCCCGAGCGCGAGCCGTGGTTCCCGGGCGACGAGGACACCGAGCGCCGCATCCGCGCGTTCATCCGGTGGAACGCCGCCGTCATGGTCTCCAGCGCCAACCGCAAGGGGCTCGAGGTCGGCGGCCACATCGCGACCTACCAGTCCTCCGCCAGCCTCTACGAGGTCGGCTTCAACCACTTCTTCCGGGGCAAGGACCACCCCGGCGGTGGCGACCAGGTGTTCATCCAGGGCCACGCCTCCCCCGGCATGTACGCCCGGGCCTTCCTCGAGGGCCGGCTGACCGAGACCCAGCTCTCCCGGTTCCGCCAGGAGGTCCAGCACGGCCCGCACGCCGGGCTGTCGTCGTACCCCCACCCGCGGCTGATGCCGGAGTTCTGGGAGTTCCCGACGGTCTCGATGGGCCTGACCGCGATCAACTCGATCTACCAGGCCCGCTTCAACCGCTACCTGCACAACCGCGGCATCAAGGACACCAGCGACCAGCGCGTGTGGGCGTTCCTCGGAGACGGCGAGATGGGTGAGCCCGAGTCGCTCGGCGCGATCCGCGTCGCGGCCCGCGAGGAGCTCGACAACCTGGTCTGGGTCGTCAACTGCAACCTCCAGCAGCTCGACGGCCCGGTGACCGGCAACGGCAAGATCATCCAGGAGCTCGAGGCCAACTTCCGCGGCGCGGGCTGGAACGTCATCAAGGTCGTGTGGGGTCGCGAGTGGGACCAGCTGCTGGCCCGTGACGTCGACGGCGTCCTGGTCAACCGGATGAACTCCACCCCCGACGGTGACTTCCAGACCTACTCGGTCGAGTCCGGCGACTACGTCCGTGAGAGCTTCTTCGGCGTCGACCCGCGGCTGCGCAAGATGGTCGAGCACATGAGCGACGACCAGATCCGCAAGCTGCCGCGCGGCGGCCACGACTACCGCAAGGTCTACGCGGCCTTCGACGCCGCGACCAAGCACGTCGGCCAGCCTACGGTGATCTTGGCCAAGACGGTCAAGGGCTGGACGATCGACGCCCTCGAGGGCCGCAACGCGACCCACCAGATGAAGAAGCTGACCCAGGACGACCTCAAGAAGTTCCGGGACCGCCTCTACCTGCCGATCTCCGACCGCGACCTGGAGCGCACCTACGAGGAGACGGGCGCGGCGCCGTTCTTCCACCCCGGGGAGAACGCCCCCGAGATCGAGTACATGCTCGAGCGCCGCCGTCAGCTCGGCGGCTCGATCCCGCGGCGCGTCGTGCGGGCCAAGCCCCTGACGCTCCCGGGCGACGACATGTACGCCGACCTCAAGAAGGGATCCGGCAAGCACACCGTCGCGACGACGATGGCCGTCGTCCGGCTGCTCAAGGACTGGATGAAGGACCCCGAGATCGGCAAGCGCATCGTGCCGATCGCGCCCGACGAGTACCGCACGTTCGGCATGGACGCGATGTTCCCGTCGGCGAAGGTCTACAACCCGGGCGGCCAGCAGTACGCCTCGGTCGACCGCAAACTGTTGCTCTCCTACAAGGAGTCGGCGCAGGGCCAGATGCTCCACGAGGGCATCTCCGAGGCCGGCGGCGTCGCGTCCGCGACCGCCGCAGGGTCGGCGTACTCCACGCACGGCGAGCACATGATCCCGTTCTTCATCTTCTACTCGATGTTCGGGTTCCAGCGCACCGGCGACTCGATCTGGGCGATGAGCGACCAGCTCGCGCGCGGGTTCCTCATCGGCGCCACCGCCGGCCGCACCACGCTGACCGGCGAGGGCCTCCAGCACGCCGACGGGCACTCCCCGCTGCTCGCGGCGAGCAACCCGGCGGTCGTCCACTACGACCCCGCGTTCGCCTACGAGATCGGGCACATCATGCGCTCGGGTCTCGAGCGGATGTACGGCGAGGACGCCCAGGACGTGATCTTCTACCTCACCGTCTACAACGAGCCGGTGGAGCAGCCGGCCGAGCCGGAGGACGTCGACGTCGACGGCATCCTGCGCGGCATCCACCACGTCGGGGCCGGCGAGCCCGGTGGCCCGCGGGTGCAGCTGCTCGCCTCCGGCGTCGGGTTCCCGTGGGTCAAGGAGGCACAGCGCCTGCTCCGTGAGGAGTGGGGCGTCAGCGCCGACACCTGGTCGGTCACCTCGTGGAACGAGCTGGCCCGTGACGGCGCTGCCGCGGAGGAGTGGAACCTGCTCCACCCGAGCGAGCAGCCACGCACGCCGTACGTCACCGACAAGCTCAAGGACGTCGACGGGCCCGTCGTGGCGGTCTCGGACTACATGCGCGCCGTGCCGCTGCAGATCGCTCGCTGGGTGCCGCGCGACTACCGCGTCCTCGGCGCCGACGGCTACGGCTTCGCCGACACCCGCCCCGCCGCCCGCCGGTTCTTCCACATCGACGCCCAGTCGGTGGTCGTGCAGGCGCTCCAGGCACTCGCCGACGCCGGCCAGATCGACCGCTCCAAGGTCGAGGAGGCGTTCGCGAAGTACCGCATCGACGACCCCACCGCGGTCGCCGGCGTGAAGCAGGAGGGCGGCGACGCCTAGTCCTCGCCGCATCCACGTTGACCCGCCCGAAAGTTTCGGGCGGGTCAACGTGATTTCAGGCTGAGTCCGAGGAGACCGCCCGCAGCCGCGGCGCGTTGCCGCCCGACTTCAGCAGCGCCCGGAACCGCGCGCGGGAGTACGTCGCCGGCTCGGTGGTGCGGATGAAGTCCTGGACGATCCGGGCGAACCGGTGCGGGTGGTCCTTGTGCGGGAAGTGGCCGGCGTCGGGGATCACCTCGACGCGGGCGTTGGGGGCGAGCGCGGCGGCGTTGTTGGCGTGGCGGACCGGGATCACCCGGTCGTCGCGCCCCCACACCACCCACATCGGCATCTCCTCGGTGAGGTAGGCGCGGTCGGCCATCGTCACGATCTGCCCGTGCCAGTCCACGACGGCACGCACGACGTGCCGGATCGCGTGCCGGGCCTGGGCGTCCTTGAAGGTGTCGAAGATGTCGGCGACCTCGTCGAGGTCGTGGGTGATCTTCCACCCCGACCGCGACGCCGCCCGCAGGCCCGCCATGCCGAGGTGACGTACGCCGGGGAGCGTGAGCACCCCCATGACCTGGTGGAACCCGGGGGTGCTGATCGCGCGGATGCCCGGCGAGACCTCGGGGCCGAGACCGCCGGAGGCGACCAGCATCAGCCGCTCGGTGCGCTCGGGGAACTGGTAGGCGAACTGCATCGCGACCCCGCCACCGAAGCTGTGGCCGATCACGGTGACCTTGTCGATCCCGAGCACGGTCAGCAGGTCGCGCATCCCGTTGGCGTAGCCGCCGAGCGTGTAGTCCGCACGCGGCTTGTCCGACTGCCCGTGGCCGAGCAGGTCGGGCGCGATCACGGTGTAACGCCGGCTCAGGGCGTCGATCACGGGCTCCCAGGTGGTGTGGTCGCAGCCGAGACCGTGCAGCAGCAGCACGGCTGGCCCGCGGCCTACCTTCACGAAGGCGCGGCGGTGACCGTGGATGGTCACGAACTGCACGTCGTGCCCGGTGCTGACCACGCTGCCTCCTGACTCGGACCTCGCGAGGGACGTCCCGCCGGACGTGAGTCGCGATTCAACCACGCGGGTACCCACTTTCCGACGCGAATCTCCTTGATTTACCGGGGTTTTACCTGGCGGCGAGCGTCCCACTACTGTCCGGGTGTGACTCCACGGCAGGCCGTCGGCCCGCACCGGCGCGCGGCGGACGCCCTCCAACGGGCGACCGGGGCGCTGAGCACGGCCGCGACGGCCCGTATGGAGCAGGACCTGCCGTGGTTCCGCGAGCTGAGCGCGCAGGACCGGTCCTGGGTCGGGATGATCGTGCAGGCCGGCATCCGGGGGTTCGTCGACTGGTACCGCCAGTCCGTCGACCAGCCCGCGCCCGGGTCCAACGAGATGGTCGCGTCCGTCTTCGGCGCGGCGCCGCGCGCGCTCGCGGGTGTCATCGACCTCCAGCAGACGGTGGGCCTGGTGCGGCTGTCCATCGAGGTCGTCGAGGCGAACGTCGACCAGCTCCTCGAGCCCGAGGACGCCGCCGACGTCCGGGCGGCGGTGCTCCGCTACGCCCGCGAGGTCGCCTTCGCGACCGCGGAGGTCTATGCGCGTGCCGCCGAGCTGCGCGGCGCCTGGGACGCCCGCCTCGAAGCGCTGGTCGTGGACGCCGTGCTCCGCTCCGAGGCCGACGAGGCGCTGCTGTCGCGCGCCAGCGCCCTGGGCTGGGCGGCCCGCGGCGACGTCGCGGTCGTGCTCGGCAGCGTGCCCGACGCCCGCAGCGAGTCCGACACGTTCGACGACGTACGCCGGGCGGCGCGCGCGGCAGGGATGGACGCCCTGTGCGCGGTCCAGGGCGATCGCATGGTCGTCCTGCTCGGCGGCGTCACCGACGCCCGGGAGGCGGCGACGGTCGTCAGCGACCTCTTCGGACGCGGCCCGGTGGTGGTCGGCCCGGTCACCACCGACCTCGCGCAGGCGCACGTGTCGGCTCGCGCTGCGCTCTCGGCGCACCGCGCGGCGGCGGGCTGGCCGGAGGCGCCGCGGCCCGTGCGCAGCGCCGAGCTGCTGCCCGAGCGCGCGCTCGCCGGCGACGGCCACGCCCGCCGGCACCTGGTCGAGGAGGTCTACCTCCCGCTGGTGCACGCCCGCGGCACCCTGATCGAGACACTGGCGGCGTACTTCCAGCACGGCTCCTCGATCGAGGCCACCGCACGGGCCCTCTTCGTGCACCCCAACACCGTCCGCTACCGGCTGCGCCAGGTCGCCGAGATCACCGGCTCCTCCCCCGGCCAGCCGCGGGACGCGTTCACCCTCGAGATCGCGCTGGTCCTCGGCCGGCAGTCGGGTCGCGGCGCGTGAGCCGGGGCTGAGCCCCCATTTGTAGGAACCCGACAAGAGAACGGCGCCCGATTCGTGCGGGCCGGAGGCGAGGTCGGGACCGACTTCCCGACAGAGTGGACGGGTGCTCGTGATCGTCGCCCCCGGCCAAGGCGCCCAGACGCCCGGCTTCCTCCGTCCCTGGCTCGAGGACCAGACCTTCGCCTCCCGCTTCGAGTGGCTCTCGACGGTGGCCGGCCTGGACCTCGCCCACTACGGCACCGAGGCGGACGCCGAGACGATCCGCGACACCAAGGTCGCCCAGCCGCTGCTGGTCGCCACCGGGCTGGTCGCGGCGCTCGAGCTGTTCCCCCACCCGGCCGACGCGTTCGAGCAGATCGGGGCGGTCGCCGGCCACAGCGTCGGCGAGATCGCGGCGGCGGCCGGCGCCCGGGTGATCACCGCCGAGCAGGCGATGGTCCTGGTCCGCGAGCGCGGCAACGCCATGGCGCGCGCCGCCGCGGTCACCCCGACCGGCATGACCGCGGTCCTCGGCGGCGACCGCGACGAGGTGCTCGCCGCGCTCGACAAGCACGGCCTCACGCCGGCCAACGACAACGGTCCCGGCCAGATCGTCGCCGCCGGCACCCGTGAGCAGCTCGACGCACTCGCCGCCGAGCCCCCTGCCAAGGCCCGGCTGATGCCGCTGAGCGTCGCCGGCGCGTTCCACACCCATC
>NZ_JANINT010000064.1 GCF_024509035.1 Nocardioides sp. | reverse complement strand
GGGCGTCCCGGCCGGTGCAGGCGTCCTCGCTGCTCGGACCGATCGGAGCCGACCGGCGGTTCGTCTGGATCGAGACGCGCATGTCCGACGTCGCCGACGTACGCCGCCGGTGCGGCGCGACCGTCAACGACGTCGCTCTCGCCGCCATCGCCGGCGGGTTCCGACAGCTGCTGCTGGCACGCGGCGAGGAGCCCACGGCCCGGATGGTCCGATCGCTGGTGCCCGTCTCGACGCGGGAGCGCGGCACGGAGTCGGTGACCGACAACCAGGTCTCGCTGCTGCTGCCCTACCTGCCGGTCGACGTCGCCGACCCGCTCGAGCGCCTGCACGCCGTGCACCGGCGGCTGCGCCGGCTCCGCGCGGCCCACCAACCCGAGGGCGGGGTGGCGATCACCTCGGCAGCGGAGCTCGGCCCCTTCCCGCTCGTCTCGTGGGGCCTGCGCGCAGCCTGGCGCCTCCCCCAGCACCAGGTCACCACCGTCACCACCAACGTCCCCGGGCCGCCGATGGAGCTCTACTGCCTGGGCCGCCCGGTGCGCTCGCTGGTCCCCTGGGTGCCGATCGCCGACCACCTGCGCGTCGGGGTCGCCATGCTCTCCTACCGGGACGCGCTGACGTTCGGGCTCACCGGCGACCACGAGTCCATGCCGGACCTGCAGGTCCTCGCCGACGGCATCGCGGAGTCCTGGTCGGAGCTGGCCGCACGGTAGCGTCGGCGCATGACCGATCGCCCCCGGGGGGACGGCGAGCCCGGCGACGGGACGCCCGACTACCACTGGCTGTACGGCGGATCCGGTGACCCGGACCGCGAGCCCCGCCCCGACGAGACCCGGGTGATGCCGACCGTGCCCCGCCCCGGCCAGTCGCGCCCCGGCCAGTCACGTCCCGGCCAGCCCGGCCCCGACCGTCCGCTGCCCCCGAGCTCCGGCCAGCGACCGACCGGCGGCGCGACGCCGCCGCCAGGCGCGCCCCCCTCGTCACCCACCCCCGCCCCCAGCGACACCCGGCCGCCTCGCCGGCGCCGGGGACCGGGTTTCTGGGTGCGGATCGCGCTGGCGCTCCTCGCGCTGTGGCTGGTCTACCTGGTCGCCGTGCCCCTGTGGGCCTGGAGCAAGGTCGACAAGGTCGACTTCGAGCCGTCCGGGAAGCGACCCGACGACCAACCGGGCACGACGTACCTCCTCGTCGGCAGCGACTCGCGCGCGGGCCTCAGCCCGGAGGAGCGCAAGAAGCTCGGCACCGGCAACGCGGCCGGCCAGCGCACCGACACGATCATGCTGCTGCACACCGGCGACGGTCCGAACCTGCTGATGTCGCTGCCGCGCGACTCCCTCGTCGACATCCCCGGCTACGGCACCACCAAGATCAACGCGGCTTACGCGTACGGCGGGCCGAAGCTCCTGGTCAAGACGATCGAGCAGAACACCGGCATCCGCGTCGACGACTACGTCGAGATCGGCCTCGGCGGGCTCGCCGGGGTCGTCGACGCGGTCGGCGGCATCACGATCTGCCCCAAGTCCGCCATGGACGACAAGCTCGCCAACCTGCACGTGAAGAAGGGCTGCCAGGAGGCCGACGGCACCGTCGCGCTCGGCTACGCCCGGTCGCGGCACACCTCGAACATCGGCGACATCGACCGCGTCAAGCGGCAGCGCGAGGTCGTGGCCGCGGTCGGCGACAAGGTCGTCTCCCCGTGGACCGTGCTCAACCCCGTGCGCTACTGGCGGCTCTCGAACGCCGTGCCGGACTTCTTCGCCTTCGGCGAGGGCACGAGTCCGCTGCGCGCGGCGATGTGGGCCTCGTCGATGACGCACGTCAACGGCGAGAACGGCCTGAGCTGCGTGGTCCCGATCTCCGACCTCGCAGTGCACTGGGACCCCGAGCGGTCCAAGCAGATGTTCCGCTACATCATTGAGGACAAGACCGGCGACCTCCCGTCCAGCCTGTGCACCCCGACCGGACTCCCCAAGAGCGTGACCGGATGAGCTACGAGACCCTCCGCTGGTCGATCGACGACGACGGGATCGCCACGCTCACCCTCGACCGGCCCGACCAGCTGAACGCGTTCGACGTGACGATGGCCCGCGAGCTCGAGGAGGTCTTCCGCACCGATGCGCTCGCGGACGACGTCCGCGCGGTCGTCGTCACCGGGGCCGGTCGCGCGTTCTGCGCCGGCATGGACCTCGCGGTCGAGGGCAACGTGTTCGGCCTGGACGAGACCCTGCGGCCCACACCGGAGGAGTTCCGCTCGGCCTACGACCAGCCGCCCTACCACGACGGCGTCCGCGACACCGGCGGTCGCGTCACGCTGGCCATCCACGCCCTGCCCAAGCCGGTGATCGCCGCGATCAACGGCCCCGCCGTCGGCATCGGGGCCACCATGACGCTGGCGATGGACCTGCGGCTGGCCTCGACCACGGCCCGGATCGGGTTCGTGTTCGGCAGGCTCGGCATCGTCCCCGAGGCCGCCTCGAGCTGGTTCCTGCCCCGCATCGTCGGCATCCAGCAGGCGCTCGAGTGGGTCTACTCCGCGGACATCCTCACGGCCGACGCGGCGCTGGCCGGCCGCCTGGTGCGCAGCGTGCACGAGCCTGACGACCTGCTGCCGGCGGCGTACGACCTGGCGCGCTCGTTCGTGGTCGGACGATCCCCGGTCGCGCTCGGGTTGGCCAAGCGGCTGCTCTACCGCAACAGCGCCGCGGCGGACCCGCTCGAGGCACACCTCTCGGACTCGCTGGCGATGTACTACTCCTCGATCGGCGACGGCAAGGAGGGGGTCGCTGCGTTCCTGGAGAAGCGCGCGCCCCGGTTCACCGGCCGGGCGTCGGAGCTGCCGCCGACGAGCTGACGAGCGGCTGCGGCTACGACGCGGCTGAGGTCGCCCGGTCGGAGGAGACCTGCTCGGCGTCGGCGAGCAGCCGCTCGCGGAGCCGGGCGAGGATCCGGTTGAGCAGCCGCGACACCTGCATCTGGGTGACGCCGATGTCCGCCCCGATCTCGGCCTGGGTGCGGTTGCCGAAGAACCTGAGCTCGAGGATCCGCCGCTCCCGCGGCGTCAGTCCACGCAGGACGGCGTCCAGCGTGACCCGCGCCTCGGCCGTGGCGAACGCCGGGTCCTCGGCGCCGATGCGCTCGCCGAGCGAGTCGTCGCCCTCGAGCGCCGGCACGTCCAGCGAGGCGGGCGCGAAGCAGCCGCTGGCCCCGAGCGCATCGAGCACCTGCTCGAGGTCGACGCCGAGGTGCTTGGCCAGGTCGCTGGGTCGCGGCGAGCGGCCCAGCTCCTGGGTGAGGTCGCTCTCGGCGGCCAGGATCCGCGACTGCAGCTCCTGGATCGACCGTGGTGGGCGCAGCGCCCATCCGAGGTCACGGAAGTGTCGGCGCACCTCGCCGCGGATCGTCGGCACGGCGAAGGACAAGAAGTCGTACCCCCGGTCGGCGTCGAACGCCTGGACGGCCTTGACCAGACCCAGGTAGGCGACCTGGTCGAGGTCCTCCGTGGCCACGCCACGGCCTCGGTAGCGACGAGCACAGTCGCTCGCGACGCCCATGTTGATCTGCACGATCTGGTCGCGGATCGCTCGCGCTTCGCCCTCGGTCGCCCCCTCCAGCTCCGCGAAGAGCCGGGCCGTGGACTCGCGTCGGTGCTCCATCTCGCACCTCCTCGGACGATGGACGGCGGACGCGCGTGGCGTCCGCCACATCGATACTCGCAGTCGCCCCCAGGTGGCACACCACCCCTTCGGGGGACGCCCAGCGGCCGGGTCCACGGGGGATGTGCCACACGCACCCACGGTGGCTTTGCCCGCAAATGCCTTCAGCGCTGCGCCCACCGGCCGAACAGGAGGGTGGCTCCGAGGCGGAGCGAGGCCTCCGGCTCGGAGGGGCCGGATCATCGACTGGAACCGGGAGACGATGGGGACCAGGCGGGTCGGAGACGCGGCCGTGGGGTTGGCCCTCGCGGTCGCCTGCGCCACGATCGCCCTGTTCGCCGTCGAGTCGGGCGGACCCCTCGGGGACCGGACCTACCTCATCGCCGTCGCGGCGGTGGTCGCGGCCGGGTGGGCAGGAGCCGCGCACGGCCGCTTCACCCGGGTCGGGCTGCTGGTCGCCGTCGGTGTGAGCGTCTCGAGCATCGGCGACGTCATCGAGGTGACGGCCGTGGCCACCGGCAGCGAGGTCGAGATGGGGGTGGTCGCCTGGCTGACCGCCCTGGCCTACTTCGGCGGGTACCTCCTGCTCGGCTCGGTGGTCATCGAGCTGCTCGCCCCCCAGCGCGACCGACGGGTCATCCGCGTGGACGCCGTCCTCGAGGGGGCCGCGCTGATCACGGTCGGCGCGCTGACCGTGTGGACCCTGGCGACCATCGACGCCGGGGGGCAGAGCACGACCGAGCGGGCCGTCGAGCTCTCCGCGCCGGTCGCCGACGTCGTCCTGGTGATGTTCACGGTGCGCGCGATCGTCGTCAGTCGTGGCCGCTCGAAGGTCAGCTGGCTGCTGGCGGCCGGCGCGACGACCTGGCTGGCGACCGGAGCGGTCACCGTGGTGCTGCGCACCGATCCGCCGCGCTGGGTGGACACCGGCTGGCTGCTCGGCATGCTCCTCCTGGCCCTCGGCGCCGTCCCCCGCGAGACCACGCTCCGCGGGACCGGCTCCACCGACGTCCGGGACTCCTCGCAGTCGGTGCTGCCGTTGCTGCTCGCCACGGTGCCGCTCGGCGTGCCGCCGCTGCTCAACCTGATCACCCACCCCGACCAGCGCGAGCTGTACGTGCCCTACATCGGCATGGGTGCGCTGCTGCTCATCACCCTGCTGAGGGTGGCGAGGCTGTTGGCCTCCGAGAGCTCGGCCCGCGCGGAGGCCGCCCGCAGCCGGCGGTACTTCCGCGTGCTCGCCGACAACACCGTCGACGCGGTCCTCGTCGTGGACGAGGACCTCGAGGTGACCTTCTGCTCGCGCAGCGCGGAAGCCTTCCTGCAGGCGTCGGGCGACGGGAACCTGCTCGCGAGCGTCCGGGCGCTCGCGCCGCACGTGTACGACGACATCGAGCGCGCCCTGACCGCGGCGCGCGCCGCGCCCGGCGAGGTCGTCCAGACCGAGCTCGAGCTGCTCCCCGAGCTGCTGCCCGTCCCCGTCCGGACCACGTGGGTGCAGGGGCGGTTCATCAACCTGCTGGACCACCCCGATGTCCAGGGCATCGTCATCTCGCTCTCGGACTCGACCGCCCGCAAGGCGGCCGAGCTCGAGCTGGAGCGAGCGCGCGACGCCGCGCTGGCGGGCTCGCTGGCGAAGTCGACGTTCCTCGCGACGATGAGCCACGAGATCCGCACACCGCTCAACGGCGTGCTCGGGCTCACCGAGCTGATGCTCACGACCCGTCTCGACGACCAGCAGAGCCGCTACGCCGAGGGCGTGAAGGTCGCTGGGAGCGCGCTGCTCCAGGTGATCAACGACGTCCTCGACTTCTCCAAGATCGAGGCCGGCCACCTCGAGCTCGATCCTGTGGACTTCGACGTCGTCCGCCTGCTCGACGAGACGGCCGGACTGGTCGAGGCTCCGGCCCACGAGAAGAGCCTCGGCCTGCGGGTGCGCTGCGCCCCGGACGTCCCCCGAGCTCTCCACGGCGACCCGGTCCGGCTCCGGCAGGTGCTGCTCAACCTGGCCTCCAACGCGATCAAGTTCACCGCGAGCGGCGAGGTCCTGCTGTCGGCGCAGCTCGACCACCCCCTGACCTCTGCCGTGGCCGCGGTCCGCTTCACCGTGACCGACACCGGCATCGGCATCGAGGAGGACCAGCGAGAGCACCTCTTCGACGCCTTCACGCAGGCCGACTCCTCCACGACCCGGCGCTTCGGCGGCACCGGGCTCGGCCTGGCGATCAGCCGTCAGCTGGTCACCGCCATGGGCGGCTCGATCGGCGTCGACTCCCGGCCCGGGGCCGGCAGCACCTTCTGGTTCACGGTGCCGCTGCCCGTCGCGCTCGCCCAGCCCGAGCGGGCCCGGTGGTCGCCGGCCGTCGCCGCGGCGGAGCCGCCGGCACCGGTACCTGCTCCGACGGCGGCGCCGGCGCGCGCCCGGATCCTCGTGGTCGAGGACAGCGAGGTCAACCAGCTGGTGGCCGCCGGCATCCTCGAGCACCTCGGCTACGACACCGAGATCGCGCAGGACGGCCTCCAGGCTCTCGACGTCTTGCGACGGGAGTCGTTCGACGCCGTTCTCATGGACTGCCTGATGCCGGCGATGGACGGCTACGAGGCGACCGCGGAGATCCGGCGGCAGGGCCTGGGCGGGCCCGATCTGCCGGTCATCGCCATGACCGCGTCGGCGATCGCCGGCGACCGCGAGCGCTGCCTGGCCGCGGGCATGAACGACTACGTGACCAAGCCGGCCACCGCCGAGGAGATCGGCGCCGCCCTGGGGCGTTGGCTCCCCCGGACCGTCAGCGACCGACCGCTCGCTCCAGCTCGGCCTTCGTCATCGACGAGCGGCCCTTGATGTTCTTGCGCTGGGCCTCGGCGTAGAGCTGGTCGCGGGTGCGGCCGCCCGCACCCCGGTGTGAGCGGAGGCCGCCGCGCCGCGACGAGGAGATGTCGTCGGTGGAGGTGCGGGAGGCCTGCTCCGCCTCGCCACTGCGAGCCCGCTCCTTGTTCACGGTGCGGGCCGCGATCTCCTCCGCCTCCTCCTCGGAGCGACCGCGCTCCTCGAGGCCCTCCTTGATGTGGTCGTACTGCCGCTCACGCTTCTTGCTCCACTGCTGCTGGGGCATCTCGCCACCTCCTCGTCCGACCGGACACGCATCGACCCCTCGCCGGTACCCGACCGCACGTGCACGATGCCTGACCCGGGGCGCTACGGGGTCGTACCCGAGGGCCGATCTCCCCCCGTGCCCGAGGTCACCGGCAGCGCCACCGTGAAGCGCGCACCTCTCCCGGGGCCGTCCGAGGCGGCCGTGATGTCGCCACCGTGGGCGCGGGCGATGCCGCGCGCGATCGTGAGCCCGATGCCCGATCCGCGGGACCGGCGCTCGCTGGGCGCACGGTAGAAGCGCTCGAAGACCCGCTCGAGGTCCGCGGCCGCCAGGCCGGCACCCGTGTCGCTGACGACGACCTCGGCCGCTCCCCCGGACGCTCGCGCCCCGACGGTGACGGTCCCTCCGGCGGGGGTCGCGAGCAGGGCGTTGCCGAGCAGGTTGGTCAACACCTGGGTGATCCGGTCCGGGTCGACGTGGACCGGGACCGGTGCGGCGGCGTCGACGACGAGCCGGACGTCGGCGTCCTCGAACTGGGGCGCCAGGCGCGACGCGGCCCGCCGTGCCAGGTCGGCGAGGTCGGCGTCCACGCGCTGCAGGTCGAGACGCCCCTCCTCGGTGCGCGACAGGCTCGAGAGGTCGTCGGCCAGCCGGTGCAACCGCCGCAGCTCCTCGCTGACCGCCACCAGCGTGCTCCGGTCGGCCGGGAAGACCCCGTCGATCATGCCCTCGACGTACCCGTCCAGCGACGTCAACGGCGTGCGCATCTCGTGGGCCACCTCGCCGAGCAGGCGGGTGCGCCGGGACTCGGTCGCCGCCAGGGCATGGGCCAGGGCATTGACGTCCGACGCGAGCTCGGCCAGCTCGGGGGTCGAGGGCAGCGCGATGTCGGCCTGGTAGCGACCGGCAGCGATCTGTCGGGTCGCCGCGCGGACCGCGTCGAGGGGACGCAGCACCTGGCGGGTGACGAGCACGGCCACGACCGCGGCCGCGGCGATGCTGGCCAGCACGCCGATCGCCAAGGCCGTGTTCAGGGCGGACGCGAACGCCGCCCGGACGCTCGACCCGCTGTGACCACCCATCATCTCGACGCCCGGCCCCATCATGCCCATCCGCCGGTCGAACAGCTGCGGGGCGAGGAGCCGGACGGTGAGCGACGACACCGCCGCGCCCACCAGCAGGACGACCACCGAGGAGACGAACAGTCGCGCCGAGAGCCTCATCGCGCGCGACCGACGAACTTGTACCCGACCCCGCGCACGGTCGCGATCAGGTGGGGATCCGTGGCGTCGTCACCCAGGCGCGCCCTGAGACTGCGGATGTGGACGTCGACGACACGCTCGTCGCCGTAGAAGTCGTAGCCCCACACCTGCTCGAGCAGCTGGTGCCTGGAGAAGACCCGTCCGGGCGCCCGGGCCAGCGCCACCAGCAGGTCGAACTCGAGCGTCGAGAGGGCGACCACACGCCCGTGGGTCATGACCTCACGACCAGCCGGGTCGATTGTGAGCGCGTCGAAGTGGAGCCGCGCGTCGTCGGCGACCTGCGCACCGCGATCACGACCTCGACGCAGCACCGTCTGCACCCTGGCGACCACCTCGCGCGGGCTGAACGGCTTGGTCACGTAGTCGTCCGCGCCCACGCCCAGCCCCACGAGCTTGTCGACCTCCTCGCTGCGGGCGGTGACGAGGATGACGCACACGTCGGAGAAGGTGCGGAGCCGACGCAGCACCTCGAGCCCGTCGACCCCCGGCATCATCACGTCCAGGAGCACGAGGTCCACGGGCCCGGACGCGCCCTGGCGGACCGCGTCCAGCGCGGACTGCCCGTCCGCCACCTCGTCGACGTCGAAGCCGCTCGCCTCGAGGTAGCCGCGCAGCACGGCCCGGATGTGCGGCTCGTCATCGACTACGAGGACCTTGGGCATGCTCACCTCCCGGCTGACCGCGGGAACCGGTCACCGCATCATGCCGCCACCGAAGCCGCCCCAGTCGCCCCGCGCCCACCCATCATGCCGAAACCGCCGCCCATCATCTCCCCCATGTCGTCCCAGCCCGGGCCACCCACGTGGGTGCCGGCGATCATGGCGTCCAGGTGGCTCTCGAGCACGGCCAGCATCGCGGTCCGCTGTGCGGCGGTGAGGTCGGTGTCCTCGGCGAGGCGGCTCTTCATCGTCTCCACCACGGCCTCCTTGAGCCCGGCCGCCGTCTTCCCCTCCTCAGCGGCCACGTCCGCGAGAGACTCCCCCGAGCGCAGGCGGTCCACGAGATCGGTCGGCGTGATCCCCAGGTAGTCCGCCGCAGCCGTCATGGCCGAGGAGTCGCCGAACCCCATCGCCTGGCCACCGGGACAGTGCACGCCGCTCGAGCCCGACCAGCCCGGCCCGGACGCCTCGGCGCCCGCCCAGGCGATCCCGCCGGTGGTGAGGCCGACCAGCGCGAGCCCCGCGAGCCCTACCGTCATCGTCCTGCGGTTGATCGTCATCGTCCTCAGCTCCTGTCGCCGGCGTCCGTGGTGTCATCTCCCACGGTCGCCGTCGAATGTGAGGCGGCGCCGACCGCCATCGTGAAGGTTCGATGAAGGGCCGCCCCCGGGGGCGGCGGCGCGGAACCCGACGTCAGAGGTTGCTCTGGACCCCCGCGAGGAGCTGGCGGGCCATCACGATGCGCTGGACCTGGTTGGTGCCCTCGTAGATCTGGGTGATCTTGGCGTCGCGCATCATCCGCGAGCGGCCTCGACCTTCATGCCCATGTCGGCCAGGAGGAACTGCAGGCCCTGGAAGTCGCTGATCGGCTTGCCGAACTGGCGCCGCTCCTGGGCATAGCCCAGCGCGTAGTCCAGCGCCCCCTGCGCGATCCCGACCGCCTGCGCCGCGATCGTGACCCGCGTGTGGTCCAGCGTGCGCATCGCGGTCTCGAAGCCGGTGCCCTCCGCCCCGATGATCCGGTCGGCGGGGATCCGGACGTTGTCGAGGTAGACCTCACGGGTCGGGGAGCCCTTGATGCCCAGCTTCTTCTCCGGCGCCCCGAACGTCACGCCCGGGTCGGACCTCTCCACGACGAACGCGCTGATCCCGCGGCTGCGCTTCTCGGGGTCGGTCACGGCCATCACCGTGTAGTACTCCGACTCCCCCGCGTTGGTGATCCAGCGCTTGACGCCGTTGAGCACCCAGCCGTCGCCGTCGCGGACCGCCCGGGCCTTCATGCCGGCCGCGTCCGAGCCCGCGTCCGGCTCGGAGAGGCAGTAGGAGAACCCGCCCTCGCCGCGGGCCAGCGCGCCGAGGTACTTCGCCTTGAGCTCCTCGGACCCCGCCAGCTGCACCGGCAGCGAGCCGAGCTTGTTCACCGCCGGGATCAGGCTGCTCGAGGCGCACGCCCGGGCGACCTCCTCGATCACGATGACGGTCGCGAGCGCGTCGGCGCCGGC
>NZ_JANINT010000063.1:3108-10168 GCF_024509035.1 Nocardioides sp. | reverse complement strand
GCGCGCAGCACCTGGTCGTTGCTCAGCAGGTCGCCGGCGCCGAGCAGCACCAGCCCTGGGCGGGGCTCGGCGATCAGCGCGCCGTGCTCGCCGGGGAAGCAGCCGCCCGCCACCGGGTACTCGACGGCCCGGTCGACCTGCACCGAGAGCCCGGCGTACGCCGGGTCCGCGCAGCTCGCGGCCCGGGGCTCGTCGACGGCGACCCGGAAGGGCAGGTCGGTCAGCCCGAGCGCCGAGGTGGTGCCGGGCCCGGGCTCGGCCAGCACCAGCCGCGCCCGTGCGGTGTGGTCGAGGAGGCGGTCGGCCGTGCTCTGGCCCAGGTGGTCGGTCGAGGTGACGAGCACCGTCGCCCCGTCGACGTCGGTGTGCTCGAGCTGGTCGGCGTCGCGCACGACGGTGACGGCGACGCCCTGGGCCGACAACACGCGGGCCACGGCCCGCGCGCCCTCCGGGTCGGGGTTGTCCGGGTCGAGCGCCACGCCCCGGCGCGCATCCGCGTTCCCCAGCAGCAGGACGACGGCGACCGCGGCCACCAGTCCCGCGAGGACCGCGAGCGCCGCGCGCCGACGGCGCAGCCGGCCGGTCACCTCCGGCCCGCCAGGGAGTCGTCGAGCGCGAGCACCTCGTGGGCCTGCTCGGCCGTGGCCGGGCGGTCGCCGTACCGGACGCCGTCGAAGAGCGTCGCCGCCCGGTCCACCTGCTCTCGGTGCCGGGCGTGCACGCCGCCGAGGGCAGCGGCGACCTCGTGGGCGGTGGCGCCGGGCCTGTCCTCGAGAGCCCCCCGCTCGACCTGTCGGACGGCGAGTGCGCGGAAGCCCTCGACCACCGCTTCCTCGAACCGGCCCTCGCCGAGGGCGCGCTCGGCACGATCACGGAGCTCGGCTGCGCGCACGGTCCGGTCCAGGGGGAGCGCCGCGCGATCCTGGGCGGCCCGGGCGGTACGCCGGGCCCGCGACAGCAGCCACCCGAGGGCGAGCGCCAGCAGGAGGAACGCCACCATCGCGGCGAACGTCGACAGGGGCGGGGTGCCCGACGCGGCGTCCACGGCGCCGTCGACGAGACGGCCGATGCCGTCGAGGATCTGCTGCAGCACGTCGCGGTCGTGGTACTCCGGGCGCACCAGCTCACGACGCAGCAAGGAGCGCGCGTCGTCGGGGGAGGGGTCGAGCGGAGGCTCGGCCCCCGCCGTGACCAGGGCCACCGCGAGCGACCACGTCACGACGCGGTGATCCCGGCCTGGGTCATCAGCTCGACGTCGTAGGCCTCCTTGCGGATCCGCTGGTCGAGGTACTGGACGCTGGTGACGGCGGAGGTGAACGGGGTGACGAACGCCGTCTGGACGACCGTCCCGATCGCCGTGAGCACCACGACCGCGAGGACGACGTAACGGGAGTCGGCCATGGCGAGCGGCAGCACCTGCGCGCCGATCGAGAACGGGGCCGCGAGCATGCTGCCGGCGATCCCGGCGACGAGGACGGTGAGCAGCGCGATCCCGAAGGTCCGCCAGAACTGCCGCCGGGTGAGCCGGAAGCCCCTGCCGACGGCGGCGAGCACCCCACTCCGCTCGAGCATGAGCGCCGGCACCGGCAGGTAGTAGACGCGGATCCAGAACCAGCACGACAAGACGACGAAGGCCGGCACGGTGAGCACGCCGAAGAGCACGATCGCCCACGTGGGCGCCACCACGACCACGAGCAGCCAGAGCACGCCGTAGGCGAGCAGGCCGCCGGCCACCATCAGGCCGAGCAGCAGGGTCAGCCCGACCAGACGCCAGCGCGAGCCCCGGGTCGCCGTCCAGGCCTCGCCCAGGCTGAGCCGGCGACCGATGGCAGCGGCGGCGGTCACGTGCGCGACCATGCCGGTCACCAGGATCGAGCCGATCGACTGCAGCATCGTGCCGAGGAACAGCGACCCGATCGAGCCCAGGTAGCCGAGCAGCTCCGCCGTCGTGAGGTCGTCGCCGGACTGGGCCGCCGACAGGTCGACGAGCGCGGTGAGCACGGCCGTGACGAGGACGGGCACCGCCATCGACACCGCGGCGACGAGCACCGCGGAGCCGACGGTCGCCCGCGGGTTGAACCGGATGATGCGGAACGCCGCGTCGTACATGTCCCCGAGGTTGAGCGGCCGCAGCGGCATCGCCCCGGGTTTGTGGGCGGCTCCGAGCATGCCCGGCGGCGCAGGATGCGGACCGGGCTGCCGTGCCCAGGTCGGTGGCCCTCCGGCGGGGAGGCCGGACGGCGGCGCGGACGGAGGGGCGGTCGGAGGCGCGGTGGCAGGCGGCGGCTGCCACCCGGGTGGGGGAGGGTAAGGGTCGCCCGACACGGGCCTATCTTGTCAGTGCGCCGTCGAGGGGAGCCGGCACGCCGTGTCGAGGCCGAGGACACGGTTGAGCCGACCGAAGGCGATCCACGAGCCCAGGCACATGGACAGCTCGACGATCTCGGCGTCGGAGTAGGCCCCACGCATCCGGCCCCAGAAGTCCTCGTCGAGTCCGTGGTGGTCGAGCGCGAACCGCTCGGCGTACTCCGCGGCCAGCCGGCCGCGCTCGTCGAGGTCGGTGGTCGTGCGCCACGCCGCCACCGCGTCCGGGAACGTCTCCTCGACGCGCTCGCCGTCGCGCTCGGTGCGCCAGTCCTGGCAGAAGACGCAGCCGTTGATCTGGGCGATCCGCAGCCGCGCCGCCTCGAACTCGCGCAGGCCGAGGGTGGTGTGGGCGTAGACGCTCTGGGAGAACCGTGACGCCGCGACCCCGATGTGCGGGACCATCTCGCCCCACACGTGCATGATGGGGTCGACGCCCTCGGGCAGGTCGATGATCACCGCCGCAGGATAGCGCGGATCTAGAACGTGTTCTCGGGCCTCGAGCGCCCGGTCCGGAGCCGAGGCCGAGCGGGTGCGCTCCTCGGTTTGGTGCTCGCGGAGATGTCTGCCAAGATAGTCCGGTTGCTTCGGCGGGTTGCCGGGGTGCGCCACATCTTGACTACTGAATCGCGTCTCCTACGAGAGGTCAGTGGTCCGGCGTGCGGCCGCACCGACCCAGGAGACCCGATCCGCCCGACGAACCGTCGGGCACCACCACAGCAGACGAGATCAACCGGTCTCGTGTTGCGCCTGACAGGTGCGACACGCCCGACCGCGGGGGTCGGAGAAGCAGGTGGCGAAGCACGGGCGGGGACGACTCAAGCCGGAGGAAGCCCCGGGACTGCACGCGGTACCGAATCGAGAAGGACGAGAGAGACCTATGGCGGGACAGAAGATCCGCATCAGGCTCAAGGCCTATGACCACGAGGTGATCGACACCTCGGCGCGCAAGATCGTGGACACCGTCACCCGTACGGGTGCCAAGGTCGCCGGCCCGGTGCCGCTGCCGACCGAGAAGAACGTGTACTGCGTCATCCGCTCGCCCCACAAGTACAAGGACTCCCGCGAGCACTTCGAGATGCGCACCCACAAGCGCCTCATCGACATCATCGACCCCACGCCGAAGACGGTCGACTCGCTCATGCGCCTCGACCTGCCTGCCGGTGTCGACATCGAGATCAAGCTCTGAGGTTCCTGAGATGACTTTCGAACGCAACGTGAAGGGCCTGCTGGGCGCCAAGCTCGGCATGACCCAGGTCTGGGACGAGAACAACCGCGTCGTCCCGGTGACGGTGATCGCCGCCGGCACCAACGTGGTGACTCAGGTCCGGACCCCCGCCACCGACGGCTACAACGCCATCCAGGTCGGCTTCGGTGAGATCGACGGCCGCAAGGTGACCAAGCCGCAGGCCGGTCACTTCGGCAAGGCAGGCACGACCCCGCGCCGCCACGTCGTCGAGATCCGCACCGCCCTCGCCGGTGACTACACCGTGGGCCAGGAGCTCGCCGTCGACACCTTCGCCCCCGGCGAGGAGATCGACGTCACCGGCACCAGCAAGGGCAAGGGCTTCGCCGGCACGATGAAGCGTCACGGCTTCGCCGGCGTCTCCGCCTCGCACGGTGCCCACCGCAACCACCGCAAGCCCGGCTCGATCGGCGCCTGCGCCACCCCGGGTCGCGTGTTCAAGGGCGTCCGCATGGCCGGCCGGATGGGTACCGACACCGTCACCACCCAGAACGTCACCGTGCACGCCGTGGACACCGAGAAGGGCCTGATCCTCCTCAAGGGCGCCGTTCCCGGCCCCAAGGGTGGTCTCGTGGTGCTGCGCTCGGCCGCCAAGAAGACGCAGGAGGTCTGATCATGGCTGAGGACAACGAGAAGACCCCCGAGCAGGCCGAGAAGGCTCCCGCCAAGAAGGCTGCGGCCAAGAAGGCTCCGGCCAAGAAGGCTGCTCCGGCGAAGAAGGCCGCTCCCGCCAAGAAGGCTGCTCCGGCCGAGGCCGCTGCTCCCAAGGTGGCGAAGGTCGACCTGCCCGCCGAGATCTTCGACGTGGAGCTCAACGTTCCGCTGATCCACCAGGTCGTCGTGGCCCAGCAGGCCGCCGCGCGCCAGGGCACGCACGCCACCAAGACCCGCGGCGAGGTCCGCGGTGGTGGCCGCAAGCCCTACAAGCAGAAGGGCACCGGCCGCGCCCGTCAGGGCTCGACCCGCGCGCCGCAGTTCGCCGGCGGTGGCACGGTCCACGGCCCGCAGCCGCGCAGCTACGACCAGCGCACCCCCAAGAAGATGAAGGTCGCCGCCCTCCGCGGTGCCCTCTCCGACCGGGCGCGCCACGACCGCGTGCACGTGGTGGAGTCGATCATCACCGCCGAGGCCCCCTCGACGCGTGCGGCCCTCGCGGCGCTGACGACGCTCTCCGAGCGCTCGCGGTTCCTCGTGGTCCTCGAGCGCACCGACACCGTCACCTGGCTGTCGCTGCGCAACGCGCCCGAGGTGCACATCGTGGCGGTCGACCAGCTCAACACCTACGACGTGCTGGCGTCCGACGACGTCGTCTTCACGCAGGGCGCCTACGACGCCTTCGTGAACGGCACCGCGAAGACCACCGAGGAGGCTGCGAAGTGAGCACCCTGCACAAGGACCACCGCGACATCCTGCTGGCGCCGGTCGTGTCCGAGAAGAGCTACGGCCTCCTCGACGCGAACAAGTACACCTTCCTGGTGCACCCCGACGCCAACAAGACCGAGATCAAGATCGCGGTCGAGAAGGTGTTCAACGTCAAGGTGACCTCGGTGAACACGATCAACCGTCCGGGCAAGACGCGGCGCACCCGCAACGGGCTGGGCAAGCGCAAGGACACCAAGCGCGCGATCGTCAGCCTCGCCGAGGGCGACCGCATCGACATCTTCGGAGGTCCGGTCTCCTGACCGGGCCCCTGGATACGAGGACTAGACACATGGCTATCCGCAAGTACAAGCCGACTACCCCGGGCCGTCGCGGCTCGTCGGTCGCCGACTTCGTCGAGATCACCCGGACCACTCCGGAGAAGTCGCTGACGCGTCCGCTGCCCAAGAAGGGCGGCCGCAACAACCAGGGCCGGATCACCACCCGGCACCAGGGCGGCGGTCACAAGCGCGCCTACCGCATCATCGACTTCCGTCGCTACGACAAGGACGGCGTGCCGGCCAAGGTCGCTCACATCGAGTACGACCCCAACCGCACCGCCCGCATCGCGCTGCTGCACTACGTCGACGGCGAGAAGCGCTACATCATCGCGCCGAAGGACCTGACGCAGGGCACCCGCGTCGAGTCCGGCCCGAACGCCGACATCAAGCCCGGCAACAACCTGCCGCTGCGCAACATCCCGGTCGGTACCACCATCCACTGCGTGGAGCTGCGGCCCGGCGGCGGCGCGAAGATCGCCCGCTCTGCCGGCAACAGCGCCCAGCTGGTCGCTCGCGAGGGTTCCCGCGCGACGCTGCGCATGCCCTCGGGCGAGATGCGCTTCGTCGACGTGCGCTGCCGCGCGACCGTCGGCGAGGTCGGCAACGCCGAGCAGTCGAACATCAACTGGGGCAAGGCCGGCCAAGCCCGAGGGCCGTACGCGCAAGCGCAAGGCCAGCGACTCCCAGATCATCCGTCGCCGCAAGACCGGCAAGAACAAGCGCTGATAGGGAAATAGAGACATGCCTCGCAGCCTGAAGAAGGGCCCGTTCGTCGACGACCACCTGCAGAAGAAGGTGGACGCCGAGAACGCCAAGGGCTCGCACAACGTCATCAAGACCTGGTCGCGCCGGTCGATGATCGTGCCGGACATGATCGGTCACACGATCGCCGTGCACGACGGTCGCAAGCACGTGCCGGTCTTCGTGACCGACGCGATGGTCGGCCACAAGCTCGGGGAGTTCGCTCCCACCCGCACCTACCGCGGGCACGTCAAGGAAGACCGGAAGGGGCGTCGTCGATGAGCACCACCGACCGCAGGCGCGTCAGCGCCCGCCGCGAGTCGCTGCTCGGCGACCAGCCCGGCGCCTTCGCGAGCGCCCGCTACGTGCGGATCACGCCGATGAAGGCCCGCCGCGTCGTCGACATGGTCCGCGGGCTGCCCGTGGACGAGGCCCTCTCGCTGCTGCAGTTCGCGCCGCAGGCCGCCTCCGAGACCGTCTACAAGGTCCTCGAGAGCGCGGTGGCCAACGCCGAGACCACCGAGAGCCTCGACCGCGCCGCCCTCGTGGTGTCCGTGGCCCAGGTCGACGAGGGTCCGACGATGAAGCGCTGGCGTCCGCGTGCGCAGGGTCGTGCGACCCGCATCAACAAGCGCACCAGCCACATCACGCTCGTGGTCCAGCCGGCCGACGTGGTGGCAGAGAAGAAGGCGTCCCCGAAGAAGAGGAAGAGTGCCTGATGGGCCAGAAGATCAACCCGAACGGCTTCCGCCTCGGCATCTCGACCGACCACAAGAGCCGGTGGTACGCCGACAAGCTCTACAAGTCCTACGTGGGCGAGGACGTCGCGATCCGCAAGCTGCTCTCCAAGGGCATGGAGCGGGCCGGCATCTCCAAGGTCGAGATCGAGCGCACCCGTGACCGCGTGCGGGTGGACATCCACACCGCGCGTCCGGGCATCGTCATCGGTCGCCGCGGCGCCGAGGCCGACCGCATCCGCGGCGAGCTCGAGAAGCTCACCGGCAAGCAG
>NZ_JANINT010000063.1:0-3028 GCF_024509035.1 Nocardioides sp. | reverse complement strand
CGCCGAGATGTCGCGCACCGAGTTCTACCGCGAGGGCCGCGTCCCGCTGCACACCCTGCGTGCCGACATCGACTACGGCTTCTACGAGGCCCGCACGACCTTCGGTCGCATCGGCGTGAAGGTCTGGATCTACAAGGGCGAGGTCGCCGGCACCCGTGCCGAGCGCCAGGCCCAGGCCGCTGCTCGCGCCGGTGTCCCCGGTCGCGGCGGTCGTCCGACCCGTGGCAACGAGCGTGGCGGCGAGCGCCCCAGCCGTGGCTCGCGCGGTGACCGTCCGTCCCGCTCGGACCGCGGCGACGCTCCTGCCGTCACCGAGGCGCCGGCTGGTGGCGACACCGCCCAGGCGACCGCCTCGGCCGAGACCCCCCAGGAGGGCTGACCCATGCTGATGCCCCGTCGTGTCAAGCACCGCAAGCAGCACCACCCCAAGCGGACCGGTGCAGCCAAGGGCGGCACCCGCCTCGCCTTCGGTGACTTCGGCATCCAGGCGACCGAGCCGGCCTACGTGACCAACCGTCAGATCGAGTCCGCTCGTATCGCGATGACCCGTCACATCAAGCGTGGCGGCAAGGTGTGGATCAACATCTACCCCGACCGCCCGCTGACCAAGAAGCCCGCCGAGACCCGCATGGGCTCCGGCAAGGGCTCGCCCGAGTGGTGGGTCGCCAACGTCAAGCCCGGCCGGGTCATGTTCGAACTCTCCGGTGTCGATGAGGACGTTGCTCGTGAGGCCATGCGCCGCGCGATGCACAAGCTCCCGATGAAGTGCCGGTTCATCTCCCGCGAAGCAGGTGAATTCTGATGGCTACGACCGCTCACGAGCTCGACGAGCTGAACGCCGTCGACCTCGAGGCCAAGCTGCGCGAGGCCAAGGAGGAGCTCTTCAACCTCCGCTTCCAGGCGGCCACCGGCCAGCTGGAGAGCCACGGCCGGCTCCGCACGGTCAAGAAGGACATCGCCCGGATCTACACGGTGGTGCGCGAGCGCGAGCTCGGGATCCGCTCCACGCCGGGCCAGGACAGCAAGGATGGTGACGCATGAGCGAGCAGGCTCCGGCGAACGCTGAGCGCAACGCCCGCAAGGTCCGCGAGGGCCTCGTCGTCAGCGACAAGATGGACAAGACCGTGGTCGTGTCCGTCGAGGACCGTGTCAAGCACGCGCTGTACGGCAAGGTCATGCGCCGCACCAGCAAGCTGAAGGCGCACGACGAGCAGAACGAGTGCGGCATCGGCGACCGTGTCCTCCTCATGGAGACCCGCCCGCTGTCGGCCACCAAGCGCTGGCGCGTCGTGCAGATCCTTGAGAAGGCCAAGTAATCCACCCGTTCGGCCAGGCTCACCGCCCGCGAGGCGCTGAGAACCGGCACGACAACCAGGAGAAGAAATGATTCAGCAGGAGTCGCGACTCAAGGTCGCCGACAACACTGGTGCGAAGGAGATCCTCTGCATCCGTGTTCTCGGAGGCTCGGGTCGGCGCTACGCCGGTATCGGTGACGTCATCGTCGCCACCGTGAAGGACGCGATCCCCGGTGGCAACGTGAAGAAGGGTGACGTCGTCAAGGCCGTGGTCGTGCGCACCGTCAAGGAGCGTCGCCGTCCGGACGGGTCGTACATCCGCTTCGACGAGAACGCCGCCGTCATCCTCAAGAACGACGGTGAGCCCCGTGGCACGCGCATCTTCGGCCCCGTGGGCCGCGAGCTGCGCGAGAAGAAGTTCATGAAGATCATCTCGCTCGCACCGGAGGTGCTCTGAGTCATGGCCAAGGGTGTGAACATCAAGAAGGGCGACACCGTCAAGGTGATCGCCGGCAAGGACAAGGGCGCCGAGGGCAAGGTCATCCAGGTGCTCCGCGAGGAGCAGCGGGTGATCGTCGAGGGTGTCAACCGCGTCAAGCGGCACACGAAGGTCGTCAACCAGGGCGGTCGTGCGGGCACCACGGGCGGCATCATCACCGCCGAGGCCCCGATCCACGTCTCCAACGTGATGCTCGTCGAGGGTGACGGCGTCACCCGCGTGGGCTTCCGCCGCGACGAGGTCACCAAGCGCCGCCCGGACGGCTCGACGTACAAGGCGGAGCGCAGCGTCCGCATCTCGCGCAAGACCGGCAAGGAAATCTGATGACCCAGACTGAGAACGAGCAGTCCCAGACGACTGCCTCCGCGAAGGTCGCCCCCCGGCTCCAGACGCGCTACCGCGAGGAGATCCTCCCCGCGCTGCGCTCCGAGTTCGACATCAAGAACGTCATGCAGGTGCCCGGCCTGACCAAGATCGTGGTCAACATGGGCGTCGGCGAGGCGGCTCGCGACTCGAAGCTGATCGAGGGCGCCGTCAAGGACCTGACCGCGATCACCGGCCAGAAGCCGCTGGTCACCAAGGCCCGCAAGTCCATCGCCCAGTTCAAGCTGCGTGAGGGCATGCCGATCGGTGCGCACACCACGCTGCGCGGCGACCGGATGTGGGAGTTCCTCGACCGCCTGCTGTCGCTCGCGCTCCCGCGCATCCGTGACTTCCGGGGTCTGAACCCCAACCAGTTCGACGGTCGCGGCAACTACACCTTCGGTCTCACCGAGCAGGTCATGTTCCACGAGATCGACCAGGACCGGATCGACCGCTCGCGGGGCATGGACATCACGGTCGTCACCACCGCCACCAACGACGAGCAGGGTCGCGCGCTGCTGAAGCAGCTCGGCTTCCCGTTCAAGGAGAACTGACATGGCGAAGACCGCACTGAAGGTCAAGGCCGCTCGCAAGCCCAAGTTCGCGGTGCGCGGCTACACGCGCTGCCAGCGCTGCGGCCGTCCGAAGGCCGTCTACCGCAAGTTCGGCCTGTGCCGCATCTGCCTGCGCGAGATGGCCCACCGCGGCGAGCTGCCCGGCGTGACCAAGTCCAGCTGGTGACCACCACCCTCCAGAACCGCTGAAGGTCGCGTCGCCGCGAGCGACGCGAAACCGCAGAAGAGAGAGAACAACCGCAATGACGATGACTGACCCGATCGCAGACATGCTCACGCGTCTGCGCAACGCCAAC
>NZ_JANINT010000062.1 GCF_024509035.1 Nocardioides sp. | reverse complement strand
ACAGGATCAGGTGACCGGCGCGCAGCGGGTCGCCGAACCGGGCGGCCTGCACGGCTAGCCAGCGCAGCGCCTCGAGCGGGTCGCCGAGGCAGGCGGCGCCGGTGCCGGCCGAGCGCTCCTCGGCGTTGATCGTCAGCGACATCTCCACGTCGCGCGGCTCGAGCTCCGTCAACGGACGCCCGTCGGTGCCGACGACGAACAGCCCGCTGGAGGCGTTGTCGGCGACGGTGTCGGTGAACCCGATGGCCCACTTGTCGATGCGTGAGTCGACGATCTCGAGTGCCGGCAGCGCCACCTCGACCGCGGCGCGGACGGCGTCGATCGTGAGCTCGTCCTCGGGCAGGTCGAGGTCGCGTGCGAGCACGAATGCCACCTCGGCCTCGACCCGCGGCTGCAGCAGTGTGCGCATCGAGATGGGCTCGTCGTCGCCTCGCGGGGACACGTCCATGTCGTCGAGCAGGTAGCCGAAGTCCGGCTGGTCGACGCCGAGCTGGTCCTGCACCGCCTGGGACGTGGCGCCGATCTTGCGCCCCACCACGCGCGCTCCCCCGGCGATCCGGGCTTGCACGAGGCCCTGCTGCACGGCGTACGCCGCATCGAGGTCGTCGGTGCCGATGAGGTCGCGCACCGGCGCGCACGGGACGCCGGTGGCCTGGGCCTGGGAGAGTCGCTCGACTGCGGCCTCGATCGAGGTCGTGCTCGAGTGCTGGGAGGTCACGTGACCGATAGTAGAACCTGTTACAGTTTCTCGCCATGACGACCCCCCTGCCGAGCGCTCTGCCGGAGAGCGTCGACGTCATCGTGGTCGGTGCCGGAGGCGCTGGCATGGCCGCCGCCCTCGCGTCCGCGAGCCGCGGCCTCGACACGGTGCTGATCGAGAAGAGCGCCTACTTCGGCGGCTCGACCGCGCGCAGCGGCGGCGGCGTGTGGATCCCCGGCAACTACGCGCTCAAGGCGGCCGGCCAGGACGACCCACTGGAGAACGCCAAGCTCTACCTCGACTCGATCGTCGGCGACGTGGTGCCCAAGGTCCGCCGCGACACCTACCTCCAGCGTGGCGCCGAGGTCATGGACTTCATCCGCGAGAGGACGCCGCTGCGGTTCACGTGGGTCCCGCAGTATGCCGACTACCACCCCGAGGCACCGGGTGGGCGGGCCGCCGGCCGCTCGGCCGAGCCGATCCCGATGGACGCGCGCTTCCTCGGCGACGAGCTCGCGCGGCTGCACCCGCAGTACACCAAGGCGCCGGCCAACATGATCGTCACGCAGGCGGACTTCCGGAAGATCAGCCTGGGGCTGCGCACGATCCGCGGCCCGCTGACGATGGCCAAGGTGCTGTTCAAGCGGCTCGTCAGCCTGGTGCGCGGCCAGAAGATGTACGCGATGGGCAACGCGATCGCGATCGGTCTGCGCAAGGGCCTGATGGACGCCGGCGTGCCGGTGCACTACGAGACCGAGCTGCGGGACCTGGTGCTCGAGGACGGCCGGGTCGTCGGCGTCCGCGTGCTGCGCGACGGCACCGAGCAGGTCGTCCGCGCCCGCCGCGGCGTGATCCTCGGCAGCGGCGGGTTCGAGAAGAACCTCGAGATGCGCGAGAAGTACCAGCCCAGGCCGACCTCGGTCGACTGGACGACGGGCTCGCAGTTCAACACCGGCGGCGGCGTGCTCGCCGGCATCGCCGCCGGCGCGCAGACCGACCTCATGGACGATGCCTGGTGGGGCCCGACGATCCCGCTGCCGTCCGGACCGTGGTTCTGCCTGGCCGAGCGCAACCTGCCCGGCTCGATCATCGTCAACCAGGCCGGCGAGCGGTTCATGAACGAGGCGCTGCCGTACGTCGAGGCCGTCCACGAGATCTATCGGGGCGAGGCCACGGGCGTCGGTCACGTGCCGGCGTGGATGATCATCGACCAGCGCTACCGCAACCGCTACCTGTTCGCCGGGCTCTCCCCGCGCCAGCCGTTCCCGGGCCGGTGGTACAAGAACGGCACGGTCAAGAAGGCCGCCACCGTCGAGGAGCTCGCCCAGCAGATCGACGTGCCGCCGGACGCCCTGGCCGAGACGATCGCACGGTTCAACGGCTACGCGCGCAGCGGCGTCGACGAGGACTTCCACCGCGGCGAGAGCGCCTACGACAAGTACTACTCAGACCCCACGGTCAAGCCGAACCCCTCGCTGCACGTCATCGACCAGGCGCCGTTCTACGCCGTCAAGATCGTGCCCGGCGACCTCGGCACCAAGGGCGGGCTGGTCACCGACGAGCGGGCCAGGGTGCTGCGCCCGGACGGCTCGGTGATTCCGGGCCTCTACGCCGCCGGCAACGTCTCGTCGGCGGTCATGGGCCGCACCTACGCCGGCCCCGGCGCCACGATCGGCCCCGCCCTGACGTTCGGCTACCTCGCCGCCGAGGACATCGCACGGGAGAACGCCTGATGCCCATCGACCCCACCGTCGCGACCGGCGCCCACGTGAGCACCGTCGAGTTCTCGTGGACCGAGAGCGACGTGCTGCTCTACCAGCTGGCGCTCGGGGCGACCGATCTGACCTACACGCTCGAGGGCCCGGCGCTGCAGGTGCTGCCGTCGTTCGGGGTCGTCGCGCCGACCTTCCACATGACCGACCCGCCGCCGCTCGACCTCCCGGGGTGCGACATCAACCTCGCCCAGGTCGTGCACGGGTCGCAGTCGATCTCCGTGGCCGGGCCCGTGCCCACGTCGGGTTCGGCCACGGTCACCACCCGGATCAGCGAGGTCTGGGACAAGGGCAAGGCCGCGGTCATCTGGCAGGAAGGCGTCGCGACCGGCCCGGACGGCGAGGAGCTGTGGACGACCCGCTCCTCGATCTTCGTCAAGGGCGAGGGCGGCTGGGGCGGCGACCGCGGCGGCGCGGCACCGGTCGAGATCCCGGACCGCTCCCCCGACGCGGACACGACGTACGACGTCCTCCCCCAGCAGGCCCTGCTCTACCGCCTCTGCGGCGACCGCAACCCGCTGCACGCCGACCCCGACTTCGCCAAGGCCGCCGGCTTCCCGGCGCCGATCCTGCACGGTCTGTGCTCCTACGGCATCGCCCTGCGCACGCTCACCGAGCAGCTGCTCGGCGGCGATGCCACCCGGATCGCCGGCTTCGGCGTGAAGTTCTCCGGCGTGTTGTTCCCGGGCGAGACGATGCGGGTGCGCGGGTGGCGCGAGGACGGCCGCATCGTCGGCTCCGCCACCGTCGCCGGGGGCGAGCGCGACGGCGCGCCCGTGCTCGGCGACGTGGTGCTGACGACCGCCTGACCAGCCGATGCCGGCTCAGAAGGGCTTGCGCGCCACCACGTAGAGCCGCTCGGTGGTCTCGTCCCGCCCCGGGTGCGGGCCACGGAGGTACCACTCGACGTCGACCAGCCCGGCCGCGCGCACGACCTCGACGACCGACGCGGGGTCGTGCAGCACGAAGTCCAGGTCGACGGCCTGGTCGAACCACTCGTCGACGTGACGCACCTCCGCACCGGCGTGCAGCGCGAGGACGAGCCAGCCCTCCGCGTCCAGCGGCCTCGCGAGGGCGGCGATCGCGGCGGGCAGCTCGGAGCCGCCGAGGTGGATCAGGGAGTACCACGCCAGCACCGCCTGCCACCCGGGGCCGGTCGTGGGTCGCATGAGCCGCCGCAGGTCGCCGACCTCGTAGCTGCCGTCGGGGAACCGGTTCCGCGCCTCGGCGACCATCGCCGGCGACAGGTCCAGGCCGAGCGCGTCCGCGCCGGCGTCCGCGAGGTACGCCGTGACGTGGCCGGGTCCGCAGCCCACCTCGACCACGGGCCCGCCGGCCGCGTGCGCCGCCACGCGGTCGAGCAGCCAGCTCTCGAACGGCAGGTCGGTGAGCTCGTTGAACAGCCGCTCGGAGTAGGTCGCCGCCACGGCGTCGTACGCCGCGCGCACCCGGGCGTCTCGGGCCTCGGATCCCTCGGCGAGCACCACGTCGCGGTCCACGTTCGGCGCGGCGGCGACCGCCGGTGCCGCCGCCGGCTCGCCCAGGAGGTGCACCCAGCGCAGGTCGTGCTGGCCCGGCTGGCGCGGCAGCTCGCGGACCAGGCCGCGCTCGGCCATCCGCGTGAGCAGCCGCTCGACATCCGCGCGGTCGGGGAAGCGGTGCAGTCTCTCGGTGCGGGTGCGCAGCTCGCCGGGGGCCTGCGGGCCGCGCAGCAGCAGCACCGTGAGCAGCGCCCGCTCGTCGTCACCGAGGCCGAGCACCTCGTCGAGCACCTGGTGGTACTTCAGCGTGCGCCGGCCCTTGTCCGACCACACGATCCGCACCAGCCCGCGCTCCTTGAGCCGCTTGGCGGTGTGCTCGACCGTGTGCTCGTCGTAGTCCACGACGGGGTCGCGGCTGCTGGACTGGTTGCAGGCGGTGCGCAGCGAGTTCAGCGTCAGCGGGTAGGAGTCGGGCACGGTGCGCTGCTTCTCCAGCAGGCTGCCCAGCACCCGCTGTTCCTCGGCGTCGAGCTCGGGGAGCCCGGGGAGATCGGTCACGCGTCAGACGTTACCGAGGCCGTCACGAGCGGCAGGTAGACGTCGTCCACGATCGAGAGCAGCACCTCGTCGGGGACCGGTCCCAGCCGCATGATCGCCTCGTGGCGGAACAGGTCGGACGCCACCGAGAGCACTCGCGGCGTCAACCGCGCGGGGTCGATCTCGCCGCGCTCCGCAGCCCGTTGCACGATGGTCTCGAGCCCCGCGGGACCGCCGTCCAGCAGCAGGCGGCGCAGGTCGTACGGCGTGGTCCCGGTCTCCTGGAAGTAGCCGCCGAGGTAGACGATCACCAGGGCCATCAGGCCGACTCGGGTCCTGTTGGTCTCCCGCATCAGCGCCAGGAGGTCCTCGCGGAGGCTTCCCGTGTCGGGAGGGTCGGTCCGGTGCCGGCCGACCCACGACACCGCAGCCTCGGTGAGCTCCACCTTGGTCGCCCAGCGGCGGTAGACCACCGTCCGGCTGGTCCCTGCCCGCTGCGCGACCGCGTCGATGGTGAGCGCGCCGTATCCGTGCTCACTGAGCTCGGCCCAGGCCGCCTCGAGCAGCGCCTCCTCCAGCTCGGCACCCCGGCGTCGACGCTGCCCCTCCACAAGATCCATTTGCGTATCTTATCGCACGAGCCTATCGTCGACTCAAGACACACAGGTGTATCTAATCCGGGAGCCGACCCATGACACAGCACACCGCCCTCGCCGCCCCGCCCCCACCGCCCGACGCCACGCTCGACCCGGAGCTCCGGCGCACCGCGATCGCGATCGTGACGGGTGCGGTCGCGGTCATCCTCGACACCACGATCGTGAGCGTCGCGCTGCACGAGCTGGGCAGCGCGCTCGACGCGTCCGTCGACACGATCCAGTGGGTGAGCACGGCGTACCTGCTCGCGATGTTCGTGAGCATCCCCGTCGCCGGCTGGGCGCAGAGCCGGCTGGGCGGCAAGCGCCTGTGGCTGCTGGCGCTGACGGCGTTCCTGGTCGGGTCGGTGCTGTGCGCCTGCGCGTGGAACGTCGAGAGCCTGATCGCCTTCCGCGCCGTGCAGGGCCTGGGCGGCGGCGTGATGCTGCCCCTGATGACCACGATCATCATGCAGGCCGCCCACGGGCGCAGCCTCGGGCGGCTGATGGCCGCCGTGAGCCTTCCCGCCGCGCTCGGTCCGATCCTCGGGCCGGTGGTCGGCGGCCTGATCCTCGGCAGCCTCCCGTGGGAGTGGTTGTTCCTGGTCAACGTGCCGCTGTGCCTGACCGGTCTGGTGATGGCCGTCCGGATGCTCCCGGCCGACCGGCCCGGCGCCCCGGTGCCCCTCGACGTCACCGGTCTGCTCCTGGTCGGCCCCGGGGTCGTCGGCGTCATCTACGGCCTCTCCCAGGTCGCCGGCGACGGCGGGTTCGGCAGCGCGGACGTCCTCCTCCCCCTCCTCGCCGGCCTGGCCTTCCTGGCGGCGTTCACCGCCTGGGCGCTGAGCCGGCGCGAGCGCGCCCTCATCGACCTGCGGCTGCTCAAGCACCGGCCGCTGGCGACCTCGACGATGCTGCTGTTCCTCACCGGCGTCGTGCTGTACGGCGCGATGCTCCTGCTGCCGTTGTACTGGCAGGTGATGCGCGGTCACGACGCGCTCGACGCCGGCCTGCTGCTGATCCCCCAGGGAGTCGGGGCCCTGGCCTCGCGGAGCATCGCCGGCCGGCTCACCGACTCGATCGGCGGGCGCTGGGTGGCCGTCGCCGGGTTCGCGGTCCTGGCGGTTGCGACCGTGCCGTTCGCGTTCGCCGACGCGACCACGACGACCTGGTGGTTGCTGCTCGCACTGCTCGTGCGGGGGCTCGGGCTCGGCGCGGTCGTGATCCCGCTGATGACGCTCGCCTACGACGGCCTGGCGCGTGCGGAGATGCCCGACGCGAGCATCCTCATCCGCGTCGCCCAGCAGCTCGGCGGCTCCTTCGGGGTCGCCGTGCTCGCGGTCGTGCTCGCCGGGTCGGGCGGGTTCGAGGCGGCGTTCTGGTGGTCGATCGGCTTCACCGCGGTGGCCGTCGCGCTCGCGTTCCTCGTGCCGGCGAAGCCGGTCAGCGCGCCTGCGCCAACGTCGTGACCTGCCCGCGGTCGGGGTCCCACCGGCGCAGCTCGGTCAGCGTCAGCACGACGTCGTCGTGGCCGAGCACGTCGATGGCCCGCTGGACGTCGGCGCGATCGACCCGCCGGGCCAGCGTGACGTGCGGCAGCCAGCCGACGTGCTGGCGGTCCGGCACCTGCACGCGCACCGCGAGCACCCGGCGTACGACGTCGTCGTCGATGTCGACGGCCCGCGCGATCGTCAGGCGGTCACCGCCGAGCAGCAGCAGGCCGGCGGCCCGCGCCCGCACCGGCAGCAGCGAGCCCAGCCGGGCGTGGGCGACGTCGAGCGCGGCGTCCGGCAGCTCCGGCGCCGACACCACGGTCACGTGCGGTGCGTTGGTGCTGCCGGGGTGGTCGAGCTGGCTGGGCAGCCCGAGGTCGCGCAGGAGCTGCCAGTCGCGGCGTACGGCCTCCTGGCCCTCGTCGTCGGGGACCAGCTCGAGGGCGTGCAGCTTGGGCATGTGGACCATGGTCCCTGCTGCCCGGTGATCGTCGTCGTTAGGGTGCGGAGCATGGCGAAGGCGAAGAGGCGGCTGAGCGACGACCAGTACGAGGCCGAGCTGTTCCGGCTGCAGGCCGAGATGGTCAAGGTGCAGGAGTGGGTGCGCGCCGAGGGCAAGCGGCTGGTCGTGATCTTCGAGGGCCGCGACGCCGCGGGCAAGGGCGGCGCGATCAAGCGGATCACGCAGTACCTCAACCCCCGCGTCGCGCGGATCGCCGCCCTCCCCGCACCCGGCGAGCGGCAGCGCGGGCAGTGGTACTTCCAGCGCTACGTCGAGCACCTGCCGAGCCCCGGCGAGATCGTCTTGTTCGACCGCTCCTGGTACAACCGCGCGGGTGTCGAGCACGTCATGGGCTTCTGCACACCGGTCGAGCACCGCCGCTTCCTCCACCAGTGCCCGATCTTCGAGCGCCTGCTCGTGGAGGACGGCATCCTGCTGCGCAAGTACTGGTTCTCGGTGAGCGACGAGGAGCAGCACCGGCGTTTCCGCAGCCGGGTCGACGACCCGATGCGGCGCTGGAAGCTGTCGACGATGGACCTGGAGTCGATCACCCGCTGGGAGGACTACTCCCGCGCGAAGGACGACATGATGGTGCACACCGACATCCCCGAGGCGCCGTGGTACGTCGTGGAGGGCGACGTGAAGAAGGAGGCGCGGTTGAACATGATGGCCCACCTGCTCTCCACGTTGGACTACCACGACGTGCCGCTGCCGCCGATCGAGGTGCCCGAGCGGCCCGCGTCCACCGGCTACGTCCGCCCGCCCCGGGAGCACACGACGTACGTGCCCGACCACGTGGAGACACTGCTGTGACGCTCCTGTCCTAGACGGCCGCCGCCGGGGATACTCGCCCGCATGAGCCTCCTCGACAGCTGGACGCGCGGCGAGCACACGGCCGGCGGGACCACGCACCCGACGTACCGCAAGGGCTCCGGCCCCGGCGTCATCGTCATCCACGAGATCCCCGGCCTCACGCCGACGGTGATCGGGTACGCCGAGGAGCTGGTCGCGGCCGGCTACACCGTCGTGCTGCCGCACCTGTTCGGCACACCCGAGGCGCCGATGAGCGTCGGCGCGATCGCGAAGGTGCTCCCCAAGCTGTGCGTGAGCAAGGAGTTCACGACCATGGCGACCGGCCGGACCTCGCCGATCGCGGTCTGGCTGCGCGACCTGGCCCGCACCCTGCACGACGAGCTCGGCGGCCCGGGCGTCGGCGCGCTCGGCATGTGCTTCACCGGCGGGTTCGCGCTCGCGATGATGGTCGACCCCTCGGTCGCGGCACCGGTGCTCGCCCAGCCGTCGCTGCCGTTCCCGGTCGGCAAGGCGCGCGCCGCCGACGTCAACCTCTCCCCCGGCGACCTGGCCGCCGTCAAGGAGCGCGCCGCGGGCGGCTGTGAGGTGCTCGGCCTGCGCTATCGCGGCGACAGCGCCGTCGGCACCCGCTTCGAGACCCTCACCCGTGAGCTCGGCGACGCCTTCCTGCGCGTCGACCTCGAGGGCAAGGGCCACTCCACCCTCACCGAGCACCGCTCCGAGGAGGCCGTCGACCGCGTGTTGGAGTTCTTCGGCGACAAGCTCCGAGGCTGATGCCGTGGAGCTGAGCCGGCGCGAGGACGTCAACCGCCGCATGCTGCGGGCGCGCGACGAGATGGACCGACGCTACGCCGAGCCGCTCGACATCCCCACGCTGGCGGCGATCGCCCACCTCTCGGCCTCGCAGTTCGGGCGGGTGTTCAAGCAGGTGTACGGCGAGACACCGCACCGCTACCTCCAGCGCCGCCGGATCGAGCGCGCGATGACGCTGCTGCGCCAGACCGACCGGCCGATCACCGACATCGCCTGGGACACCGGGTTCGCCAGCCTCGGCACGTTCAGCTCCACGTTCAGCAGGATCGTCGGCCACTCACCGACCGAGTTCCGGGCGCGGCACGCACCGGTCGCCGTGCCGTCGTGCTTCATCGCGACCTGGACCCGTCCGCGCGACCCGGCGTAGCCGCGACAAGACAGTCGTTTCGGAGAAGCGGGCGCCGGCGTCAGCCCCCTAGCGTCCTCGTCATGACCAACAACCACATCACCAGCCTCCACATCCGCGCCGTCCCCGTGCTCGACCAGGACGAAGCGCTGGACTTCTACACCACCCACCTCGGTTTCGAGGTCCGCGACGACATCGACCTCGGCTTCATGCGCTGGCTCACCGTCGGCGTCCCGGGCCAGGACACCTCGATCCTGCTGGAGCTCGTCGGAGGCCCGCAGCACGACGAGGCCACGGCTGCCCAGGTGCGCGAGCTCGTCACCAAGGGCGCACTCGGGGGCGTCTTCCTGCTCAGCGACGACGTGCACGCGACGTACGCCGCCCTCACCGCGGCCGGCGTCGAGGTCACCCAGGAGCCCGTCGAGCAGCCCTACGGCACCGACTTCGGCATCCGCGACCCGTTCGGCAACCACGTGCGCATCTCCCAGCCGAACGCGGCGTCCCCGGCCGAGGTCAAGGACGCCTACGAGAACGCCTGAGCCGGTGGTGCTGCGGTCAGGCGGAGAGGATCAGCCCGCTGGTGGGGACGCCGGTGCCGGCGGTGACGACGAGGTGGTCGACGCCGTCGACCGGGTTGACCGAGGTGCCGCGGATCTGCCGGACGGCCTCGGCGATCCCGTTCATCCCGTGGATGTAGGCCTCGCCGAGCTGTCCGCCGTGGGTGTTGAGCGGGAACGTCCCGTCGACCTCGATCGCCCCGTCGGCGACGAACCCCGGCGCCTCTCCCCTGCCGCAGAACCCGAGCTCCTCCAGCTGCATGAGCACGTACGGCGTGAAGTGGTCGTAGAGGATGCCCATCCGCATGTCGCCGGGGCCCAGCCCCGACTGACGCCACAGCTCGCGGCCGACCACGCCCATCTCCGGGATGCCGATGTCGTCGCGGTAGTAGGACGTCATCACGAACTGGTCGGCGCCGCTGCCCTGTGCGGCCGCGCTGATGTACGCCGGCCTCTGCGCCAGGTCGCGCGCCCGCTCGGCCGAGGTGACGACGAGCGCGACCGCGCCGTCGGACTCCTGGCAGCAGTCGAGCAGGTGCAGCGGGTCGGCG
>NZ_JANINT010000061.1 GCF_024509035.1 Nocardioides sp. | reverse complement strand
CCTCGGGCCGCCCGGCTGTCCGAGGTGCGCGCCGAGGTCGACCGGCTGGAGCGGCGCCGCCTCGAGCTGGCCACCGAGCGCGAGGCGGCCCACCTCGCCGCCGTCCGTCTCGTCGAGACGCTGACGGTCGAGGTCGCCCGGGCGCGCGAGGCACACGCCGTGGCCCGGACCGAGGCCCAGCGGCTGCGCGGCCACGCGCTCGACATCCGCGAGGCGCGCCTGGACGGCATGGCCGCCGAGATCGCCGGGGCGCTGGCCGTCGGGGCGAGCTGTCCGGTGTGCGGCTCGTGCGACCACCCGCACAAGGCCGCGGTGCGTGCCGGCGCTCCCGACGACGCCGCCGAGAAGGCCGCGGTGCGCGCCGCCGACGACGCCGCTGCCACCGAGCACCTGCGTGACATGGAGGTCCGAGACCTGGCCGCCCGGCTCACCGCGGCGACCGAGCGCGTCGAGGAGGTGCCGTCCGCGCTGGCGGCCGAGGAGAGCGCCATCGACGCCGCACTGACCCGGCTCACCGCCGAGCAGGAGGGGCTGGCCGCCGAGCTGGCCGACTTCGACGAGGCGCTGGCGTCCTCCTACGCCCGTCGTGAGCAGTCCGGCCGCGCCGCGCTGGCGGCCCTCGACGCGGTCGAGACCGCCGCCACCGCCCTCGCCGAGGCGCAGGACGCGCTCACGCTGGCCGTTGCCGAGGCCGGCTTCGCGACGGCCGAGGAGGCGCTGGCCGCCCACCTCCAGCCCCGGGACTACGACCGGCTCGCTGCCGCGGTCGCTGACCACGACCGCCGCTTGGCGGCCGTGACCGCCGTGCTCGCCGAGCCGGGCGCGGCCGAGGTGGCGGCGGCGGAGCTGCCCGACCTGCCGGCACTCGAGCAGGCCCACCGCTCCGCGCTCGACGCTCTCGGAGCGGCGCGCGCCCAGGAGGCCGCGTGGACCGGCCGGGCCTCGCGGCTCGCCGGCTTGGTGGCCGACCTCGACGCCGCCCTGCGCGAGTGGGAGCCGATGCGCGAGGAGCTCGAGCTCGCCACTGCCCTGTGCAGCTTCGTCGAGGGCAAGTCGGCCGACAACCGGCTGCAGATGCGGCTGTCCGCCTACGTGCTCGCCTACCGCCTGTCCCAGGTCGTCGCCGCCGCGAACGCCCGGCTCGGACGGATGAGCGACCAGCGCTACTCCCTCGAGCACACCGGCCGCCGCGGCGCCGGCGAGACCCGCGGCGGCCTGAGTCTGCTCGTGCGCGACGACTGGTCAGGCGAGTCCCGCGACCCCGCGACGCTCTCCGGCGGCGAGACGTTCGTGGTCTCGCTCGCCCTCGCCCTCGGCCTCGCCGACGTGGTCACCCAGGAGGCGGGCGGCGCCGACCTCGACACGCTGTTCGTCGACGAGGGCTTCGGGTCCCTCGACGCCGACACCCTCGACGACGTGATGGACACCCTCGACTCGCTGCGCGACGGCGGCCGGGTCGTCGGCGTCGTCAGCCACGTGGCCGAGATGCGCGACCGCATCCCGACCCGGCTGGTCGTGACGAAGTCACGCCGCGGATCGACCCTGGCGGTCAGCCGCTGACCTCAGAGATCGACCTCAGGGACCGAGCTCCGAGATCGAGCTCCGAGATCGACCTCGGAGATCCATCTCAGAGATCGACCTCACCGTGGTCGGCGTCGTAGGTGTCGCCGGTGAGCTTGGTCTTGGCGAAGCTGATGAGCGAGGCGACCTTGCCTCCCGGGGTGTCCCAGTACTCGCCGTGGTCGAGGTCGACGCGCAGCAGCACCGCGTTCGGGTCCTCCGGCCCGCCCGGCAGCCACGCCTCGGCGAAGGTGTTCCACAGCTCCTTCAGCTTCGCGAGGTCGTCGACGACGGCCGCCCGGCCGTAGACCGCCACCCACGAGTCGCGTGCGGAGAAGGTCAGCGACACCCGCGGCTCCTGTGCGACCGCCCGGGTGTGCTCGGTGTCGCGTGCCGTGATGAACCACAGCTCCGCGGTCGGCTCGACCTCCTGGCGCGCCATCGGCACGCTGCGCGGCCCCTCGGGGCCGAAGGTGGTGAGCATCGCGATCGGGATGTCGCCGATGAGGTCCACGAGCTGCTTCTGGTCTGCGGTGTCGGTCATGGCGCGCCAGTACCCGATCGGCCGTTCGCCTCACCCTCTGCTGGCGGCGGTCCCGGCCTCAGGACGGGACGACGACCACCTTGCCGAGCGCCCGCCCCTCACCGACGTGCGCGAGTGCCGCGGGCACCTCGTCGAGGGGGTACGTCCGGTCGACGTGGCACGCGACGTCGCCGGCCACGCAGCGCGTGGCGATCGGCGTGAAGTGGTCCGGCCCCTCCTTGACCGCGAGGACACCGATCGAACGCCGACCGGGGAGCCCGAGGACCGGCCCGAGAGCGAGCACCCGCAGCATGGTTCCGACCGAGCCGCCCACGCACCGGTACCGGCCGTGGGGCGCGAGCACCCGCCGGTAGGCCCGGACCGTACGACGTGCCACGAGGTCCAGGACCACGTCGTACGGCTGGGTGCGCGTGTAGTCGTCCCGGGTGTGGTCGATCACCTCGTCGGCTCCCACGGACCGCATGAAGTCCAGCTTCGCGGTGTTGTCCACGCCGATGACGTGGGCGCCGGCCAGCTTCGCCAGCTGGAGGGCGAACGACCCGGACCCACCGCCCGCGCCGTTGACCAGCACCCGGTCACCCGCCGTGACCGTTCGTGTCCCCTGCAAGGCGATCGCGCCGGCCTGCGGGATCGTCGAGGCGGCCTCGAACGACAGGCCGGACGGCTTCGGCGCCAGCACGGACTCCGGAGCGACGGCGAGCTCGGCGAACCCGCCCTTGAGGGCCAGGTTGTCGCCGTACACCTCGTCGCCGACCCGGAACCGGGTCGCCCCGGGGCCGACCGCCTCGACCACCCCCGCGATGTCGGAGCCGAGCACCCGCCGCGCGGGCGCGCGGAGACCGCCGATCCGGGCGTACGCCGGGGAGCCGCGCAGGCACTCCCAGTCGCTGAGGTTCACCGACGTGGCCGCGACCCTGACCAGGACCTGACCCGCGCCCGGTGTCGGCGGCGGCACCTCCGCGAGCCGGAGCACCTCGGGGCCTCCGTAACGGTCGTAGACCACTGCCCTCACGCCGACCTCCGCCACTCGTCGCTGCCGCAACCGTAGTCGTGCCCGAGCAGCGCGGCCCGGCCTTTCCGGTAGGTTCGCGACCATGAGCGGGCCGGTCCTGGATTCGTCGTTCACCGCACTCCCCTACCGCGCCCTCGGCGACGCGGCCCTGGCGCGGGCGAGCGAGCTCGGCGCCAGCCATGCCGACTTCCGCTTCGAGCGGGTGCGCTACCAGAACCTCGGCGTGCGCGACGGCGTGCTCCAGGGCGCCAACGACACCGAGGACCTCGGGTTCGCCGTCCGCGTCATCCACCGGGGCGCCTGGGGCTTCGCCTCCGGCGTCATCCTCTCGCCCGACGAGGCCGTCCGGGTGGCCGAGGTCGCGGTCGCGGTGGCGAAGGTCGCCGCCGAGATGACCGGCGCGCCCGTGGAGCTCGCTGACGAGCCGGTCCACGACGACGTCACGTGGATCTCGCCGTACGTCGTCAACCCGCTCGAGGTCCCGGTGCGCGACAAGGCCGAGGTCCTCATCGACTGGACCAACCGCCTCCGGACGGGTGCGTCGGTCGACCACGCCTCCGCGCACCTGCTGCAGGTGCAGGAGAACAAGTACTACGCCGACCTCACCGGCACCCGCACCACCCAGCAGCGGATCCGCCTGCACCCCGGGTTCGAGGCGATGGGTGCGATCGAGGACGCCTTCGACTCGATGGCGAGCATCGCGCCGCCGGTCGGCCGCGGCTGGGAGTACCTCGACGGAGGGCCCGACAGCTGGGACTGGGACGCCGAGATCGCCGAGGTCCCCGAGCTGCTCGTCGAGAAGCTCCGCGCTCCGAGCGTCGAGGCCGGCAGCTACGACCTCGTGATCCACCCCTCCAACCTGTGGTTGACGATCCACGAGTCGATCGGGCACGCCACCGAGCTCGACCGGGCGCTCGGCTACGAGGCCAACTACGCCGGCACCTCGTTCGCCACCCCCGACCTCCTCGGCACCTTGCGCTACGGGTCGCCGGTCATGAACGTCACCGGCGATCGCACCGAGCCGCACGGCCTGGCCTCCATCGGCTACGACGACGAGGGCGTCGCCACCCAGCGCTGGGACATCGTCAAGGACGGCACGCTCGTCGGCTACCAGCTCGACCGCGCGATGGGCCGGATGTACCCCGACCTCGCTGGGCCCGACTTTCCGGCGGGCCGCTCCAACGGGTGCGCCTACGCCGACTCCCCCGGCCACATCCCCATCCAGCGGATGGCCAACGTGTCCCTGCAGCCGGCGCCCGACGGCCCCTCCACCGAGGAGCTCGTGGGTCGCGTCGAGCGCGGGCTCTACGTCGTGGGTGACAAGTCGTGGAGCATCGACATGCAGCGCTTCAACTTCCAGTTCACCGGCCAGCGCTTCTTCCGCATCGTCGACGGGCGGCTCGCGGGCCAGGTCCGCGACGCGGCGTACCAGGCCACGACCACCGACTTCTGGGGGTCGATGGAGGCGGTCGGCGGGCCGCAGACCTATGTGCTGGGCGGGGCGTTCAACTGCGGCAAGGCCCAACCAGGCCAGGTGGCCAGCGTCAGCCACGGCTGCCCCACAGCCCTGTTCCGCGACGTCCGCATCCTCAACACCACCGACGAGGCCGGCCACTGATGAGCACTCCCGTCTCCCCCCAGTCCTTCGTCGAGCACGCGGTCGCGACCTCGGTCGCCGACGACTGCGTGGTGATCGTGCGTGACAGGACGAGTGCCAACCTGCGCTGGGCCAACAACACCCTCACCACCAACGGCGTGATGAGCGGCGTCGACCTCACGGTGATCTCGTTCGTCCGCACCGCCGAGGGCGTGGCGACCGGCTCGATGACCGGCAGCGTCACGACCCAGGCCGGGGTCAGCGCGCTCGTCGACGCCGCGGACGCCGCGGCCCGCGCTGCTGCGCCGGCCGAGGACGCCGCCGACCTGGTCCGAGACGCCGTCTCCCCCGACTGGGACGACCCCGCCGTTCCGACCGACATCCACGTCTACGACGCCGTCGCGCCCGCGCTCGGCGAGGCGTTCCGCCGCGCCGCCGGCGAGGGCCGCGTGCTCTACGGGTTCGTCAACCACGAGTCGACCACGACCTACCTCGGCTCCACGACCGGCCTGCGCCTGCGCCACGTGCAGCCCACCGGCCACGTCGGCTGCACCGCCAAGACCGCGGACCTCACCCGCAGCGCGTGGATCGGGGCCGCCACCCGCGACTTCACCGACGTCGACCCGCTCGCCCTCGATGCTCAGCTGGCCCAGCGCCTCGCCTGGGCCGAGCGGCAGGTCGACCTGCCCGCCGGACGCTACGACACGATCCTGCCGCCCACCGCGGTCGCCGACCTGATGATCGATGCCTACTGGTACGCCGGCGCGCGCACCGCCCACGAGGGCCAGTCGGTCTACAGCAGGCGCGGCGGTGGCACCCGGATCGGTGAGAGCCTGGCGAAGCCGGGCGTCAACCTGTTCTCCGACCCGGCGTACCGCGGGCTGGAGTGCGAGCCGTTCGCCCTCGCGGCCAGCTCGAGCAACGAGTCGTCGGTGTTCGACAACGGGCTACCGCTGGAGCGCACCGACTGGATCCGCGACGGCCACCTGTCCGCGCTGCTGCAGACCCGGCACTCCGCCGCGATGACCGGGCAACCGGTGACCCCCGCGATCGACAACCTCGTCCTCAGCGTCGACGGGGCGTCCGGGTCGATCGACGACCTCGTCGCGGGGACCGAGCGAGGGCTGCTGCTCACCTGCCTGTGGTACATCCGCGAGGTCGACCCGCAGACGCTGCTGCTGACCGGCATCACGCGCGACGGCGTCTACCTCGTCGAGAACGGCGAGATCACCGGGGCGGTCAACAACTTCCGCTTCAACGAGAGCCCGGTCGACCTGCTCAACCGCTTCACGCACGCCTCCGCGACGGTCCCCGCCTTCAGCCGCGAGTGGGGCGACGACTACTTCAGCCGCACGGCGATGCCGGCGCTGCGGGTCCCCGACTTCAACATGTCGAGCGTGTCGCAGGCCCGCTGAACCGCGGCCGGAAAGTCGCATGCAACCGGACCGGCCGGTCCGGCGTATCCCCTGTGTTCGAACCCGAACGACACCCGACACACAGGAAGCAAGGCATCTCATGCGCAGCACCCAGCTGATCACCAGCGCCTTGGCCGTCGCCGCGACCTCCAGCCTGATCGGCCTGGGCACCCCCGCGACGGCCGGCGAGCCGACCACCACCCGCGAGCGCGGCCTCGTCATCGAGTGCACCGGCACCATCAAGGGCCAGCCGGTCTACACGAGCCTCTACGAGAGCAACGTCGCCTCGAACACGATCCAGGTCCTCATCGGTGACGACGACCGCCAGGTCGGCGGCAGCCGCGACACCGACACCGACTTCCGCACGGGTCGCCAGGTCCGCGGCACCCTGAAGGTCGCCGGGGGGCGGGCGCTCGTCGAGGGCACCGCTCGCAAGACCGGCGTCCGGACCTCGGTCCACGAGGAGCACGACGACGCCGGCCAGCACATCACCATCGACGGCTTCCACCGCCGTCTGGCCACCGACCTGACCTTGTCGTGGAAGGGCGCGACCGCACCGCTCACGTGCGACAACGCCTTCCTCTACGACCTGCGGGTCACCAAGGAGTCCACGGTCTGACCTCCGTCAGCCCGTGGGCAAGCAGCGGCAACTGCAGCGGCACCGCTAACGGCCCGGAGCGCCCCCAGGGATGGGGGTCTCCGGGTCGTACGGCGTTCGGGTGTAGACGAACGTCGCGACCTCCAGGTGGGCGACGGAGCCATCCGATCGTCGTACGACGTGCATCGTCTCGCCGGCGTGGTAGCCCGTGCGCCCCACGATGCGGCCGTCCTGCACGACGAAGCGGTAGGCCTCCACGCCGTTGCGCAGGCCGACCAGCTCGTGACCCTCCATCGTGAACACGACCGGGGTGTTGCCCCAGTGCCAGACGCCCGGGACGCCGGCGAGCTCGGGCGGCAGCGGCGCCGCCGGGCGCCACGGCTCGGGCAGCGACGGCTCGCAGTCCTCGAGGTCCTCGAGCAGGCCGATCACGGCCTCGGCCGGTGAGAACCCGGTCGTGGCGTTGGCCAGCACCACGCCACCGGTGCGCCGACGCCGGTCCACGAGAACGGTGGCCAGGAAGCCCGGCATCGAACCGGTGTGACCGGCCAGCGTGCCCGAGCCGCCCGCGAACAGCTGGAAGCCCAACCCGTGCGCCGAGCGCAGCCCGTCCTCGGGGCTGCCCGACTGGGGCGCGAACGCGCGGGCGAGCTCGTCGGCTGAGAGCACGTCGGGGTGGCCGTGGCCGAGGAAGGCGGCGTACGTCGCGAGGTCGGTGATCGTCGCCCAGAGCTGCCCCGCCGGCGCCATGGCGCCGTTGTCGGTGGCCGGCTCGTCGACGAGCGTGGCCTCGTACGGATGCACCGAGTGGCCCTGAGCGGCCGCGCCGTGCGGGAGGTACGACGTGCGCGTCATGCCCAGTGGGTTGAGCACCCGGGTCCGGACGGCCTCCCACCAGGTCATGCCGAGCAGCCGTGCGGCCACCTCGCCGAGGACCGCGTAGCCGAGGTTGGAGTAGTGGAAGCGTTCGTCCGGGCCGAAGGCGGGTGCGGAGCCGTCGTTGGCGCGCATCAGCTCCTCGAAGGAGCCACCCGGGGTCCGCTCCCACCACGATCCGGCCGGCTCCGACTGGAGCCCGGCGTCGTGCGCCAGCAGCGTGCGCAGGCTCCGATCGGCGTAGGGGTGCCCGGCCAGATCCCCGAGCACCACGGAGGCGGGATCGTCGAGCCGGACCCGGCCGTCGCGCTCGAGCTGGAGCACGAGCACCGCGGTCATCGTCTTGGTGATCGAGCCGATGCGGTACTGCACGTCCAACGGGTCGTGCCCCGCGACCGCGGGGCCGCCGAACGCCCCGAACCACGCCGGTTCGCCGTCGCGGACCAGCCCGGCGACGACCGACGGCAGCCGACCGCTCGCCTGGGCGCGGGCGATCCGGGCCAGCAGTCGTCGTGCGGTGGTGTCCGTGACGGTCGTGGGGGTGTCGATCACTCCGCGAATGCTTCCAGAGGCGGGCAGGAGCAGACCAGGTGCCGGTCGCCGTACGCCTGGTCGATGCGGGCCACCGGCGGCCAGTACTTGTCGGGGTCGATCCCGGTCGGGAAGACGCCGAGCTCGCGGGAGTAGGGCCGGTCCCAGTCGCCGACCAGCGCGCGTGAGGTGTGCGGCGCGCCGCGCAGCGGCGAGTCCTCCGGGGACCACTCCCCCGCTGCGACCCGGTCGATCTCGCCCTTGATCGCGATCATCGCGTCGATGAACCGGTCGATCTCGCCGAGGTCCTCGGACTCCGTGGGCTCGACCATCAGCGTGCCGGCGACGGGGAACGACATCGTCGGGGCGTGGAAGCCGTAGTCGATCAGTCGCTTGGCGACGTCGTCGACGCTGACGCCGGTGTCCTTGGTCAGGCCGCGCAGGTCGAGGATGCACTCGTGGGCGACGAGCCCACCGTGGCCGCGGTAGAGCACCGGGTAGTGCTCGCCGAGCCGAGCGGCGACGTAGTTGGCCGAGAGCACCGCGGCCGCGGTCGCGCGGGTCAGGCCCGCGGCGCCCATCAGCCGGATGTAGGCCCATGAGATCGGCAGGATGCCCGCCGACCCGTACGGCGCCGCGCTGACCGGGCCGATCCCGGACCGCTTGGCCTCCTCGGGGTGCATGCCGTGCGAGGGCAGGTACGGCGCCAGGTGGGCCCGCGCCGCGACCGGGCCCACGCCCGGGCCACCCCCGCCGTGCGGGATGCAGAAGGTCTTGTGCAGGTTGAGGTGGGAGACGTCGCCGCCGAACTCGCCGGGCTTGGCATAGCCCAGCAGGGCGTTGAGGTTCGCCCCGTCGACGTACACCTGCCCGCCGTGCGCGTGCACGATCTCACACAGCTCGGTGATCGTGTCCTCGTACGCGCCGTGCGTCGAGGGGTAGGTCACCATGATCGCGGCGAGGTCCTCGGCGTGCGCCTCGCACTGGGCCCGCAGGTCGTCGAGGTCGACCTCGCCGCCCTCGTCGGACTTCACGACCACGACCCGCATCCCGGCCAGGACAGCCGAGGCGGCGTTGGTGCCGTGTGCCGAGGACGGGATCAGGCAGACGTTGCGCGCCTCCCCGCCGTTGGCCCGGTGGTAGGCGCGGATCGCGAGCAGCCCGGCGAGCTCGCCCTGCGAGCCGGCGTTCGGCTGGATCGACACCGAGTCGTAGCCGGTGACCTCGGCCAGCCAGGTCTCGAGCTCGCTCACCAGGCGCCGGTATCCCTGGGCGTCCTCGGCAGGAGCGAAGGGGTGCAGGTCGGCGAAGCCCGGCAGCGAGATCGGCTCCATCTCGGTGGTGGCGTTGAGCTTCATCGTGCACGACCCGAGCGGGATCATCCCGCGGTCGAGGGCGTAGTCGCGTGCCGAGAGCCGCCGCAGGTAGCGCAGCATCGCGGTCTCGCTGTGGTAGCTCGAGAACACCTCGTGGGTGAGGTAGTCCGACGTGCGCCGCAGCGGGGCCGGCAGGGCGTCGGCGGTCGTGGCGTCGACTGCGTCGAGGTCGACCCCGCTGATGCCGAACGCCTTGAGGACGCTCGAGAGCGTGGAGCGGCTGGTGCACTCGGAGGTGCTGATCGCGACGGTGTCGGCGTCCACCACGCGCAGGTGCACGCCCAGGCCGCGTGCCGCCGCCACGATGTCGGCCGCCCGCCCGGGCGCGGGGACCGTCAGCGTGTCGAAGTAGTGCTCATGGGCGACGCCGAAGCCGCCCTGCCCCAGCGCGGCCGCGAGCACCGCGGCGTAGCGGTGGGTGCGCGTGGCGATCGCGCGGAGTCCCTCGGGGCCGTGGTAGACGGCGTACATCGCCGCCGCGACGGCGAGCAGCACCTGCGCGGTGCAGATGTTGGAGGTGGCCTTGTCGCGACGGATGTGCTGCTCACGGGTCTGCAGCGCGAGCCGGTAGGCCGGCCGGCCCTCGGCGTCCACCGAGACGCCGACCAGGCGCCCGGGCAGGTGCCGCTCGAGGCCCGCGGAGACCGCCATGAACCCGGCGTGCGGCCCGCCGTAGAAGAGTGGGACGCCGAACCGCTGGCTCGAGCCGACCACCACGTCGGCGCCGAGGCTCCCGG
>NZ_JANINT010000060.1:6089-10335 GCF_024509035.1 Nocardioides sp. | reverse complement strand
CCGCCGCAACCCCGCGCCCACGGTGACCACGCTTCTTCGAAAACCAAGGAAGCGGGACCAACGGCGCACCCGCAGCCGCCCGACCCGCCGTCACCCCGCGCGGGCCGTCAGGCGCCCACCGCCGCGCCCACCGCTATGCGTCGGGTGCGGGGACCTCGACCAGCTCGACCACCGGCGCCGCTGGACCCCGTTGGGGAGGATTGCCCTCCCCTTGGTGTCCGTCATCGGTTGAGCAGCGCGCGGTGCCAGGCGACAGCGCTGGCGTCGGTGAGCGAAGCGACCTGGTCGATGATCACGCGGAGCCGGGCGGCGTCGTCGGGAGCGGCGCGCAAGTCGTCCGCGAACGGGCGCTCCAGGGCGTCGGGGCCGCGGTGGGCGAGGACCGCGACCAACTCGGCCAGCAGCTCGCGCTGGTGAGCCATCGCCACGACGCGGTCGTCGGCCTGCATCACGTAGTAGGCAGCGATGCCCTTGAGCACGGCCATCTCCAGGCGGGTGCGCTCGGGCACGACCAGGTCGGCGGCGTAGCGCACGAACGGCCCGCTGCTGGCGGCGAACGTCGCGTGCTGAACGGCCCCGCAGAACCGGCCGATGAGGTCGCTGGTGAGGTTCTTCAGCGCGGCGAGCGAGCGCCGCGAGCCGTCGTACGGCGTCTCCGGCCAGCTGCCGACCGCCCGCAGCCCGGCGAGGGTCTCGGCGAGGACGTCGTCGGTGGCGGCCGGGAGGTACCAGTCGCGCACGGTCTGCCAGACCGCCGCCTCGTCGAGACGGGTGAGGTCGACGCGTTGCGCGACGACCCCGTCCTCGATGTCGTGGACGGAGTAGGCCACGTCGTCGGCGAGGTCCATCACCTGCGCCTCGAGGCACTGGCGGGTGCCGACGGCGTCGCTGCGCATCCAGTCGAAGACGGGACGGTCGTCGTCGTAGACGCCGAACTTGACCACGAACCGAGGCGACCCGTCGGCGTGCACGCCCTGCGGCGCGTCGGCCGCCGACCGCGGCCACGGGTACTTCGTGCAGGCGTCGAGGGTGGCCCGGGTCAGGTTGAGCCCGACCGACCGGCCCGACGCGTCGACGGTCTTGGCCTCCAGCCGGGTGAGCAGCCGCAGGGTCTGGGCGTTCCCCTCGAACCCGCCGCAGGCCTCGCCGAGCTCGGCGAGCACCCGCTCGCCGTTGTGGCCGAACGGCGGGTGTCCGAGGTCGTGGGCGAGCGCGGCGGTCTCGGCGATGTCGGGCTGGCTGCCCAGCGCCCGCGACAGGTCGCGGGCGACCTGGGCGACCTCGAGGCTGTGGGTGAGCCGGTTGCGCACGAAGTCGTCGCTCTGCGGGCCGACGACCTGCGTCTTGGCCGCGAGCCGGCGCGACGCCGCGGCGTGCACCAGCCGGGCGCGGTCGCGCTCGAAGGGCGTGCGCACGGGGGCGTCGACGCGCTTGGGCGGCTCCTCGACGAGACGCTCGCGCGCGGCGGCGTCGTACAGCTCCAGGTGATCCATCGGTGCCGACTCTAGGGGCGGCCGAGGACGGACCGGGCCCAAGGTCCTGCCCGGCAGGTGCACGGGCCCCTGCCGACGGTCCGCCGCCGCCCTTAGCGTCGGGGCATGCCAGCCGACCGGCCGTACGTCGTCGCTCATCTCGCCGTCTCCCTGGACGGCGCGACGACGGGGTTCCCGATCGACGTCGGCGCCTACTACGCGCTCGTGCCGACCTGGAAGGAGGACGTCACGCTCACCGGCGCCGACACGATCCTCGCCCAGGAGGGCGCGCTCGACGCGCACGGGCCGGGCCCCTCCCCCGACGGCCCGCTCCTGGCGGTCGTGGACTCGCGCTCGCGCGTCCACTCCTGGTCCGCCCTGCGCGGCTGCGGCCTCTGGCGTCGGGTGGTCGCCGTGCGCAGCGAGCAGTCCGAGCCCGACCCCGACGTCGTCGCCCTGGTCGCGGGCCACGAGCGCGTCGACCTCGCCGCCGCACTCGCCGTCCTCGGTGACGACGGCGCCGCGACGGTGCGAGTCGACAGCGGCGGCCAGCTGGTCCGCGCCCTGCTCGAGGACGGACTGGTCGACGAGCTGAGCCTGCTGGTCCACCCCTGCCTCGCCGGCACCGAGGCGCTCGGCGGTGCCGTGCCGCCCTGGACCACCGATCGCCGGGCCGACCTCGGCCTGATCAGCCAGGAGCAGTACGCCGACGGGCTGGTCTGGCTGCGCTACCACGTGCGGCACGAAGGAGAGCTCCCATGACACGGATCGACGAGTACCGCGCCGACCTCGGTCGGATCGACCGCTCCGCGTGGCCGGCCTACCTCGACCGGCACTCCAACCTGCCCGGACCCCGCGGGAACATCGAGCTGGCCATGGCCCTCGCCGACCTCGGGGACGTCGAGCTCGACGACGAGCTGATCGCCAGCGGCGACGAGTACCGCACGTTCTGCGGCGTGCTCGGCCTCGGTGCGACGGCGACCGAGCCGGAGGTGCTGAACCGGCTGCGCGTGCTCGCCACCGACGAGCGTTGGCGGGTGCGCGAGGCGGTGGCGATGGCACTGCAGCGTCTCGGCGACCTCAACCTGCCGGCGCTGGAGATGATCGTCCTGGACTGGGCCGCCGACCCCCACCCGCTCGTGCAGCGTGCCGCCGCTGCCGCGATCTGCGAGCCCCGGCTGCTGTTCGGTCCGGCCGCGGCCGCGGTCGCGATCGAGGTGTGCCGGCGTACGACGTCCTCGCTGGCGGCTCTCCCGCCCGAGTCCCGCCGCGACACCGACGTGCGGACGCTGCGCCAGGCCCTGGGCTACTGCTGGAGCGTCGCGATCGCGGCGGACCCCGCACAGGGCCTGCCGGCGTTCTGGGCGCTCGACGACGCCGACCCGGACATCGCGTGGATCGTGCGCGAGAACCTCAGGAAGACCCGGCTCACGCGCCTGCTGTGAGGCTCAGCCGTTGGTCGCGACGTGCACGTGGTCGTAGTGGTTGGCGGTCGCCGAGCCCCGTGACGGCATGGACCGCCAGCCCTCTCCGGCCCGCTCGGGCGTCCAGATCTGCTGGCGCCAGAGGATGTCGTAGAGGTTGAGCTCGGCGGCGTGCGCCTGCAGGAACTCCGCGATCGCGGTGCCCAGGGCGACGTCGCTGGTCATGATGTCGAGCGCGCGGCCCGAGGCGTGCTCGCCGTGGCCGTCCCACCCGCCGTACGACGTGATCTGCGGGAACGCGTGGCACACCGAGCGGTAGACGTAGACCGCGTCGGAGGTCAGGCCGTTCTCAACGCTCGGGTCGGGGCAGGGCTCCATCGAGAGGCCCGCGGCCGCGGTCAGCGGCTTCTCCTCCGAGAGGTACCCGACGCTCACCCAGCGCGCCTGGCCCTGCCAGACGATCTCCACCCGCTCCTTGGTGGAGCGGCCGGTGACCAGCACGCGCTTGCCGGCGGCGAGCTCGCCGACCTGGGCGGCGTCGTCGTCGGGGGCGGTCCACAGGTTGAGGTCGGTGGTGGTCCACAGCTTCACGTGCGCACGCTCGACGGCGCGCTCGGTCGCAGCGCGCTCCCGGGCGAGCACGACGGACTTGCGCAGCTCGACGGGCTCCACGCGCGAGCCGGCGCGGGACAGGACGGGCGGCCGCTCCGCGGCGGCGCCGAGGCCGGAGCTGGACTCCTGGGCGACGAGGTCGCGCGTCTGCGGGTCGGAGGCGAGCACTCCGAGCGTCACGGCCGAGGCGGTCGCCAGGACGGCGAGCGGTCCGGCGATGGCTGCTGCTCGGGGCTTGCGGCGGGCATTGGTCTCCCGCTTGTGGCGATGCTCTGCCACAGCGCTGAATCCTTTGCTGTTGCTGACGGGGGATGTCGACCTTCTCGGACCCCCCGAAAGGTCACGAAACGGCAACGACGCTCGAGTCAACCACAGCCCCGAGCGCCTGTCCCAATCTCGGGCGAACCGGCCGGGGGTGTTCCCCGTCACCCGGCAACGAGCGGCGGCTCAGCCGCCGGTCGTCTCGTTGGCATCCTCCTGGACGTGGCTCCCGCTGCCGTCGGCGTCGTCGAGCCAGCCCTCGGGGAGCGCGACCTTGTCCCGCGGCGAGCCCTGACGCCCGCGGGGAGCGCCCAGCTCGCGCACCGGGAACGGCTCGTCCGGGTCGAGGTCGGCGAGCAGCCGGTCGAGGGCGGCGAGGCTGTCGACCAGCCCGAGCGAGCGGCGCATCTCCCCACCCGCGCCGAAGCCCTTGAGGTACCAGGTGACGTGCTTGCGGAACTCCTTGCAGCCCCGCTC
>NZ_JANINT010000060.1:3695-6079 GCF_024509035.1 Nocardioides sp. | reverse complement strand
TGGCACAGCAGCTCGGCGTGCCGGCGCATCATGGCGGCGACCTCGCCGAGCGTCGGCAGCGTCGCGACGTCCTCGCCGGCGAACGCAGCGGCCAGGTCGCGGAACAGCCACGGTCGCCCGAGGCAGCCGCGTCCGACCACGACGCCCGCGACGCCGGTCTGCTCGACCATCCGGAGCGCCTCGGCGGCCTCCCAGATGTCGCCGTTGCCGAGGACGGGGATGTCGACGTGGTCGACCAGCGCTGCGATGGCGTCCCAGTCGGCGTCGCCCGAGTAGGCCTGCGCGACCGTGCGGCCGTGCAGCGCGATCGCCGCGCAGCCGGACTCCTGGGCGATCCGCCCGGCGTCGAGGTAGGTCAGGTGGTCCTCGTCGATACCCTTGCGCGTCTTCATCGTCACGGGCACGTCGTACGGCGTCGTCGCCGCGACGGCCGCCTCGAGGATCTCGGCGAGCAGCCCCCGCTTCCACGGCAGGGCACCGCCGCCGCCCTTGCGGGTCACCTTGGGGACGGGGCAGCCGAAGTTGAGGTCGATGTGCGCGACGCCGTACTCGGCGCAGAGGATCTCGGCGGCCTTGCCGACGTAGACCGGGTCGCTGCCGTAGAGCTGGACCGACCGGATCGTCTCGAGCTCGTCGAAGACCAGCATGTCCTTGGTGTGCTGGTCGCCCTCGACCAGCCCACGGCTCGTGATCATCTCGCAGACGTAGAGCCCGGCACCCTGCTCGGCGCACAGGCGCCGGTAGGCGGCATTGGTGATGCCGGCCATCGGCGCGAGCACCACCGGGGTGTCGACGCGCAGGGAGCCCAGGGTCAGCCCGGGCGAGGTCAGCGGCATGCGGCCATTGTCCGGGGCCGGTGGTGCCCGCTCAAATCGCGCTCAGCCGCCGCGCGTGCCGCCCTTGCCGCCGCGCGTGCCGCCCTTGCCCTGCGGGGACCCGCCCTTCGAGACGCCGCCGCCCTTCGGCGCGACGTACTTCTCCACCTCGCCGGACCAGGTGATCGGGTTGAAGGTCTCCTCGGGCCGGAAGCTCACCGCGACCAGGTCCCCGTGGTCGGGCGCCAGGTAGACCAGGCACGTCCGCGTGACGTCGCCCGGCGCGAACTTCTCGGGGAACGGCGTGCTCGGGCACGGCTGGAACGAGCTCGCGAACGGCGTCGGCTCGAGCAGCACGTTGGCGTCGTTGACGACGTAGAGTGGGACCGGACGGCCACCGAGGTCGGTGTCGCCGACGTTCTCGACCCGGGCGCGCACGTAGTAGGGGTTCGACGCCTTCTGCGCGTCGCTGAGCTGCCAGGCCGAGAAGTCCTTGATCGAGGTCTTCTCCAGCGCGACCACCTGGATGTCCAGCACCCCCACCTGGTCCTGACGCGGGTGGTAGGCCACGACCGCGTGGTCGCCCACCTCGAGCTGGCTGCCGGGCTCGGTGAGCTCGACGCCCTCGGGCACGGGGAGGTACGGCGTGCCCGTGCTCGCCGGGCTCTGCCCCGTCGAGGACCCGGTCGAGGGCGCGGTGGACGCGTCGTCCGGCGACCCGCCGTCCGACCCGGAGCAGCCGGCGAGCGCAAGCCCCCCGGCGACGACGGCAGCGACCAGCGCGGGGACCCGGATCATGCGGTCATTGTGCACACGCACCAGCGATCAGCAGCCGACGAAACGCTCGGCGAAGTAGCCCGTGATGCGGTCGAGGCCCACGCGCTCCTGCTGCATGGTGTCGCGCTCGCGCACCGTGACGGCCTGGTCGTCGAGGGTCTCGAAGTCGACGGTGACGCAGTACGGCGTGCCGATTTCGTCCTGGCGGCGGTAGCGGCGGCCGATCGCGCCGGAGTCGTCGAAGTCGACGTTCCAGCCCGCGCGGCGCAGCTCCATCGCGAGGTCCTTGGCCTTGGGCGAGAGGTCGGCGTTGCGCGAGAGCGGCAGCACCGCCACCTTGACGGGGGCCAGGCGCGGGTCGAGCCGGAGCACGGTGCGCTTGTCGACGCCGCCCTTGGTGTTGGGCGCCTCGTCCTCGGTGTAGGCGTCGACGAGGAACGTCATGAGGCTGCGCGACAGCCCGGCCGCCGGCTCGATGACGTAGGGGACGTAGCGCTCGTTGTTGGCCTGGTCGAAGTAGGACAGGTCCTGGCCCGAGTGCTTGGAGTGCGTGCTCAGGTCGAAGTCGGTGCGGTTGGCGACGCCCTCGAGCTCGCCCCACTCCGAGCCCGCGAAGCGGAAGCGGTACTCGATGTCGACGGTCCGCGTGGAGTAGTGGCTGAGCTTCTCCTGCGGGTGCTCGTAGTGGCGCAGGTTGTCGGCGTCGATGCCCAGGTCGACGTACCAGCGCGTGCGCTCGTCGATCCAGTACTGGTGCCACTCCTCGTCCTCACCCGGCTTGACGAAGAACTC
>NZ_JANINT010000060.1:0-3685 GCF_024509035.1 Nocardioides sp. | reverse complement strand
GCGGAAGATGAAGTTGCCCGGCGTGATCTCGTTGCGGAAGCTCTTGCCGATCTGGGCGATGCCGAACGGGGGCTTCTGCCGGCTCGAGGTCACAACGTTGGCGAAGTTGATGAAGATGCCCTGGGCGGTCTCGGGGCGCAGGTAGTGCAGGCCCTCGTCGTTCTCGATGACGCCGAGATAGGTCTTGAGCAGGCCGGAGAACTGACGCGGCTCGGTCCACGCGCCGCGGGTGCCGCAGTTGGGGCAGGCGACGGTCTTGAGATCGACGTCGTCGGGGTTGTCGAGACCCTTCTTCTCCGCGACCTCCTCCTGCAGGTGGTCGGCGCGGAACCGCTTGTGGCACGACTGGCACTCGGTCAGCGGGTCGGTGAACGTGTCGACGTGGCCACTGGCCTGCCAGACCTGGCGGGGCAGGATGATGCTGGAGTCCAGGCCCACCATGTCGTCGCGCATGGTGACCATCGACTTCCACCACTGGCGCTTGATGTTCTCCTTGAGCTCGACGCCGAGCGGGCCGTAGTCCCAGGCGGAGCGGGTGCCGCCGTAGATCTCGCCGCACGGGTAGACGAAGCCCCGGCGCTTGGCGAGGGAGACGACGTGGTCGACGGTGGACGGCGGCGGCTTGGCCACGATGGAACTCCTGGGTCTCGGCCGGCTGGCTGCCGGTCAGGGTCGATGCTCGGTACGGCTCGGAACGGCTCCGAGCGGCTCAGCCTAACGACCGAGGCGCGGCGACATTGAGGGTGGTGCCCGGCCCGGCGGCCTCGTAGGCCGACGGCTCGTCCAGCGCCCGGCTGAGGACCGCGACCGCGTGCAGCTTGACGTCGTACGTCGAGAGCGCCCGCCGGTAGCTGCCCACGTCGGCCCAGCGCGTGGTGAGCACCCACAGCTCGGGGTCGTCGACGTTGCGACCGATCTCGCCGCCGACGTAGCCGGCGCACGCCGCGAGCGTCTCGTGCGCGGTCACGAGGCCGGCCCGGAAGGACTCACCATCGCCGACCGGGACGCGGAACCTGTTCACGACGAGCACCCGCCGATCCTACGCGCGGCCGAGTTGACAACGGTTCTCAACTAGGTTGAGAATCGTTCTCATGAACAAGCTTGTCGCCCTCGCTGCCCTCCCGGTCCTGGCGCTGACGGGGTGCGCGGCGTTCACCGACGACTCCTCCCCCGGCAACGGCCCGGTGGACGGGGTCCAGGTCGCGGCGGCGTTCTACCCCCTCGCCTACGTGGCCGAGCGCGTCGGCGGCGACCACGTCGACGTCACGAACCTGACCACCCCGGGCGGTGAGCCGCACGACCTGGAGCCCTCGGTCACGGTGACCGCCGAGATCACCGAGGCCGACCTGGTCCTCTACGAGAAGGGGTTCCAGCCGGCGGTCGACGCCGCGGTCGACGAGACCGCCCGGGGCGACCTCCTCGACGCCGCCGACGTCGTCGATCTGACGTCCTTCCGCGACCACGGCGTCGACTCCGACGAGCTCGACCCGCACTTCTGGCTCGACCCGCTCCTGGTCGCCGACGTCGCCGAGGCCGTGGCCGACCAGCTCGCGGACCTCGACCCCGACCACGCCGAGGACTACTCCGCCAACGCCGCCGACCTCGTGTCCGACCTGCGCGAGCTCGACCGGCAGTACACCAGCGGCCTCGCCGGCTGCACGCGGACGACCGTGGTGGTCAGCCACGACGCGTTCGGCTACCTGCAGCGCTACGGCCTCGACATGGAGGCGATCGTCGGCCTCTCCCCCGAGGCCGAGCCGACGCCCTCCGACCTGGCGCGGTTGCAGCGGTTGATCCACGACGACGGGGTCACGACGGTGTTCTCCGAGACGATCGTCAGCGCCAAGGCCGCCGACTCCCTCGCCGAGGCCACCGGCGCCGAGAGCGCCGTCCTCGACCCGATCGAAGGCCTCACCGGCCGCACCGCCGACGAGGACTACCTTTCCCTCATGCGTGCCAACCTCGCCGCCCTGGAGAAGGCGAACGGCTGTTGAGCCCCTCGACACCGGTGACCGGTCCCGTCATCGAGCTGACCGGCGGCGCCGTCTCGATCGGCGGCCGGCCGATCCTGCGCGGCATCGACCTGACGGTCTCCGCAGGCGAGTTCCTCGCGCTGATGGGCGCCAACGGGTCGGGCAAGTCGACGCTGGTCCGCGCGCTCACCGGGCTCCACCCGCTGGCCAACGGCAGCCTGCGGCTGTTCGGGTCGCCGTACGGCGACTTCCACGACTGGCGCCGGGTCGGCTACGTGCCCCAGCGCGGCAGCGCCGCGTCCGGCATCCCCGCCTCGGTCTGGGAGGTGGTCGCGTCCGGCCGCCTCACCCACCGCCGCCTGTTCCGGCCCCTGGGCCGCCGGGACCGGACCGCGATCGCCGACGCCCTCGAGGTGGTCGGGCTCGCCGACCGGGCCGGCGACGGCGTGTCCACCCTCTCGGGCGGCCAGCAGCAGCGGGTGCTCATCGCCCGGGCGCTCGCGGGCGACCCCGAGCTGTTCTTCCTCGACGAGCCGACCGCCGGCGTCGACCTGCCCAACCAGCTGATGCTCGCCGACAGCCTGCGCACCCTCTCGCAGCGCGGGGCGACCATCGTGCTGGTCGCCCACGAGCTCGGTCCGCTCGCGCCACTGGTCGACCGCGCGGTCGTGATGCGCGACGGCCGGATCAGCTACGACGGGCCGCCGTTGACCCACGACCAGGTGCACCAGCCCGACCTCGCGATGGTGCACGTCGACCACGTCGACCAGGGCGGGCACGGTCACCACCACGGTGACCCCGCCCGCCACGACCACGCCCCCCACGTCGCCGCGCCGCTCGACCAGGACGGGCGGGAGACCCGGTGAACGACTACCTCCACCTGCTCAGCCTGCCGTTCATGCAGCGGGCGCTCATCGCCGCGCTCTTCACCGGGTTGGCCGCCCCCGTCGTCGGGACGTACCTGGTGCAGCGCCGCCTGGCGCTGATGGGCGACGGCATCGGGCACGTCGCGGTCACCGGCGTCTCCCTCGGCCTGCTGACCGGGACCTCCCCCGTCTGGACGGCCGTCGTGGTCTCGGTGCTCGGTGCGATCCTCATCGAGGTCATCCGCGAGCGTGGCCACGCCAACGGAGACGTCGCCCTGGCCCTGCTGTTCTACGGCGGCCTGGCCGGAGGTGTGCTCATCACCGGGCTCGCCGGCCAGAGCGGTGCGACGCTGCAGACCTACCTGTTCGGCTCGATCACCACGATGTCGGTCACCGACGTGGTGGTGACGATGGTGCTCGCCGGGGTCGTGGCACTGCTCGGCATCGGGCTCGCTCCCCAGCTGTTCGCGGTGGCCCAGGACCAGGAGTTCGCCCGGGTCGCCGGGCTCAACATCCGCGTCTACAACGTGCTGGTCGCGGTGCTGGCCGCCGTCAGCGTCAGCGTCGCCATGCGGACGGTCGGCCTGCTGCTGGTCTCGGCCCTGATGGTCGTGCCGGTCGCGACCGCCCAGCAGCTCACCCGGTCCTTCCGCGGCACCCTGCTCGCGGCCATGGCGCTCGGCACGCTGGCCGCGGTCGGCGGCCTGCTGATCTCGGCCGCCGCTCCCGAGGACACCACCGTCGTCCCCGGACCCACGATCGTGCTGCTGGCGTTGGCCTGCTTCACGATATCCTGGCCCGTCGGCGTCTGGCTGCGGTCGCGGCAACGGATGCGCCGCCCGTTCC
>NZ_JANINT010000059.1:7215-10450 GCF_024509035.1 Nocardioides sp. | reverse complement strand
CCGCGAGCAGGACGCCGTCGTACGACGCCACCAGCGTCTCGGCGCGCTCGCGGACATCGCCCTTGCCGGTGGCCGCCATGATCCCCTCGACGACGGTGATGAGGCGAGCGCGCTGGTCGGCGAGCAGCTGGGCCAGGAGCGGGTCGCGGGTCGCGGCCATGCTGAGCTCGAGACGGGCGACCAGGAGCTCACGCTGGTCGAGCCAGCGCAAGAACAGCGACAAGGCGGCGTGCACGCTCTCCTGCTCGCCCTCGCAGTCGTCACGCAGCTGTTCGGCCAGCTCGTCCACGTCGGCGAGGAGCGCGTGGGCCACGTACTCGGTCAGCGCCCCCTGCAGTGCGGACCGGGTGCGCAGGTAGGCCGAGCAGGTGCCCTCGGGCAGCCCCGCCCTGCGGTCCACCGCGCGATGGGTGAGCCCGCGGAGTCCCTCGTCGGCGATGACGTGCAAGGCGGCGTCGAGCAGCTGACGACGGCGCGGACTCGCGGACGACATCACGACCTCTCCGGCCGCTTCGACGGCGGCCACCTGGCTGTGAGCCGGGACACTACCCCGTGCTCCCTCGACGGTTTGTCCCCGGTTGATCCCGGCGGTACCTTCTACATAAGTAGACTCTACATCCGTAGAAAGGCGCGGTCGTGATCTCCTCTCCCTACCTCGGTGTCGTCGCGATGGTGTTCATCGCTGTCGGCATCCTCGCCGCGGCCGTGGCCGTCGGCGTGCTGATCGAGTTCTTCGCGCGCAACCGCCGCGACCGCCTGGCTCGCCACGAGTCCATGCGCACGCACTACCGCCGGATGGTTCTCACTCCCTGAGCGGGCGCTCGCCAGCTGACCGTCGGCACGCGGGCATCTGGCAGCATCGCCCCGTGCGGCACACCTATCGCTGCCCCCTGCGCTGGGCCGACCTGGACCTGCTGGGGCACGTCAACAACGTCGTCTACGTGGACTACCTCCAAGAGGCCCGCGTGGACATGCTCCGCACCCACGGTCCGGCCGCCCACACCGGTGAGCTCGCCGAGGGGGTCGTCGTGGTGCGACACGAGGCCAGCTACCTCGCCCCGCTCGCCTTCGGGTTCGAGCCGGTGACCATCGAGTCCTGGGTCACCGAGATCCGGGCCGCGACGTTCACGCTGGCCTACGAGATCTTCCACGAGCAACCCGACGGCGAGCGACGCGTCCATGCCCGGGCCACGACCGTGCTGACGCCGTACGTCTTCGCGAGCGAGCGGCCCCGGCGGCTCACCGCGGACGAGCGGGCGAGCCTGGAGGTGTTCCTCGAGCCCGCCGAGCCGGCGGTGCGCGTCCCGCTGGCCTCCGCTCGGCCGGCCGCTGCCGTGCACGCCCCGGTCCAGGTGCGGTTCTCCGACGTCGACGTCTACGGGCACGTCAACAACGTGAAGTACTTCGAGTACCTCCAGGAGGCGCGGATCCAGCTGACCGCCGAGATCTGGCGGGGGCTCGACCCGATCTCGCTGGTGGTCGCACAGACCGACGTCGACTACCGATCGCCGATCCTGTTCCGGCCCGAGCCGTACGAGGCCTGGTCGTGGGCGTCGCGGATCGGCCAGCGCTCCGCGACCATCGAGTCGCTCATCCTCGACGGCGAGACCGTGCTCGCCCGGGCCCGGGTGGCCATCGTGTTCTTCGACCCGCGCACCGAACGGTCGGTGGCGCCTCCGGAGCCCTATCTGGCGGGGCTGCGCTCGCTGCTGGTGTCCTGAGGTCCGGGCGCCAGCGCACGGAGGCGCTTGAGCCCGCGGTGTCGGGCGACGCGGACGGCCACCGCGGACATGCCCAGCGCTCGCGCCGTCGTCTCGACGTCCAGGCCGACGACGTCGAGACAACCGACCACGTCGCGCTCACGCGGCGGCAGGGCCCCCAGGGCCTGGACCACCCAGTCCTGGGCGGCGTACGACGACTCGGGGCCCGCGACGACACCGGGCTCACCGATCTCGTGGGGGTCGGTCGCGTAGGTCGCGCGCCGCAGGCTGCGGCGGTGGGTGTTGCTGCCGTGGTTGCGGGCGACGCCGAACAGCCAGCCGGCGAAGTCCGCGGAGGTGCCCGTGAACGAGTGGATCCGCTCGGCGGCGACCAGCCAGGTCTCCGCGGCGAGATCCTCGGCGGTGACGGCGCTGTCGCCGCTGGGGCGGGTGCTCAGCCACACGAGGAGCCGGCCGGCGTGGTCCCGATAGAGGGCGCGCCAAGCCTCGGCGTCACCGCGTTTCGCGGCCGCCACGACCTCGTCGTCGCTGCTCACCTGGGTTGTCTGCCACCTGCTCCGTCGCCGGGCTGATCTCCGGCGGCTTGGTCCTTGTCCGCTGTCGTCTGGTCGTCTCCCTGGCCTCCTGCAGGCGGGGACGGGTGGCTGGACGCGTGCTCGTCGGGATGGTCACCGGCGTGCTCGTCGGGACCTTGGCCCTGGCCGGGGTGGTCGTCGCCCTGACCGGGGTGGCCGTCCCCCTGGTCGTCACTCTGGCCGTTCCCCTGGCCGTTGCCCTGGTCAGCGCCCTGGTCAGCTCCCTGGTCGGGTCCCTGGCCCGGGGAGCTCGCCGCCCCTCCGGGAGCCGGTGAGGCGGGGTCGGCCGCGCCCGACGTGGGCGGGTCGGCTTGGTGGTCCGAGGTCGCCGCATCGGGATCGAGGGCGGATCCGGGCCCCGGCGGCAGGCCGCCGGGCAGGCCCGTGATCGAGGCGCTGGGCGAACGGGCGGCGTCGGGGGAGCCACTGGTGCTGGGGGACGGACCGGGCGCCGTGGGGCTGTTGGCCGGCGTCGGGTCGTGGGGGGTGTCGGTGCCGCCCAGCCCTCCCAGCCAGGCGGCACCGACCACGACGGCCGCGACACTCGCCGCGGCCAGCCCCACGCGCCAGTTCACGCGCGGTGCCGCTGCGCTGGCCGGTGCGGGTGCGCCGGCCGCGGCGAGCGCACTGAGGCGCGCGAGCAGGACGTCATCCGGCTCCAGGGTCGGAGCGGGCGTGCGCAGCTGCGCGCTCAGCGTGGGGTGGTCGGCCATGGGGGGTCTCCTCCCAGGGTTGGCGGTCCCGACGTTAGTCGGGGGTGGGTCACGCCGGGACCGCCGGTCCTGGGGGTGTCAGCCCTCCGCGGGGGCCGGGGAGGCGTGCTCGTTCGGGTGGTCGCCGGCGTGCTCGTTCGGGCCGTTGCTGTTCTTGCCCTCGTCGTCGCCGTCGTCGTTGCCGCCCTGGTGGCCGTGCTCGCCGTCGTGGCCGTGCTCGGTGCCG
>NZ_JANINT010000059.1:0-7152 GCF_024509035.1 Nocardioides sp. | reverse complement strand
TCAGGGGCCTCGGTCTCAGGGGCCTCGGTCTCCGCCGCCTCGGTCTCCGGCGCCTCGGTCTCGGCGTCCTCGGTCTCGGTCGGTTCCGTGGTGGGGGTCTCCGTGGCCTCGTGCTGGGCGCGCGCCTCGGCGGCCCGCGCCTGACCGGCGGCCGCGTGCTCGTTGACCTCGTGGCCGTTCTTGTTCAGCACCGGCGAGCTGGTCGTCGTGGATGCCGCAGCGTCGGCGGAGTCGTTGCCGGTCTGCGTCGCGTACGCCGTGCCGAAGGTGAGCGCTGCGGCGAGCGCTGCGGTCGCCGTGACAGCGGTGGTGGTCCTGCGCATGCGGGGCCTCCTGGGTCGGGGGTGGGGGTGGCGGTTGCCCGCCCGTACACCCTTGACCTGTCGCGACCGCGGCCCGGTGTTACACCGGACCAGGAGATTCTTCCCCCGCCGTTCGCGGATCGCTCACTCGAGGCTGTTGACCATGAACTGGGCGGCGTGGGTGACGTAGTCCCAGAACTTCGCGTCCTGCTCCGGGGTCAGGGCGACCTCGTCGAGCCCGGCCCGGAAGTGCTGGAGCCAGTGGTCCTTCGCCTCCGGGGTGACGGCGAAGGGGGCGTGTCGCATCCGCAGCCGAGGGTGTCCTCGGCCCTCGGAGTAGGTCGTAGGCCCTCCCCAGTACTGCACCAGGAACAGCAAGAACCGCTCCTCGGCCGGGCCGAGGTCCTCCTCGGGGTAGAGCGGACGCAGCACCGGGTCCTCGGCGACGCCCTCGTAGAACTTCGCGACGATCCGCCGGAAGGTCTCGAACCCGCCGATCTCCTCGTAGAACGTGCTCACCCGGTCCATTCTGGCGGTCGCCCGGTGAGCGGTGCTCAGCGGCGTGCAAGACTCCGGATGTTCCGGACTCGCGGGCGACAGACCCGCCCACCATCACGTCAACCATGAGGAGTGATCCGCACATGGCAACGACTCGCACCGCCACCACGCACTGGGAAGGCAGCCTCTTCGAGGGGGGCGGCAAGGTCACCCTCGAGTCCTCCGGGATCGGCACCTACGAGGTCTCGTGGCCCTCGCGGGCCGAGGAGGCCAACGGCAAGACGAGCCCGGAGGAGCTGATCGCGGCGGCCCACTCGTCCTGCTTCTCGATGGCGCTGTCGAACGGCCTGGCGAAGGCCGGGACGCCGCCGACCGCGCTCGACACCAAGGCGGAGGTCGAGTTCACGCCCGGCACCGGCATCACCGGCATCAAGCTCACCGTCACCGGCGTGGTCGAGGGGATGAGCAACGACGACTTCGTCGCAGCCGCTCAGGCCGCCAAGGAGGGGTGTCCGGTCAGCCAGGCGCTCGCCGGCACCACGATCACGCTCGAGGCGTCGCTCGCCGGCTGAACCTCGGGTCCTCACGGCCTCTCGACGGGCTCCTCCCCAGCGTGGGAGGGGCCCGTCGACGTCTCGTGGCCGATGTCGTGGCCGATGTCCTCGCGGTGCCAGATCACCCGCTGGGGCAGCGGGATCTCGATGCCTTCGTGGTCGAAGCGCGCCTTGATGCGCTGGCGCAGCTCGCGGGCCACGCCCCACTGCTCCATCGGCGCCGTCTTGAGCAGCACGCGGAGTGTCACCGACTCGGGACCGAGCACCTCGACGCCGGTCACCTCGGGCTCCTCGATCACCAGGCCATGGAAGTCGTCGTCCTCCCACAGGTCGTGAGCGATGTCCTTGAGGACCCGGGTCACCCGGGCGAGATCCTCGCCGTAGGCCACCGACACGTCGACGACCGCGCGCGACCAGTTCTGGCTCATGTTGCCGACGCGCAGGATCTCCCCGTTGGGGACGTACCAGACCGTCCCGTTGAGGTCGCGTAGCCGGGTCACCCGCAGGCTCACGGCCTCGACCGTGCCGCTGGCCTCGCCGACGTCGACGACGTCGCCCACGCCGTACTGGTCCTCGAAGATCATGAAGATGCCGGAGAGGAAGTCCTTGACCAACGACTGGGCGCCGAAGCCGAGGGCGATGCCGATGATGCCGGCGCTGGCGATGATCGGGGCGATGTTGACCCCCACCTCGCTGAGGACCATCGTGCCGAAGACCGCGATCAGCAGACCGGTGATCACGCTCTTGAGCAGGTCGCCCATCGTCTTGGCCCGCTGCACCCGCCGCGTCGAGGCGGCCAGGTCCTGAGCGCTCGCGTGCTGCGCGGCCTTGCCGCGCAGACCGAACCGGCTCATCCGGTCGGGGAGCACGCCGTCCTCGGCGCGCAGCACCAAGCGGTCCACCAGTCGGTGCAGGAGCCACCGGACGACCATCATCAGCAGCAGCAGCCCGACGATGGCGAGCGGCTTGCCGATCAGGACGTCGACGGCGTTCGCCACCCGCTGGTTGTCGGTCATGTCGAAGGTCCAGTCACAGAGGTCGTGACCTTCGTCGCAGGCGCTGTCCTCGAAACCGAACATGGCCACCATGTGTACCGCACCGGACAAGGTCGGGCGAGCCGCGGTGGGGGCGTTACCCTTCTGCCCGTGACCACGCTCGCACACCTGCTCCGTCGTACTGCCGTCGTCCTCCTCGCGGGGGCGCTCGTCCTCGCCGCGTCCGGCCCGGCCGGCGCCGGGGTGCCGGAGGGCTGGGAGACGCCCGACCCGGTCGACCCGACGCAGGCGCTGCTGCTTCTCGGCGGGGTCCCGCTGCTGCTCATCCTCGTGATCACTCTGCTCGTCATGGCCCCCGGCCGCCGCGGCGGCGCACCCGTCGCCGCTGAGGACCACTGGTTCGGTGGCCCTCGGCAGGGCACCGCGGAGCTCCCCCCTGCGACCGGGGACGACCAGGCCACCGGCGGCACCAGTGCGCGCTGGTGAGCTGAGCGCCGCCGACCGGTTCTCGGTCGAGGAGGCGATCCGCGAGGCCGAGCAGGTCTCGCGCTACGAGTTCAGCGTGTTCGTGGGTCGCGCCGAGGGTGACCCGCGTGAGTTCGCCACCCGCCTCCACGCGGCCCTCGTGGCACCCGAACGGAGCCTCCTCGTGCTGGTCGACCCGCTCGCCCATGTGCTCGAGATCGTCACCGGATCCGTCGTACGCCGACACCTCACCGACCAGGAGGTCGAGCTGAGCGCGGCGCAGATGCAGAGCTCGTTCGCCGTCGGCGACCTCGTCGGTGGGCTGCGCCGCGGACTGCAGATGCTCGCCGACCACGCCCGCGCCCCGCACACGCTCCACACCGACTGACCCGAGATACGCCGAGGCGGCGCCAGTTCCTGGGAACTGGCGCCGCCTCGGCGTCGTTCAGCGGACACCGGGGCCTACTCGGCGTCCTTCGCCTGGGCGGCCAGGGCCCGGGCGACGTCGGCGCGGCCCTCGCGCACGTAGCGCTTCGCGGCCGGGTTGGCCGGCGAGGACTCCAGCCAGGTGTCGACGCGGTCGAGCAGCTCCTGGCTGGCCAGCTGGCGCGGGAAGATGAACTCCAGGGCGGTCGAGGCCCGCTGGGTGCCCTTCTCCTCCCACATCGTGTCGGCGGCGGCGAGGTACTTCTCGACGTAGGGCGCGAGCACCTCGTCCTGGCCGACCCGCTGGAAGGCGAGCACCACGCTGCGCTGGGTCTCGTTCGCGACGTCGTCGCGGACCATCGCGATCTCCCAGGCCTCGGCCTTCGCCTCGGCGGTGGGACGCGACGCCCGGGCGGCAGCTGCGTGCTCCTGGCCCGAGATCGTGTTGTCCGCGGCCGCCTCGGCCTCGATGCGAGTGCCCTCGCGCCCGTTGACCGCGAGCGCGGTGAGCAGCGTCCAGCGCAGGTCCTGGTCGACCGCGAGCCCCTCGATCTCGAGCCCGCCGTCCAGCAGCGCCTCGAGGTCGGTGACCGCCTGCTCGCTGTGGGCGACGGCGGCGTAGGCGCGGACGAACGTGAGCTGGTGGTCGCTTCCCGGCGCGGCGGCGAGCATGAGCTCGCGCAGTCCGGACTCGTAGCGGGCCCGGAGCTCGGCGCGGTGCGCCTTGGCGGAGTAGTTGTTCACCGCCTGCAGCGCGTACGTCGGGATGCGGTTGATGCCCCACGCGTCACTCTCCTCGCCGATGTTGGCGAGGACCAGCGCGACGAAGTCGGTGGCCGACATCTCGGCGTCGCGGGTCATGTCCCAGGCCGCGCCCCAGACCAGCGCGCGGGCCAGGGAGTCGTCGAGCTTGGAGAGCCCACCGATGACGGTCGCCAGCGAGCGCTCGTCGAGGCGGATCTTGGCGTAGGTCAGGTCGCCCTCGTTGAGCAGCAGCAGGTCGGGCTGCTGCTCGCCGACGAGCTCGGCGACCTGGGTCGAGGCGCCCTCGATGTCGACCTCGACCGCAGAGCGGCGCACGAGCCGGCCGTCCACCTCGTCGTACATGCCGATGCCGATGCGGTGCCGGCGCAGCGTCGGCCAGTCCGGGTGGGCGGTCTGCTCCACGGAGAACGAGGTGTAGCGGCCCTCGCCGTCGAGCTCGAAGCGCGGTGCCAGCGTGTTGACCCCAGCGGTCTGCAGCCACTCCTGCGCCCAGCCGGCCAGCTCGCGGCCCGAGGACTTCTCCAGGGCGGCGAGCAGGTCCTTGAACTCGGAGTTGGAGAACTCGAAGTCCTTGAAGTACTGGCGCAAGCCGGCCAGGAAGGGCTCGAGCCCGACCCAGGCGACCAGCTGCTTGAGCACCGAGGCGCCCTTGGCGTAGGTGATCATGTCGAAGTTGACCTCGACCGCGCGCAGGTCGTAGTTGTCCGCCGCGATCGGGTGGGTGCTCGGCATCTGGTCCTGCCGGTAGCCGGTCTGCTTGCGCGCGTTGGTGAAGCCGGTCCACACGTCGGTGAACTCGGTCGCCTCGACGGCTGCGTGGTAGCAGGCCCACTCCGCGAACGACTCGTTGAGCCAGAGGTCGTCCCACCACTTCATCGTCACGAGGTCGCCGAACCACATGTGCGCCATCTCGTGGAGGATCACCTCGACCCGGAACTCGTAGAACGCCCGGTCCTGGCGGCTGCGGGGGAGGTACTCGTCGCGCAGCGTGACGCAGCCGGCGTTCTCCATCGCGCCCATGTTGTACTCCGGCACGTAGAGCTGGTCGTACTTGCCGAACGGGTAGGGGTAGTCGAAGGCGTCCTCGAAGAAGCCGAAGCCCTGCTCGGTGATCTTCACGAGCTCCTCGACGTCGAGGTGCTCGACCAGCGACTGACGGCAGTAGTGGCCGAGCGGGATGTCGCCGTGCTTGCCGTGGTAGACGTGCTGGACCTCGTGGTACTCACCGGCGACGATCGCGGTGATGTAGGTCGACATCCGCTTGGTCGGTGCGAACCGCCACACGGCCTTGCCGTCGCCCGCGGGCTCCGGCTCGGGCGAGGGGGAGTTCGAGACGACCTTCCAGTGCTCGGGAGCGGTGACGACGAACGTGAACGGCGCCTTGAGGTCGGGCTGCTCGAACGTCGTGTAGACGCGGCGGGCGTCGGGCACCTCGAACTGCGAGTAGAGGTAGACGCGGTCGTCGGCGGGATCGACGAAACGGTGCAGGCCCTCACCCGTGCGCGAGTAGGTGCAGTCGGCGCGCACGACCAGCTCGTTCTCGGCGGCGAGGCCGGGGAGCGCGAGGCGGCTGTCGGCGTACGCCGTCGCCGGGTCGATCGCCTCGCCGTTCAGAGTGATCTCGTGGACGGTCGCGCCCACGAGGTCGGCGAAGGTCTCGGCGCCGGGCTCGGTGCAGGTGAACCGGATGGTGGTGGTCGAGCCGAACGTCGTGTCGCCTGTGGTGAGGTCGAGCTCGACGGTGTACGACGTGACGTCCAGGAGCGCGGCGCGGGTCGCGGCCTCGTCCCGGGTGAGGTTGGTTCCAGGCATGCGAGGCATCCTGCCACCCGGCTCCTCGCCGTGGGAAAGCAGATCCGCCGGCATGATGTGCGGGTGAGCGAGCCGAGCCGGACCCGCGAGGTCGCTCTGGTCTTCCTCCGTCTGGGCACCATCGCCTTCGGCGGGCCCGTCGCGCACACGGCGATGATGCGCGAGGAGCTCGTGCGCCGCCGCGGATGGGTCAGCGACGAGCGCTTCGTGGACCTCATGGGCGCGACGAACCTGATCCCGGGGCCCAACTCCACCGAGCTCGCGATCCATCTCGGTCACGACCGCGCGCGCGGTCGTGGACTGGTGCTGGCGGGCCTCTGCTTCATCCTGCCCGCCGCGCTGATCGTGACCGGGCTGGCCTGGGCGTACGTCGAGTACGGCGACACCCCGTCGGCGGAGTGGCTGCTCCACGGCGTGGTCCCGGCCGTGCTCGGCATCGTCGCCTGGGCGCTGGTCGGGCTGCTGCGCACGGTGGTCAAGGGCGCCTGGTGGGGCGTCCTCGCCGGGGCGGCCCTCGCGGCGTACCTGCTCGGCGTCAACGAGCTGGTCGTCCTCTTCGGCGGCGCAACCGTCGCGGGGCTGGCCCGACTCGCCACCCGCACGCGCGGATCGCACCCGGCCCTGCTGGCGCCGCTCGCCGTGCTCTTCCCCGACCCGACGGCCGGCCAGCTCGGACAGCTCTTCCTCACGATGCTCAAGATCGGCTCGGTGCTCTACGGCAGCGGCTACGTCCTGCTGGCGTTCCTGGAGGGCGACTTCGTGGACCGGCTCGGATGGGTCACCCACCAGCAGCTGCTCGACGCGATCTCGATCGGCCAGGTGACCCCCGGCCCCCTCTTCACCACGGCGACGTTCCTCGGCTACCTGGTGGCCGGACTGCCGGGAGCGTTCCTGGCGACCGTCGGGATCTTCCTCCCGTCCTTCGTGTTCGTCGGCCTGCTGACCCGGATCACCGACAAGCTGCGCTCCTCACCGTGGACCGCCACGATGCTCGACGGCCTCAACGTCGCCGCCCTCGCCCTCATGGCCGGGGTGTCGTGGCAGCTCGCCCAGCACGCGATCGTCGACGGCTGGACGGTGGCGATCTTCGTGACCGCCCTGCTGCTGATGTGGCGCACCAGTCTCAACTCCGCCTGGTACGTCGCGGGCGGCGCGGTGGCGGGAATAGTCCTCGGCCTGCTCGGTTGGGCTTGACATGACCACGACCAACGCTGACTTCTGGTTCGACCCCGTATGCCCCTTCGCCTGGATCACCTCGCGCTGGATCCTCGAGGTCGAGCAGGTCCGCGACATCGAGGTCACCTGGCACATCATGAGCCTGGCCTACCTCAACCA
>NZ_JANINT010000058.1 GCF_024509035.1 Nocardioides sp. | reverse complement strand
CGAGCAGCACCGAGACGCCGTGGATGCGGCTCAGGTAGCCGTCGGCGCGGTAGGGATTGGCAGCGGCCCCCGCCCGCCGCTCGGGCCGCGGTGGGTCGACCACGACGAGCGAGACGACGACCGCCCCGAGCGCGCAGGCGGCGGTCGGCACCCAGAGGGCCGCGTGGACGCCGGCGGTGTCCGCGACGACGGCGATCGAGATCGCTGCGATCCCGACGCCCACCGGCTGCGCCATCTGACGGATCCCCATCGCCAGCCCGCGGCGTTCCGGGGGGAACCAGCCGACGACCACGCGACCGCTGGCGGCGTTGGTGCTCGCGGCGCTCGCGCCGGCTGCGACGAGCGCGAGGGCGAGCCACACCGTGCCCTCGGTGAGGGCACCGGCGACGCCGAACGCCACCGTCGCAGCAAGCCCGGTGAGCAGCACGAACCGCTCACCGCGGCGGTCGGTGACGAGCCCCCACGCCACGAGCGTGAGCATCACCCCGAGGGTGGGAGCGGCGGCCACCAGCCCCGCGCGGGGCAGGCTCATGCCCTCTCGTCCGTGCAGCGTCGGGATGAGGAACGCCGGCCCGTGGACCATCACCGCGGTGGCGGCCTGGGCCAGCGTGCTGGCGCCGAGCATCGACCAACGACGCACGGCGCCGACGTCGTGCCGCGAAGCCGTCAGGGTCATGGACCCAGTCAAAGCCGCGCGGCACGACGTACGACGCCGTGTCTTGCTGCGTGGTCGGTCGTGACGGTGTGAGAAGACCGTCAGCGACGGGTCAGCGGCGGATCGTGGTCTTGGCGATGCCGAGGTCGATGACCGCGCCGGTGCCGTCGAGGAGCGTGATCCGCAGGGCGATCACCTTCAGGCCGCCGGGCAGCTTCTCGACCACCTTGGGCTCGAGCTTCGCCAGGCCCGGGATCTCGATCGTCTGGTCGATCGGGAGGTCCTGCGGCTGGCCGTTCGCCGTGATCGTGCCGATCGTGGTGCCCTTGGTGCTGCGCTCCAGGCCGCCGTTGGCCTTGCGGGTCACGGTCGCCTTGGCGACGAGCGCGTCGATGACGAGTGCCCCGTTGCCGAGGTTGACACCGGCCACGGCACCGCGCTCCCAGGCCTTGCTGCGGTTGTCGAAGCGCTTGGACCACTGGCTCGAGCTCACGCCGTCGACGACGAGCCCGCCGCCGAGGTCGAGGCGCGCGTCGGCGCGGCTGAGCACCTCACCCTTCGTGCTCTGGCACGGCATGATCGAGAGCGGGTTGCGACCGCTGGTGAGGACGCCGCCGAGGACCTCGGCCTCGGTGCCGGCGGAGTAGCCGCCGAACCGGCCGTTCTTGACGCCGTTGAGCGCCTGGGCCTTGCTGCGCGCGACGAACAGGTCGGTGCCGGTCGGGATGATCTTGACGCGCAGCGCGGTCGCCCAGGCTCGGGCGGCGCTGGAGTTGCTGGTCTCGTGGGTCTGACCGAGGTAGAGCGTGGCGAGCCCGGGGATCGTGATCGGCTGTCCCGGGGCGGGGATGTCGATCTCCTGGGGGTCGCCCACCGGCGGGGTGAGAAGGATCTTGCCGATGCTGGTGCTCGTTTCGGTGTGGAAGCCCTTGGCGTCGTACCACGCGTGGGAGAGCGAGGTGACGCCGCGGATGCTCAGCGAGCCCAGGGGGCTGTCGGCGAGGACGACCTCGGCCGTCGAGCTCCGGGAGTAGGAGTGCATGGCGCCGCTCTTGGTCTTGACCGTCCAGTTGCGGGTGGCCACGCCCGAGATGGTGCCCGCGCCGGGCAGGTTGACCGCGGCGACCTCGTTGTGGCGCTCGATGTCGGTCTTGGTCGAGCACGCGATGACGGAGAAGGCCGTCATCCCCGACCCGGCCGGGACCTGGCCGCCGACGAGCCGGGTGCCGTAGGCGCCGGCCTTGAGGGCGATGTCGGAGGAGTCGACACGGGCCGATGCGGACCCGATCGGGGCCGGGGCTGCGGAGGCGGGCGCCAGGCCGCCGGAGAACGCCATCAGGGACGCGGCAAGGGTGGACAGGACGATGGTGCTGCGACGCTTCATGACGGACCTCGGAGACGTTGCGGACGATGTGCTTCCTGATGCCCCGGATGGGTCCGTCGCACCCATCGGTCTAGACAGGCCGGGTCGACGATGGCTCCCGCGGTCGGGCTGCCGGGTCGTGTGATCGCGCATGTGTGTTCCCTCCGAGTGGTCTGGCGCAGCCGCAGAGTCCCTCTGGCTCCCGCGCCCCCACGCCGCGCCCGCAGGCACAACGGCGCCGTGCTCCGCGGGTTACGGCACGGCCGCCGATGTGTCTCGGATCTCAGACTGCCGTGGCCGCCCCGGGCCTGGTGGGGCCTCCCCGTGCGGGCCAGGATGGCGGGCATGGATCGCGTGCCCAGCCCGTCCGCCGTCACCGTGGTCGACGTCGGCGTCGGACCCGTCTCGTTCGAGCACCTGCGGTCGGTGGCTCGCCAGGGAGCTCCGGTGCGCCTCGCCGACGAGGCGATCGCTGCCATCGCACGGGCGCGTGCCGTCGTGGACGAGCTCGCGGCCTCGGCGACGCCTGTGTACGGCGTCTCGACCGGCTTCGGCGCCCTGGCCACCCGGCACATCCCCACCGAGATGCGCGCGCAGCTGCAGCGGTCGTTGGTGCGCTCGCACGCAGCCGGCTCCGGCCCCGAGGTCGAGCGCGAGGTGGTCCGGGCCCTGATGCTGCTGCGGCTCTCGACGCTGGCGACCGGGCGCACCGGCGTACGCGTGGAGACCGCTGAGCTGCTGGCCGCGCTCCTCGAGCACGGCATCACCCCGGTGGTGCGCGAGTACGGCTCGCTCGGCTGCTCCGGCGACCTCGCACCGCTGGCCCACTGTGCGCTCGCCCTGATGGGTGAGGGCGAGGTGCGCGACGCCGCCGGCACGCTGATGCCCGCGGCCGACGCGCTCGCGGCGGCCGGGCTGACCCCGGTCGAGCTCGCCGCCAAGGAGGGGCTGGCCCTGATCAACGGCACCGACGGCATGCTCGGCATGCTGGTGCTCGCCATCGAGGACCTGCGGATGCTGCTGCGCACCGCCGACATCGCCGCCGCGATGTCGGTCGAGGGCCAGCTCGGCACCGACCGGGTCTTCGCGGCCGAGCTCCAGGCGATCCGGCCCCACCCGGGGCAGGCGCTGTCGGCGGCCAACCTCACGGCGCTGCTGCGCGACTCGGGCGTGGTGGCCTCCCACCGCGGCCCCGACTGCAACCGCGTGCAGGACGCCTACTCGCTGCGCTGCTCGCCCCAGGTGCACGGCGCCGCTCGCGACACCGTCGAGCACGCGGCCGTCGTCGCCGGACGCGAGCTCGCGTCGGCCGTCGACAACCCGGTGGTGGTCGAGGACCGCGTCGAGTCGAACGGGAACTTCCACGGTGCCCCGGTCGCCTACGTCCTCGACTTCCTCGCGATCGCGACCGCCGACGTGGCCTCGATCAGCGAACGCCGTACCGACCGGTTCCTCGACAAGGCCCGCAGCCACGGCCTGCCGCCGTTCCTCGCCGACGACCCGGGCGTCGACAGCGGGCTGATGATCGCGCAGTACACGCAGGCGGCGATCGTCTCGGAGCTCAAGCGGCTGGCCGTGCCTGCCTCGGTCGACTCGATCCCCTCCAGCGCGATGCAGGAGGACCACGTGTCGATGGGTTGGTCGGCGGCCCGCAAGCTGCGCCGCTCCGTCGACGGTCTCGCCCGGGTGATCGCGATCGAGGTGCTGACCGCGGCGCGCGCCCTCGACCTGCGCGCGCCGCTCGAGCCGTCGCCGGCGACGGGCGCGGTGGTCCGGCTGCTGCGCGAGTCCGGGGTGTCGGGGCCGGGGCCTGATCGACACCTCTCTCCCGAGATCGAGGCGGCCGTCGGGCTCGTCTCCTCGGGCGCTGTCCTGTCTGCCGCCGAGTCCGTCATGGGAGCCCTGCGATGAACGACCGTCTTCCGATCCACGCCGCCCACGGCACCGAGCTGTCCGCCCGCTCCTGGCAGACCGAGGCCCCCTTGCGGATGCTGATGAACAACCTGGATCCCGAGAACGCCGAGCGTCCCGAGGACCTCGTCGTGTACGGCGGCACAGGGCGCGCGGCCCGGTCCTGGGAGGCCTACGACGCGCTGGTGCGCACCCTGCAGACGCTGGGCGACGACGAGACGATGCTCGTGCAGTCCGGCAAGCCCGTCGGCGTGATGCGGACCCACGAGTGGGCGCCGCGGGTGCTGCTCGCCAACTCCAACCTGGTCGGCGACTGGGCCAACTGGGAGGAGTTCCGCCGGCTCGAGGACCTCGGCCTGACGATGTACGGCCAGATGACCGCCGGCTCGTGGATCTACATCGGCACCCAGGGGATCCTGCAGGGCACGTTCGAGACGTTCGCAGCGGTGGCCGACAAGCGATTCGGTGGGACCCTCGCGGGGACGATCACCGTCACCGCCGGGCTCGGCGGCATGGGCGGAGCGCAGCCGCTGGCGGTCACGATGAACGACGGCGTGGTCATCTGCGTCGAGTGCGACCCCGAGCGCATCGAGCGTCGCATCGAGCACCGCTACCTCGACGTGCGGGCCGCCACCCTCGAGGAGGCCCTGGCGCTGGCCGTCGAGGCGCGCGACGAGCGCCGGCCGCTGTCGATCGGCCTGCTCGGCAACGCCGCCGAGGTGCTGCCGCGGCTGCTCGAGAGCGACGTACGCATCGACGTCGTCACCGACCAGACCTCGGCCCACGACCCGCTCTACTACCTGCCGATCGGCACCTCGGTCGACGACTGGGCCGCCGAGCGCGAGGCCGACCCGGCCGGGTTCACCCGGCGCGCGCGGGAGTCGATGGCCGTCCACGTGCGGGCGATGGTCGAGCTGCAGGACAAGGGCGCCGAGGTGTTCGACTACGGCAACTCGATCCGCGACGAGGCCCGCAAGGGCGGCTACGACCGGGCCTTCGAGTTCCCCGGCTTCGTGCCGGCCTACATCCGGCCGCTGTTCTGTGAGGGCAAGGGCCCGTTCCGGTGGGCCGCGCTCTCCGGCGACCCGGCCGACATCGCCGCCACCGACCGGGCGATCCTCGAGCTGTTCCCTGACAACGAGCGCCTGCGCAAGTGGATCGCCATGGCCGGCGAGCGCGTTCACTTCCAGGGCCTGCCGGCGCGGATCTGCTGGCTGGGTTACGGCGAGCGCCACCTCGCGGGGCTGAAGTTCAACGAGATGGTGGCCTCCGGCGAGCTCAAGGCCCCGATCGTGATCGGGCGCGACCACCTCGACTGCGGCTCCGTGGCCTCGCCGTACCGCGAGACCGAGGGCATGCTCGACGGCTCCGACGCCATCGCCGACTGGGCGGTGCTCAACGCGCTGGTCAACACGGCCTCCGGTGCGACGTGGGTGTCCTTCCACCACGGGGGCGGCGTCGGCATGGGGCGCTCGCTGCACGCCGGTCAGGTCTGCGTGGCTGACGGCACCGAGCTCGCGGCCCAGAAGATCGAGCGGGTGCTCACCAACGATCCCGGCATGGGCGTCATCCGCCACGTCGACGCCGGCTACGACCGCGCCGCCGAGGTCGCCCACGAGCGAGGCGTGCGCATCCCGATGTCCGAGGGCTGAGGACGGTTCGCCCCTCCAGTCGATCCGGACCGTGCCAGAGTGGAGACCGTGACGACCCAGCCGGCTCGGTCCCGTGCCACGCTCACCGACATCAGCTCCCGCGCCTGGGAGCACCCCGCCGACCGCGGCGCCCTGGTGGCGCTGCGCAAGCTCAAGGGCTTCGACAGCCTGCTCAAGGCGATCTCGGGCCTGTTCAACGAGCGCGCCGTACGCCTGGTGTTCCTCGGCTCCGCGGTGCGCGTCGACGAGCGCCAGTTCACCCGCCTGCACGGCCTGCTCGGGGAGGTGGCGCGCACCCTCGACGCCCCCGAGCTCCCCGAGATGTACGTCGTGGCCAACCCTGAGCCGGGAGCCCTGACGATCGGCATGAACAAGCCGTTCATCGTGCTCAACTCCGGGCTCGTCGACCTGCTCGACACCGATGAGCTGCGCTTCGTCATCGCCCACGAGCTCGGCCACGCGATGAGCGGGCACGCGGTCTACCAGACGTTGCTGCAGCGGCTGATCCAGCTGACCGGCGTCCTCAGCAGCGTCCCCGTGGGCGGACTCGGGTTCCGCGCGATCATGGCCGCCCTCTACGAGTGGTCGCGCAAGTCCGAGCTCTCCGCCGACCGCGCCGGCCTGCTCGCCACCCAGGACCCTGCGACGGCGTTCCGGGTGCACATGAAGCTCGCGAGCGGTGGCCACCTCGAGGACCTCGACGCGACGTCGTTCTTCGCCCAGGGGCAGGAGTACGACGACGCCGACCTGCGCGACTCGGTCCTGAAGATGCTGCTGGTCGAGAACCGCTCCCACCCGTTCCTCGTGGTCCGCGCGAGCGAGCTGCGCCGCTGGGTCGACTCGGGTGAGTACACCCGGATCCTCGCGGGCGACTACCCGCGCCGCCAGGACGACGACCAGGCCGGGGTCTCCGAGGCGGCCAAGGCCGCCGCGCGCAGCTACTCCGAGACCTTCCGCCAGAGCCAGGACGCCGTGGGCAAGCTGGTGCACGACGTCGCCGGCGTGCTCGGCAGCGTCAAGCTGTGGTTCGACGAGCAGCTGCGGCGCGGGGACGACTGAGCATCCTCCCGACATGGCAAGGCCCCGGGACCATCGCCCCGGGGCCTCGCTCTGACGTGTCTGCGGCTGGTCGGCGCGCGCCTACCAGACCCTGCGGCGGCTGCCGCCGATCGGGACGAGGTTCAAGATCAACCCCACCACGAGCAGGATCAGTCCGATCGTCGTCAGGATCGGGATGCTGGCGACGAGGCCGATGATCAGCAGGATCAAACCAAGAACGATCATTTCCTTCTTCCTCCCTGTGTTTACCCCCAGAACGGCGGTACCCCACGGGGAGGACGCGGCAAACGTCCTCGGTCTGGACCGGCCCTACGCCAGTGCCTGGATGGCGCGGTGGATGTCGAGCACGCGGCGCGCCGACTCGACGTGCAGGTTCTCCACCATCCGTCCGTTGTAGGTGACGACGCCCGACCCGCGGCCGTCCTCCCAGGCCTGGATCAGCCCCTCGGCGTCGGCGACCGCCTGCTCGCTGGGCGCGAACGCCTCGTTAGCGCCCTCGACCTGGCCGGGGTGGATCAGGGTCTTGCCGTCGAAGCCCATCTCGCGGCCCTGCTGGCACTCGGCGAGGAAGCCCTCGGTGTTCTTCACGTCGTTGTAGACGCCGTCGAGGATCGCGATGCCCGCAGCGCGGGCGGCGAGCAGCGCGGTGTGCAGGCTGGGCACGATCGGCGCCCGGCCGGGCACGTGCTCGGCGTACAGCTCCTTGACGAGGTCGTTGGTTCCCATGACGAACGTGCTGAGCCGCTCGGAGGCACGCGCGATCGCGAGGGCGTCGAGGATGGCGACCGGCGTCTCGATCATCGCCCACAGCGTGGTGTGGTCGGGGGCGCCGTACCGCTCGAGCGCGTCGACCAGCTGGCCGACCTCGGCAGCGCTGTTGACCTTGGGCACCACGACGGCGTGCGGGCCGGCCTGGGCGGCGGCCTCGAGGTCGGCCTCGTGCCACTCGGTGCCGATGCCGTTGACGCGGATCGTGAGCGTGCGCCGGCCGTACTCGCCGCTCGCGGCGGCGGCGCACGCGGCCTCGCGGGCGGCCGGCTTGGCGTCGGGAGCCACGGCGTCCTCGAGGTCGAGGATCAGCCCGTCGCAGGCGATCGTCTTGGCCTTCTCCAGCGCCCGCTCGTTGGAGCTGGGCATGTAGAGGACGCTGCGCAGGGGGGTGTACTCGGTCACGCGTCGGTTCCGATCTCGTCGTACTGCTTCTTCAGCTCCGGGTCGATGGCGGCGAGCTGCTCGGCGAGCTCGACCATCACCAGGCACTGCTTGAGGGAGGCGTCGTCCTCCATCTTGCCGTCGAGCATCACCGCGCCGGTGCCGTCGCCCATCGCGGCGACCACGCGGCGGGCGTGGGCGACGTCCTCGACGCTCGGGCTGAAGACCCTGTTGGCGATCGCGATCTGCTTGGGGTGCAGGCTCCACGTGCCGACGCAGCCGAGCAGGAAGGCGTTGCGGAACTGGTCCTCGCACGCGACCACGTCGGCGATGTCGCCGAACGGGCCGTAGTAGGGGTAGATGCCGTGCATGGCGCAGGCGTCGACCATGCGGGAGATCGTGTAGTGCCACAGGTCCTGCTGGTACGTCGCGCGCTTGGCGTCGACGTCCGCGACGCCCACGTCGTTCTTGGGCGGGTCCTGGCGCACGAGGTAGCCGGGGTGGCCGCCGCCGACGCGCGTGGTCTTCATCCGCCGGTCGGCGGCGAGGTCGGCCGGGCCGAGGCTCAGGCCCTGCATGCGGGGGCTGGCGCCGCAGATCTCCTCGACGTTGGCCACGCCGCGCGCGGTCTCGAGGATCGCGTGCACCAGGATCGGGCGGTCGAGGCCGGCCTTGGCCTCGAGCTGGGCCAGGATCCGGTCGACGTAGTGGATGTCCTCCGCGCCCTGCACCTTGGGCACCATGATCACGTCGAGCTTGTGGCCGATCGCCGGCACCAGCGTGGTGAGGTCGTCGAGCACCCAGGGGCTGTCGAGGGCGTTGATCCGCGTCCACAGCTGGGTGGGTCCGAAGTCGGTCTCGGTCGCGATGTCGACCAGGCCCTGTCGTGCAGCCTCCTTGTTGTCGGCCTTGATCGCGTCCTCGAGGTTGCCGAGAAGCACGTCGACGGTGCCGACCAGGTCGGGGACCTTCGCCGCCATCTTCGGGTTGCTCGGGTCGAAGAAGTGGATCGCCCGGCTCGGACGTGCCGGGATCTCGGTCAGGGGCGTCGGGGCCCCCACCGCGAGGGGTCGGAAGAAGTCCTTGGCGCTGCGGGATCCGGTCATGGGCCGGAAGGTAGCAGCGCCTCGCTACGCGTCGGTATGACGGAGGTCGCAGCGGTTGCGGGTTTCGGCTGCCAGCAGCCGAAACCTCACTACTCGTAGGTGTAGAAGCCCCGGCCGGTCTTGCGGCCGAGCAGCCCGGCGTCGACCATCCGCTGCAGCAGCGGGGGCGCGGCGTACAGCGGCTCCTTGAACTCCTCGTAGAGCGACTCGGCCACCGCCTTGGTGGTGTCGAGGCCGATCAGGTCGGCCAGCGCGAGCGGGCCCTGCGGGTGCGCGGCACCCAGCACCAGGCCGCGGTCGATGTCCTCGGCCGAGGCGAACCCGGACTCGTACATCCGGATCGCCGAGAGGATGAACGGGATCAGCAGCGCGTTGACCACGAAGCCCGCGCGGTCCTGGCAGTCGATCGCCTTCTTGCCGAGCGACTCCTCGACCCACGCGCGCGATCGCTCCGTGGTCTCGGGCGACGTCAGCAGCGACGGCACCAGCTCGACGAGCTGCAGCACCGGCACCGGGTTGAAGAAGTGGACGCCGATGACCTGGCTGGGCCGCGAGGTCACGACGCCGAGCTTCATGATCGGGATGGACGAGGTGTTGGACGCCAAGATCGCGTCGGGCGCCTCGACGACGGCGTCGAGGGAGCGGAACAGGCCGACCTTCGCGGCCTCGTCCTCCACGATCGCCTCGACGACCACCTCGCGGTCGGCCAGCGCGTCGAGGTCGGTGACGACGCGGATCCGGTCGAGGACCGCCGAGGCGGAGTCGATCTTGCCCTTGGCCTCGGCGCGCGACAGCGACTTCTCCAGCCGCCCGAGCGCCGCCTTGGCCGCCTCGTCGCCCGACTCGACCACCACCACGTCCTGGCCGGCGCGCGCGCTGACCTCCGCGATGCCCGACCCCATCAGGCCGCCACCGACCACACCGATCCTGTTCATGACCCTCCCTCGCTCTGCTTGCGCCCCCGATTCCACCAGTGCCGTCGCGAGGGCGGTACGGCGGGTGCCGGCCGCGCCGCACGCCGGGCCTCGCGCCGCTCGTGCCAGGCGGCGACGGTCGCCTCGACGTCGCGCGGCATCGTGATCAGCGGCGGGCCGGGGGAGAGCGAGTAGCGGGCCCGGATCACCCGCTCGTTGAAGTCCTCGACGTGCGCGCGCACCTCGGACTCGGCGTGCAGCCGGTCGAGGGTGTCGTCGAGCTCGGCGTCCTCCTTGCGCAGCGCCACGCTCGGCGGCAGCACGGTGATGTTCTCGCGCTCGACGAGCTTCTTCAGCCACCAGTCCGGGTCGTGCTCGGCGCCGAGGCCCTCGATGGGCTTGCCGTGGCCCGGGAGGTTCTCGAAGTCCCCGCGCTCCATCGCCTGGCGGATCTGCACGTCCACCCAGGTCTGCTGTTGCTCGATCCGCGCGCGAGCCGCGGCACGGCTGGCCGCCCGGTCGGGGTCGCGCTCCTCTGGCATCCCCTCCAGGTTAGTGCGCGCCCCGTGACGTCAGGGGTGGACGAGCACCTCGTCGGCGTCCTCGGCCACGACCCGCGGCATCGCCAGCAGCGCGACGGCCGCGGCGACGGCGGCCAGCGCGCAGACCGACCAGACGGTGAGGTAACCCGCCAGCGGCGCATGCCCCTCGGTCGGGTCGTCGATCGTCCCGGTCGCGGACAGCGCGAT
>NZ_JANINT010000057.1 GCF_024509035.1 Nocardioides sp. | reverse complement strand
CCGACCTCGGGGCCCTCGTCCCAGTCGAGACCGAGCCAGCGCATCGCGCCGATCATCCCGTCGTAGGACTCCTGCGTGGAGCGCTCGCGGTCGGTGTCCTCGACCCGGAAGACGAACGTGCCACCGTGATGACGGGCGAACGCCCAGTTGTAGAGCGCGGTGCGCGCGAACCCGACGTGCGGCGAGCCGGTCGGGGACGGGCAGAAGCGGACGCGGACCGCGTGGGAGGTCGGGGAGCCGTTCACCGGAGAGCCACCTTGTTCGTGAGAGTGCCGAGGCCGGCGATCGAGACCTCGACCTCGTCGCCGACGTTCATGGGACCGACACCCTCGGGGGTGCCGGTGAGGATGACGTCGCCGGGCAGCAGCGTCATCACGCTGGACACGTAGGCCACCAGCGTCGGGATGTCGAAGATCAGGTCCTCGGTCGACCCGTTCTGCACCAGGTCGCCGTTGAGGTGGGTCTGGACGCTGCGACCCTCGCTGAAGTCGTGCGGGTCCAGGTCGGTCTCGATCCACGGGCCGAGCGGGCAGAAGGAGTCGAACCCCTTGGCGCGGGTGAACTGGCCGTCGAGCTTCTGCAGGTCGCGGGCGGTGACGTCGTTGCCGATCGTGTAGCCGTGGATGACGTCGGTCGCCTGCTCGGGCGGGACGTCGCGGCAGATCCGGCCGATCACGACCGCGAGCTCGCCCTCGTAGTGGAGGTTCTGCGTCTGCGGCGGGTAGAAGATCGGGTCACCGGGGCCGATCACGCTGGTGTTGGGCTTGAGGAACATCAACGGCTCGGTCGGCACGTCGTTGCCCATCTCGGCCGCGTGGGCGGCGTAGTTGCGCCCGATGCCGACGACCTTGCTGCGCGGCAGCACGGGCGCCAGCAGGCGCACGTCCTCGAGCTTGTGCTCCTGGTCGAGCAGCTTGACGCCGACGTAGAGCGGGTCGCCCGCGAGGGCGACGATCACGCTCTCGGGGTCCGGCTGTCCGAACTCGTCGAGCTCGCCCGTGACCACGCCGTAGAGCGGGTCCTCTCCCGTGGTGAACCTTGCGATGCGCACTCGTGGAGCCTACCGAGCGCTCCCCTGTCAGCCGCCGGTGAGGTGAAGCACCTCCACGAGCTGATCGCGGATCTGCGCACCGGTCCACGGGAACCGCACCCACCGCTCCTGGGAGAACATCTCGGTCTGGTCGTCGCTCCACGGCGACGCCGGGTCCTCGTACTGGCTGTAGGTGAGGATCGTGCGCGCCGCGATGTCCTTCTTCCCGCGGAACGCGATCGCCTGGATGTACGACGAGCCGCGCGTCACCGGGTCGAGGACCGGGTCGCCCAGCGTGCTGCTGACGGCGTTGGCGTCGCCGGAGAGGTCGCCCAGACCGCCGCCCAGCGGCCAGCCGGCCGACCCGCGGTCGCCCGAGCGGTGCAGCTCGCCGTAGGTCGAGCTCAGCTCGGGGTCGCGGGCGGTCACCTTCTCGATGGCGGCCTTCATCGCGTCGACGACGGGCTGCGCCGTCGAGAGGGAGCGCGGGGTCGTCAGTGGCTGCTGAGGTGAGAACGGCACCGTCCAGAGGGCGACGTCGCGCTGGTCGGCGATCGCCACGAACTCCTGGAAGATCGCCGCTCCGGCGTTGGACGTCGCGTCCGAGTGGCCGTCCCAGTCGTGCAGGACCCGGCAGGCCTCGCTCAGCCCGGTGGCCGAGCAGACCTGGTCGAGCCGGCCGCCGACGCGGGCGACCTCGGCGGCGTACACACGGTTGGCGTGCTCGTGCGAGGCCAGCGTCGCCGGCGTCTCCTTGCCCCGGCCGTTCTTCTGGGCGAGCTGGTCGCGGACGTAGGACATGACGACCTTGGTGCGCATGGTGCGCTCGCACGACTCGCAGCCGATGATCCGCGGGTAGCCGGTGAGGCGGACCTTGTCGTTGGGCGTCCAGTAGGAGTCGTTGGCGTTCATGACCCAGTCACGGCGCACGACCTCGGGCATCCGCGAGGGGCCGAGGATGCCGGGACGCTGGGCGTCCTTGTCCTTGCCCCAGGCGCAGGTGGTGCTCGCACGGCTGCCGTCGAGCCCCGGGAGACCGGACGCCGAGAAGATGAGGCCGCCGGCCGAGGTCATGCAGCGGCTGGCCATCTCGTTGGTGACGTGCGGCGTGACCGCATGGTCGGCGTACAGCACGTCGCCCGTGCGGTCGGCGGCGATCGTGTTGACCCACGGCATGCCGCCGCCGCGGTCCTGGCGGCGCAGGAGGTTGCGCACGGACGTGGCCATGTCCATCGCGAGGAACGTGTCGAACGTGCGCAGGTGCTCGGCGTTCGCGTCGCGGAACGCCCAGAAGCTGCTGGCGTTCCAGCCCATGAACAGGCTCGGCGCGTTGAGCACGTAGCCCTCGTCGGTGCGCCACAGGGTGCGGGTCACGGTCTCGACACCGGCGTCGGTCGCGACCTGGACCTCGACGTCGCGGCGGTCGAGCTGGTGGACCTGGCCGTCGGCGGTGCGATAGCTGGTCGGCGTCCCGGCGGTCGTGTACTGGTACGGCGTGAACCGGTAGCCGGTCGACACCGTGTGGCTCCAGGCCACGTCCTTGTTGAACCCGATGTTCACGGCCGGGAAGCCGGTCAGCGCCCCGCCCGCGACGTTCATCTTGCCCGGCACCGTCAGGTGCATCTGGGTGAAGCGGTAACGACCGAGCCACGGGAAGTGCGGGTTGCCGAGGATCATGCCGCGGCGCGTGGAGGTCTTGTCGCCCCCGACCGCGGTGGCGTTGGAGCCGAACGCGTCGTCGGGCGCCAGGGCGTCACGCAGCTCGGCACGGGTCGGCCGCGGAGCCGGCTTCGCACCGGCGGCCGGCGGGGTGGCGCTGGTGATCTGCGGGAGCAACCGCGTGGTGGAGGAGATCAGCTGCGCGAGGTAGAAGGCGTACCAGACGTCGGTGGTGGTGACGTCCGGCTTGATCCACTCCGCGTCCGCACACGCGGGGTCGGTGACCTCGTGGTCGCGCAGCCAGTCGTTGATGCCGGCCGTCTCGGCCACGACCATCGCCTTCGCCCGGGCACTCGGCCCGGCGACCGGGTCGGCCAGCAGCTTCTCCACGACCTGGCGGTCGTGGAGGTCGGTGACGAGCGTGTCCCACTCGAGGTTGGTCGCGGACCCGCCGACGTTGTCCTTGTAGGTCGCGTCGGGGCCGTAGTGCAGCGACCGCTGGCCGCGCGCCGTCACGAGCGTGTCCATCAGGTTGCACGTGGCCTCGGCGGTCGTGATCCACCCGGCGCCGTACGCCACCCCCGGGAAGGTGTCGGCCTTGATGTGCGGGATGCCGTGCTCGGTGATCCTGATCGTCACGTCGTACGCCGGCGCGCGCTCCCGCGGGGGCGCGACCGCCTCGGCGGTGGTGGCGGTGACGGTGGTCGCCGCCACGGGGGTCAGCAGGAGCAGGGACGCGAGGGAGAGGCCCACCCGGCGGGTGTGACGCCCGACATACCGAAGATGCACCCCCGAAACCTAGTGCTCATCCGGCCGCTCCGCGCGGTAATCGCCACCGCCGACGTCGAAGAGCTCCTCCAGCGTCGTCACGCCCGTGCGGTGCAGCTCCGCGGCCAGCTCGCGACCCACGAAGCGCAGGTGCCAGGGCTCGGGCGAGTACCCGGTGATCGAGGTGGTCTCCGGCCGGTAGCGGACGACGAACCCGAACCGCCAGGCCTCGCGCGCCAGCCACTGCCCTGCCGGGGTGTCCGCGAAGCACTCCTCGAAGTCGCAGCCCGGGTCGGCCGGCGTTACGAGGTCGACGGCGAGGCCGGTCTGGTGCTCGCTGTAGCCGGCGCGCGCCGAGACCCGGTCCGCCTCGACGGCACCGCGCGCGGCCACCAGGTCGGCGTGGACGTCGAGCTGGTAGTCGTAGGAGCGGAACGCGCTGGCGATCTTGAACCCCAGGCCCTCGGCGTCGGAGACCGCGAGGAGCTCCTCGAGCGGATCTGCGGCCGCGGTCGCGACCTGGTAGCCGCGGACGATCGCGACCTCGGGACGGAAGTCCGACGGCTCGATCGGGTGTGTCTTGTTGACGATCACCCAGATGCTGGCGGGGTCGGTCGTCGAGTGGGCCGTGCGGTCGAACGGGCGGGCGGCGCTCGGCGGGTGTTCCTTCTCGTGGCGGAGGCTCGCGCTGACCGGTGCCGGCTGCGGTGGAGCGGCCGAGCCGTCCGAGAGGCGCTGGACCAGCAGTCCGCCGCCGACCACGGCGCATACGGTCGTCACGGCCAGCGCTGCCACCACGTCTCTTCCCACGCTCCGTTGACCGGCACCGCGACGCGGGAGGTTGCACGGGCAGCCGTGCAACCGTTGTCGCGCCGGCACCCGTCAACCAGGTGAAGGCCAGCCGACAGGAAGGGCGCCCGTGCCCCGCAACAGCCACAGCGACCGCGACAGCGAGTTCGTCGCGTTCACCCGCGACCACCGCCGCGACCTGCTGCGGACGGCCACACTGCTGTGCGCCGGCGACGAGGCCTTCGCCGAGGACCTGGTGCAGACGACGCTGACCCGTCTCTACCTCGCGTGGGGGCGGGTACGCCGGGCCGACAGCCCGCTCGCCTACGCCCGACGCAGCCTCACCCACGTCTTCATCGACGAGACCCGTCGGGCGCACCGGCGGCGTGAGACGACCGTGGCCGACCCGGCGGGCGAGCTCGTCGCCGAGCCCGTCGTACCCGGCGCCGACCCGGACGTCCGCGCGGTGGTGCTGGCGGCGTTGAACTCGCTGGGACCCCGGCAGCGGGCGGTGGTCGTGCTGCGGCACTGGCACGACCTCGACGTCGCCGACACCGCGACGGTCCTCGGCTGCTCCCCCGGGACCGTGAAGTCCCAGAACGCCCGGGCGCTCGCCCACCTGCGGACCGTTCTCGGCGCCGCAGACCACCTGCTGCTGGAGGTATCCCCATGAGCCCGACCCCCCACGCCAAGCACGACATCAAGGACGTCCTCGGCCTGGTCGCCGAGACCGACCGTCCGGTGCCGACGCCCGCCGACGACCTCGCCCGTGCCCAGGGCGCGGCCCGGGCCCGCACGCAGCGGCGCTTCCGCGCCGGCCTGGCCGGCCTGGCCGTGGTCTCGGTGCTCGGCGTCGGCGCCGCGACGGTGCTGGACGACGCCGACCAGCAGACGACCCAGGTCTCGCCCGGGGGCGTCGAGCTGGTCGCGCAGCAGTTCGACGCCGCGCCGTACACCTTCGACCTCACCCCGCGCGGGTGGTCGGTGCAGGGCCAGCGGCCGCAGGCGGTCACGATCGCGCCCGACGACGGCTCGACCTCCGACGAGCCCGACGACTTCGTGGGCAAGCTCGTGATCATGTTCGACGCCAACCCGCCCTCCGGCGACGCGGTCGAGCTCGACGGCCGGACGTTCTGGGTCTCCGACTCCGGCGACGGCTACACGACGATGGCGACCCGGACCCGAGGCGACGAGCCCGCTGGCGTGGTGCGCATCCAGTACCCGCGCGACGCCGGCTGGGACGAGGACTCGATGCTGGCGTTCCTCGCGAGCGTGCACGTCGGCGACTCCGCCCGCCTCGGCGTGGGGTGAGCCGTCCCGCCCGCCTACCCTGATGCGGTGCAGGTGGAGGGGCAGGTGCAGGGGCAGGTGCTGGAGCGGACCGAGTGGGAGGCGCGCGCTGCGGCCCACGAGGCCCGGGTCGACGCGTTCGTCGCGCCCCACCTCGCGCGGCGCCGCGACCGGGTCAAGCACCCGGTCCACGACTTCCTCTTCACCTACTACGCCCAGCGCCCGGCGCAGCTGCGGCGCTGGCACCCGGGCTACGGCGTGCGCCTCGCGGACGCCCCGGAGTACGCCGGCCTGAAGGGGTACGCCGACGGCGCCGTCACCGACGAGCACGTCGCGTCCCAGCGGCCGCTGATCGAGTCACTGCACCGGCTGCTGAGCGCGACGGCCGGTCGCCCCGCGAACTTCGGCTGCTTCGGGATGCACGAGTGGGCGATGGTCTACCGGCTCTCCGAGGACGAGACCCGGCACGCCGCGTGGCCGCTGCGCCTCGGCCCGGAGGGCACCGACGCGGTCGTCGAGTCGCACCGGATCGCCTGCTCGCACTTCGACGCCTACCGGTTCTTCACCCCCGCGGCCGCGCCGCTCAACACCCTGCGGCCGACGTCGGCCGACCGACCGGCGTACGAGCAGCCGGCGTGCCTGCACGCGGGCATGGATCTCTACAAGCACGCCTTCCGGCTCACCCCGATGGTCAGCTCGGACCTGGTGGCCGACTGCTTCGAGCTCGCGCGCGACATCCGTGTGCTCGACATGCGCGCGGCGCCGTACGACCTGTCGGGGCTCGACGACGGCGCGTTCGAGCCGGTGCGGGTCGAGACCGCCGCAGGCAAGGCGGAGTACGTCGAGGCGCAGCGCCGCTTCGCCGAGCGCGCCGCCCCGCTGCGCGCCCGGCTGGTGGCGGAGTGCGAGCGGCTCCTCGCCGTCGGGTGAGGCTCAGACCTTCTTCGGCACGTTGCCGGTGAGGCCGAACATCCAGCGCATCGCCTTGTGCCCGCCGTCGGCGGTCGGGCCGAACATGCAGGGGCAGCCGCCGGGGATCACCGTCAGGCCGTGCTCGCGGCCGTAGGCCGCCGCCTTCTCCGAGACGCTCCCCTTGCCGGGCCCGCGGTGCATCCAGACCTGGGTGATCCCGAGGTCGACGCACTCGTGCATCGTGGCCTCGGCGGTCTTGGGGCGGGTGCCGATCACGACCGCCTCGACCGGGGCCGGCACTGACGCGAGGTCGGGGTAGCACGGGTCGCCCTCGACCGTCTCGGCGTTCGGGTTGATCGCGACGACGTCGTACCCGCGCTCGCGCAGCCGCTGGTAGACCATGTTGGCGCCGTGCGTCTTGGGGTCGCGGGACACGCCGGTCACGGCGATCCGCTTGTGCGACAGGAAGTCTTCTGCCGCCTGCTTCATCGGGACCACGAGACACCTCCGGGTGGCGGCCACGACGGCCCGCCAGCCGGGCCCGTCCGCTCGCCCTCCCGTCCCCGATGCTGGCCGCCGGAGCGGTGCGCCACCAGAGTCAAATGTCCATCGCATGACGTTTGGCCCTAGAAAGACCTAAGTCGTCGGCCTAGCGTCAGAGACATGAGAGCTCCCGAGCCGGAATGCCTGCTTCGCCCCGGCGACGCGTGCCGTCTGTGCCAGCCGGGAGCCCACGGACCCGAGGACTGCCCGCTGGTCGGGCTGGTCCTGGACGACCCCGAGCTGCGCGCTCAGCTGTGCAAGCTCCGCGGGGAGCTGCTCGTCCCCTGACTTGCCCACCGACCCGAGAATCTAAGTAAGGTAAGCCTTACCTAATTCTCGTCTCGGAAGGTTCCGCCGGTGAGCACTCCTCTGCCGCCCCCCATCCCCGACCTGCTCGCCCCCGACCTGTTCCACCCCGCGCGGCTGGACGGGCCACGCGGCTACCTCGCCGCGATGCGGCTGAGCGTCGGCCACCTGGCGCGCACGCTCGCCGCTGTCACCGGCCCGGCCACCGGGCGCTCGCCCGACCTGGCCGCGAAGGCGGTCGCCGAGATCGACCTGGACCGCCCGCTCGGCGACCCGCAGGCCGCTCTCGAGGAGCTGAGCCGGGTCTGGCTCGACGACGCGGTCTGGTTCCACGAGCCGTCGTACGCCGCGCACCTCAACTGCCCGGTGGTGATCCCGGCGTTGATGGCCGAGGTGCTGGTGAGCGCGGTCAACGCGAGCCTCGACACCTTCGACCAGAGCGTCGGGGGCACGTACGTCGAGCGCCACCTGATCGACTGGACCGCGGCCCGCATCGGCTTCGGGCCGGGCGCCGACGGGATCTTCACCAGCGGCGGCACCCAGTCGAACCTCCAGGGTCTGCTGCTGGCTCGCGACCGCGCCGTCGCGGGTGGCGCCGACCCGTCGCGGCTGCGGATCCTCACGAGCCGTGACGGCCACTTCAGCGTCCAGAAGGCCGCCCGGCTGCTCGGGCTCGGGGACGCCGCCGTCGTCACGGTCGCGACCGACGGCCACCGGCGGATGGACGTCGGAGCGCTGAGCCGAGGGCTCGCCCGGTGCACGGACGCCGGCCTGGTGCCGGCCGCGGTGGTCGCCACCGCAGGGACCACCGACTTCGGCGCGATCGACCCGCTGCGCGAGGTCGCGGCCCTGGCCGAGACCTACGGCTGCTGGCTGCACGTGGACGCGGCCTACGGCGGCGGCCTCCTGGTCTCCGCCCGTCGCCGGCACCTGCTGGCCGGCATCGAGCGGGCGGACTCGGTGACCGTGGACTACCACAAGACCTGGTTCCAGCCGGTGTCCGCGAGCGCCCTGCTGGTGCGCGACGGCCGCGAGCTGCGGCACGTCACCTGGCACGCGGACTACCTCAACCCGCGCGGCGTCGACCACCCCAACCAGGTCGACAAGAGCCTGCAGACCACGCGCCGCTTCGACGCCCTCAAGCTCTGGGTGACGCTGCGGGTGATGGGGCCCGACACGATCGGCGAGTACGTCGACACGGTCGTCGACCTCGCCGCGGAGGTCTGCCGGCACCTCGACGCCTCCCCCGACCTCGAGGTCGCCGCGGCCCCACAGCTGAGCACGATCGTGTTCCGCTACCGTCCCGACGGCCTCGACGAGGACGCCGCCGACCGGCTGGTGCCACTGATCCGCTCCGCACTCTACGAGCGCGGCACCGCGATGGTCGCCGCCACCAAGGTCGACGGCCGTCGCTGGCTCAAGCTCACGCTGCTCAACCCGATCGCCACGTTCACGGACATCCTCGCGATCACCCGGCAGGTGGTGGCGGTCGGCGAGGAGCTGATCGCGGCAACGTCCATCGAGGCGGCCGTCTGATGCACGACTTCATCGGCATCGGGCTCGGCCCGTTCAACCTGGGCCTGGCCTGCCTCACGGACCCGGTGGACGACCTCGACGGCGTCTTCCTCGAGGCCCGCGAGGAGCTCGCCTGGCACCCGGGCATGCTGCTCGACGACGCGACGCTGCAGGTGCCGTTCCTGGCCGACCTGGTCACGATGGCCGACCCCACCTCGCGCTGGTCGTTCCTCGCCTACCTCAAGCAGACCGGCAACCTCTATCCCTTCTACATCCGCGAGTCCTTCTACCCCCTGCGACGCGAGTACGACCAGTACTGCCGCTGGGCCGCCGACCGGCTCGGCACCGTCCGGTTCGGCCAGGCCGTCACCGAGGTCGTCCACGACGGTCAGGCGTACGCCGTGCGCACCGCGACCGGCGAGGAGCACCGCGGACGCCGGCTCGTGCTCGGCGTGGGGACCACGCCGTACGTGCCCGCATCCCTGCAGGGGATGGGGATCCACTCCTCGGCGTACCTCGCGCACAAGGAGGGGCTGCAACGACTCGACTCGATCACGATCGTCGGGAGCGGGCAGAGCGCGGCGGAGATCTATCGCGACCTGCTCGCCGAGAGTCCCGACCACGGCTACCACCTCACGTGGCTGACGCGCAGCCCGCGGTTCTTCCCGATGGAGTACACCAAGCTCACCTTGGAGATGACCTCGCCGGAGTACACGGCGTACTTCCAGGGGCTGCCTGCCCAGACGCGCGACCGGCTGCTGCGCGAGCAGCGCTCGCTCTACAAGGGCATCAGCGGCGACCTCGTCGACGAGATCTTCGACCTGCACTACCGGCTGCGGGTGCAGGGCGACGGCCCGCGCACGACCATGCTCACCAGCACGACAGTGCGCGGCGCCCGGTCGTGCGGCTCGGCGTACGAGCTGACGTGCCACCACGACGAGACCGGCGAGGAGTTCTCCCTGTCGACGCAGGGGCTCGTGCTCGCGACCGGGTACGCCGCGCAGGCGCCGGCGTTCCTCGACCCGGTGCGCGACCGGATCGCGTGGGACGAGCGCGGGCGCTACATCGTGTCGCCGACGTACGCGATCGACCACGGCGGCAGCGAGATCTTCGTGCAGAACGCCGAGGAGCACACCCACGGGTTCGTGGCGCCCGACCTCGGGATGGGCGCGTTCCGCAACTCGGTGATCATCGCGGCGATGACCGGGCGCGAGGTCTACCCGATCGAGAAGCGGATCGCCGTGCAGACGTTCGGGGCGCCGCGATGAGAGTGACGATCGAGCCGCTGGACATCGAGCGCGACCTCGCGCTCGTGCACGCGTGGGTGACCCACCCCCGCTCGGCGTTCTGGCAGATGCAGGACGCGGGCCTGGCCGACGTGGCGGCGGAGTACCGGATGATCGCCGACGATCCGCACCATCACGCGTGGCTGGGGCGGGTGGAGGGGGTGCCGGCGTTCCTCGCCGAGACCTACGACCCGTTCCACTCCAAGTTGGCGCAGCTGCCCGAGCTGCGGCCCGGCGACCTCGGCATGCACGTGCTGGTGGCGCCGAGCGACCGGCCCGTGCACGGGTTCACGCGGACGGTGTTCGCCGCGGTCCTCGACCACTGCTTCGCCGACCCGTCGGTACGCCGCGTCGTGGTCGAGCCCGACGCGCGCAACGACCGGATCCGCGCACTCAACCGGGAGTTCGGGTTCCGCGAGCTGCGAGCCATCACCCTGCCGACCAAGGAGGCCATGCTGTCCCTGCGCGACCGAGACCCCGTCGACCACCTCTCCCCCGACCTCCTGGC
>NZ_JANINT010000056.1:43916-51012 GCF_024509035.1 Nocardioides sp. | reverse complement strand
GCAGCAGGGTGTTGATGTGGTGGCCGTCGACGTCGGCGTCGGCCATCAGCACGACCTTGTGGTAGCGCAGCTTCTCGATGTCGAACTCGTCCTGGATGCCGGTGCCCAGCGCGGAGATGATCGACTGGACCTCCTGGTTGCCCAGGACCTTGTCGATGCGGGCCTTCTCGACGTTGAGGATCTTGCCGCGGATCGGGAGGATCGCCTGGACGCGCGGGTCGCGGCCCTGGCGGGCCGAGCCACCTGCCGAGTCGCCCTCGACGATGAAGACCTCGCACTCGGCGGGGTTGGTCGACTGGCAGTCCGAGAGCTTGCCGGGCAGGCCACCACCGCCGAGCAGGCCCTTGCGGGACCGGGCCAGGTCGCGCGCCTTGCGCGCGGCGATGCGGGCCGAGGCGGCGGCCTGCGCCTTGCGGATGATGTCGCGGCCCTCGGCCGGGTTCTGCTCCAACCAGGCACCGAGCTGGTCGTTGACCACCCGCTGCACGAAGCCCTTGGCCTCGGTGTTGCCGAGTTTGGTCTTGGTCTGGCCCTCGAACTGCGGCTCGCCCATCTTGATCGAGATGATCGCGGTCAGGCCCTCGCGGATGTCGTCGCCCGAGACCCGGTCCTCGCGCTTCTTGATCAGGCCCCACTCCTCACCCCAGTTGTTGACCAGGGTGGTGAGCGCTGCGCGGAAGCCCTCCTCGTGGGTGCCGCCCTCGTGGGTGTTGATCGTGTTGGCGAAGGTGTGCACCGACTCCTGGAAGGAGGTGTTCCACTGCATCGCGACCTCGAGGCTCATGTGGTTCTCGACCCCGGCAGGGGTCTCGGCCTCGAAGGAGATGACGGTCGGGTTGGCCTTGTCCTTGCGCCGGTTGAGGTGCTCGACGTAGTCGACGAGCCCGCGCTCGTACATGAAGACCTGCTCGATGCCGCCGCCCTCGCCGCGCTTGATCGAGTCGGCGCGGTTGGAGTCGACGTCCTCGGCGACGGTGTCGTCCTCGACGGCGTCGACGATCTCGTCGGCCACCGGTCGCTCGTCGCGGACCACGATCGTCAGGCCCTTGTTGAGGAACGCCATCTCGCGGAACCGCGAGGTGATGGTCTCCAGGGAGTACGTCGTGGTCTCGAAGATGTCGGCGGAGGCCCAGTAGGTGACGGTGGTGCCGGTGCGCTCGCCGGGCTCGAGCGCGCGCACCTCCTCCAGGTCGCCGTCCGGCACGCCGAGGCTGAAGGACTGGCGCCACAGGTGGCCGCGGTTCTTGACCTCGACGATCAGGTGCGTCGACAGGGCGTTGACGACCGAGACGCCCACGCCGTGAAGACCGCCGGAGACCTTGTAGCCGCCGCCGCCGAACTTGCCGCCGGCGTGGAGCATGGTCAGGGCCATCGTGACCGCCGGCATCTCCTGGCCTGGGGCGGTGTCGGTGGGGATGCCGCGACCGTTGTCCTCGACCCGGATCGCGCCGTCGGCCTGGAGCGTGACGACGATGCGGTCGCAGTAGCCGGCCAGCGCCTCGTCCACGGCGTTGTCGACGATCTCCCAGATCAGGTGGTGCAGACCGCGCTCGCCGGTGGAGCCGATGTACATGCCCGGGCGCTTGCGGACCGCCTCGAGGCCCTCGAGGACCTGGATCGCGGAGGCGTCGTACTGGACCTCCTCCTGCGCCGGGGACTCGACCGGGACCGCGGGAGGTGCGGTGCTGTCGGCGGGGGTCTCGTCGGGGGTCTCGACGGTGATGTCCTCGGACACGCACACCTCTTCGCTGAACGGGCGTTGACACGCCTGTTGACATGGAGAAGGCCGCAGCACGAGGGCGCACGCGGCCGACGTCCATGATACCGCTCAGAGGGCCGTATTCCACGGACCGACCCCTGGCGGGGGATGGCCTGGGGATGAAAAGTGGGCCTGCGCGGCTCGTGAGCGGCTCCACGGCCGACGAACAGGGGTGCCGGTGGGGCCCCATACGTCGACGGATCCCGCAGATCGTCTCCGGCGCGCTCACGTCCCGCGCCGATCCCGGTGGCGGGCTCGGTGTGGCTCAGCCGTAGGTGTCGCGTGGACCGCGCCCGTCGCGCACCGACCGCGGGCCCTTCTTCCAGGTGGGGCCATGGGGTCCGAGCACCTCGATGAGGGTCACCGTGCCGTGGCCGAGCTCCTCGTTGAGGCGGCGTACGACGGTCGGGGCCAGCAGCCGCAGCTGCGTGGCCCAGGCCGTGGAGTCGGTGCGCACCATCAGGCGCCCTTCGGTGAAGGACTCCGGGGTGCAGTGCAGCGCGATCTCGGAGCCGACCAACTCGGCCCAACGCCCGAACATCCCGTGCACGCGCAGGTCGACCTCCCACCCGTGGTCGTCGACGAGACGCGAGAGCGTGGTGTCGAGCAGCTGGGGGTCCCGGTCGTCCGGGTGGGACCCCGTCACCCGACCGCGCGGTGGCGTCTGCGGCCGGCGTGTCTTGCGCCGGGCCGCGGGGGTGGACTTGGCGGTCGCGCGCGTCAGCGCCCGAGCAAGGTCGAGCCCGTCGTCTCGTCGCGGCGCGGGCTCCTCGCGCTCGGGGAGCAGCGATCCGCCGTCGTCAGTCGTCATCGGACCTCACCACCGTGCCACCAGCTACGTCGTACCGGGTGCCGGCCAGGCCCGCGGGCACGTCGGCGGCGACCGCGGCGGTGACCAGGACCTGCTCGGCGCCGGCCACCAGGTCGGCGAGCTGCGCACGCCGCTCGGCGTCGAGCTCGGCGAACACGTCGTCGAGGATCAGGATCGGGTCGTCGCCGTCGGCGCGCAGGAGGTCGTACGACGCCAGCCGCAGCGCCAGGGCGAAGGACCACGACTCCCCGTGGGAGGCGTAGCCCTTGACCGGGAGTCGTCCCTCGCCGGGACCGTGGCCCAGGCTCAGCAGCAGCTCGTCACGGTGTGGCCCGACGAGCGAGACCCCCCGGTCGAGCTCGTCGCCGCGGCGCCGCTCGACCTCCGCGAGCAACGCCTCGACCAGGTCGTCGCGCTCGCTGCGGCCCTTGAGGTCGAAGGACGGCTTGTACTCGATGTCGGCGTCGTCGCGGGTCGCTCCCCGCGCGACGGTCTCGTAGGCCTTGCCGACGTAGGGGCGCAGCGACTCGACGAGCGCCAGACGCTCGGCCAGCAGCTCGGCGCCGGTGCGGGCGAGGTGGGCGTCCCAGACCCCGAGCGTCGAGAGCGCACTCTCCTGGCCGGAGCTACCTCGGCGCGCGGCTCCGGCGGTCTTCAGCAGCGTGTTGCGCTGGCGCAGCACCCGGTCGTAGTCGGAGCGCACCCCCGCGAGGCGGGGGGCGCGCAGCACGAGCAGGTCGTCGAGGAACCGTCGGCGATCGGACGGGTCGCCCTTCACCAGCGTCAGGTCCTCGGGGGAGAACACCACGGTGCGCACGAGCCCGACGAGCTCTCGAGCGCGGGGGAGCGGCGACCTGTTCACCCGGGCCCGGTTGGAGCGGCCCGGGTTGAGCTCGACCTCGAGGACAGCGGTGCGACCATCGCGGACGACGGCCGCCCGCACCACCGCCTGGTCGGCCCCCGCGCGCACCAGGGGCGCGTCGCTGGCCACGCGGTGCGAGCTGAGTCGCGAGAGGTAGTCGATGGCCTCGACCAGGTTGGTCTTGCCCTGGCCGTTGCGCCCGATGAACGCCGTCACTCCCGGGGTGAGCTCCACCTCAGCCGTGGCGTAGGACCGGAAGTCGTGGAGCGAGAGGTGCGCGACGTACATGCGGGTGTCTTCGTTCGGGCTGGTGCGGTCAGCCCGGGTTGGCGTCGCCGCCGACCGGCGGCTCGGTGTGGACGGCGTGGCCGCCGAACTGGTTGCGCATCGCGGCGACCGCCTTCATGGCCGGGCTGTCGTCCTGGCGCGAGGTGAACCGCGCGAACAGCGAGGCGGCGATGACGTGCATCGGGACGGCGTTGTCGATCGCGGCCTCGACGGTCCACCGGCCCTCGCCGGAGTCCTCGGCGTAGCCGGCGATCTTGTCGAGGTGGCCGTCCTCCTCGAGGGCCGCGACCAGCAGGTCCAGCAGCCAGGAGCGGATCACCGTGCCCGAGCGCCAGGAGTCGAAGACCTCGGTGACGTTGTCGACGAGGTCGACCTTCTCGAGCAGCTCCCAGCCCTCGGCGTAGCTCTGCATCATGGCGTACTCGATGCCGTTGTGGACCATCTTGGCGAAGTGGCCGGCGCCGGGCTTCTTGCCCGCATGGACGAAGCCGCCCTCGTCGGGCTTGAGGGCGTCGAAGGCCGGCTGCACCTTCGCGACGTCCTCGTCGCTGCCACCGCACATGAGCGCGTAGCCGTTCTTCAGGCCCCAGACGCCACCGGAGACACCGCAGTCGACGAAGCCGATACCGCGTTCGGCCAGCAGGTCGGCGTTGACCTGGTCGTCGGTCCACTTGCTGTTGCCGCCGTCGACCACGAGGTCACCCTCACCGAGGAGCTCGGCGAGCTGGCGGATGGTCTCGCGGGTCGGGTCGCCGGAGGGCACCATCACCCAGACGACCTTGGGGGAGGGGAGCTGCTCGACCATCGCCTCGAGGCTGTCGACGTCGGCGACGTCGGGATTGCGGTCGTAGCCGACCACCGTGTGCCCGGCGTCGCGCAACCGGGTGCGCATGTTGCCACCCATCTTGCCGAGGCCGACGAGTCCGAGGTCCATCGCTGCTCCAATCTGCCGTGGCACGGTCGGCCCCAGCCTAGGTGCGGTACCCCAGGGGCCGGGTCGGACTCAGGAGAGCAGGCGACGCGGCATCAGCAGGTAGCGGAACGAGGAGTCCCGCTCGCCGTCGTCGACGGACCCGCTGATCACCACGGGCTTGGAGGCCTGGGTGAAGGCGAGCTCGACGACGGGCTGGTCGATCGCGGTGAGGCCGTCGAGCAGGAACTGGGGGTTGAACCCGGTGGTGATGTCCTCGCCGGTGATCGTCGCCTCGATCGACTCCGAGGCCTGGGCCTCGTCGCCCGACCCGGCGTCGAGGGTGAGCACCCCGTCACTGAAGGCCAGCTGCACGGCGGTGTTGCGCTCGGCGACCAGCGCGACGCGCTTGACCGACTCGACCAGCGCTGCCTTCTCGACCAGGGCCGTGGTCTGGTGCTCGCCGGGGAACAGGCTGCGGACCTTGGGGAACTCCCCGTCGAGCAGACGCGTCGTCGTCCGTCGCAGCCCACCGGGACCGTGACCCTCGAAGCCGATGATGCCCTCACCGGAACCGGTCGTGGCGAGCGCGATCGTCACCTCGCCGCCGCCGGTCAGCGACTTCGCGGTGTCACCGAGCACGCGGGCGGGCACGAGCGCGGCCGCCGACTCGTCGGGCGTGCGCGGGCTCCACTCGAGCTCGCGCAGCGAGAGCCGGAAGCGGTCGGTGGCCAGCAGCGAGATCGTCGAGCCGTCGATCTCGATGCGCACGCCGGTCAGCACCGGGAGCATGTCGTCGCGGCCGGCCGCGGTGACGGCCTGGGCGACGGCGTGCGCGAAGGCCTCACTCTGCACGGTCCCGGTCGCGGCCGGCATGTCGGGCAGCGAGGGGTAGTCCTCGACCGGCATCGTCTGGAGGCTGAACCGGGCCGAGCCACAGGTCAGCGAGACCCTCGCGCCGTCGAGAACCATCTCGACGGGCTTGGCCGGCAGGCTGCGACAGATGTCGGCGAGCAGCCGACCGCTGACCAGCGCCTTGCCTTCGTCGCTGACCTCGGCGCTCAGCGTGGCGCGCGCGGAGGTCTCGTAGTCGAAGGTGGAGAGCACCAGGCCGTCGTCACTGGCCTCGATGAGGAGGCCGGCCAGCACGGGGACGCTGGGACGCACGGGGAGGCTGCGCGCAGCCCAGGCGACGGCATCGGCGAGCACGTCGCGCTCGACGCGGAACTTCACGATGGTTCCTTCGGGTCGGCTCGGTGGAGCGGGGTGTGGAACTGCAGAGCTACAGGTTCCTCAGCACGGTGCCGACAGGCACTTGCTGGAATGCAGATCCTGCCATGGAGGGCCGACCCGCGGGAGTTGTCCCCAGGAAGGGGCCCGGATGGATGTTCACCGAGGATCGATCTGTCTGGAGGTAGGGAGGAGTCATAGCGTCGGTGGAAACTGTGGACAACTCCCGTTGGTGCTGGTCACGACGCGCGTCGTCGGTGCACAGGGGGTGTGGACGATCTGGTGGACGAGTCGGCGGGGATGTGGATCCGGGGACGGCGTCGTGGACCGCGTGACCGTTCGTCCACAGGTTCTCCCGGGGTGACCGTCCTCGGTTCAGGGGTGCGTGCACATCTCACAGAGATGTAGTTCGGGGTCGTCGCCGTGGTCTCGAACTGCCTCCTCTCGCGGCCACGACGCGTCGGCAACGTCGGCCGGGTCGCGGGCATGGCGGCTCGCGCCCGTCGCGCGTGAGGCCTCGAGGTCGTCCAGGTGGAAGGGCGAGCGACGGGGAGGCGGAGCTCCTCAGCCCTGACGGGCCTGCATCTTCACGCGGTTGGTGAGCTCGCTGACCTGGTTGAAGACCGCACGTCGCTCGGCGAGCAGCTGGTTGATCTTGCGGTCGGCGTACATCACGGTCGTGTGGTCCCGGTTGCCGAACTGCGCCCCGATCTTGGGCAGCGACAGGTCGGTGAGCTCGCGGCACAGGTACATCGCGATCTGGCGAGCCATCACCAGGTGGCGGCCCCTGCTGGGTCCGGTGAGCTCCTCGATGGAGAGCCCGAAGTAGGCCGCGGTCTGGGCGATGATCAGCGCTGCGGTGATCTCGGGCTCGCCACCCTCGGGGATGAGGTCCTTGAGCACGATCTCGGCCAGGGTCATGTCGACCTCCTGGCGGTTGAGGTTCGCGAACGCCGTGACCCGGATCAGCGCGCCCTCGAGCTCGCGGATGTTCGTCTGGATCTTCGAGGCGATGAACTCCAGCACGTCCGGCGGCGCTGTGAGCCGGTCCATCGCGGCCTTCTTGCGCAGGATCGCGATGCGCGTCTCGAGGTCGGGGGGCTGGACGTCGGTGATGAGGCCCCATTCGAACCGGTTGCGCAGTCGATCCTCCAGCGCCTCGAGGCGCTTGGGCGCGCGGTCGCTGGTCAGCACGATCTGCTTGTTGGCGTTGTGGAGGGTGTTGAAGGTGTGGAA
>NZ_JANINT010000056.1:15298-43906 GCF_024509035.1 Nocardioides sp. | reverse complement strand
CTCCTCCTGGGTCTGGGTCTTGCCCTCCAGGAACTGGATGTCGTCGATGAGGAGCACGTCGACGTCGCGGTAGCGGCGCTTGAAGCGGTCCTGCCGGTCGTCGCGGATGGCGTTGATGAACTCGTTGGTGAACTCCTCGCTCGACACGTAGCGCACCTTCGCGCCGGTGTAGAGCGAGCGCACGTAGTGGCCGATGGCGTGGAGAAGGTGGGTCTTGCCCAGGCCGGAGTCGCCGTAGACGAGCAACGGGTTGTAGGCCTTGCCGGGCGCCTCGGCCACCGCGACGGCGGCGGCGTGGGGGAACCGGTTGGACGAGCCGATGACGAAGGTCTCGAAGGTGTACTTGGGATTGAGCCGGGTCTCGAGGGAGGACGGGCGGGCGCCGAGGTCGGCAGGTTCCGGTGCGGGCGGGGCCACCGGCATCGGCACAGGATCGGCGGTACTTGTCGACATAGCGACTTCACGACTTGTCGATGAGTCGAGGTGCTCGGCGCCGGCGGGCTCGGTCGGCTCCTCGAGCTGGGGGTTCACGGTGACCGCGATCCGGATCTCGCGACCGAAGCGCACCGTCAGCGCGTCCTCGAGCTGGGCGCGCAGGCGGCCCTCGAGCTGGTTGCGGGTGAAGTCGTTGGGGACCGCGACGATGGCGGTGCTCTCGTGGAGGGTGACCGGCTCACTGGCGCGCAGCCAGGCGCGCTGGTTGGGCTGGAGGTCGTCGACCACGCCGCGCCAGGCGACTCCGAGGTCCGAGGTGCTCTGGTCCACCGCTCCCGCTTTCTCCGTCGTTCCCGCTTCGCTGCCGATCCGTTCCGCCGCGGGCCCGGACCCCATCGTCGGCGACGTCCGGCGGTCCCGCAGGAGAACCGGCGACCTCGAGGCCGCCGATCTGTCTCCACAACTTTGTCCACAGGTTGTGAACCCGGTGCCCCCGCTGTGGAGAGCCTCCGTCCGAGATCATCCCGACGCCGGCGCGGATCGACATCTGTGCAGGTCAGCGGCGGTTATTCGCTGATGTGGCGGGCGTCACACGACCTGCTGGTCCGGTGGGCGACGAGGATGACGGGGAACCTCGGTGCACTCGAACCTAACTCGCCGCCGCGGGCCGCGGCAAGCCGTCATCCACAGGTCCGGCCGGCGGTCGGACGCCCGGTGCCCGAGGTGGTCCGCGCTGGTTTGACCCTGTGGATCGCCAGCGCGTACCGTTACTCGGTCACCCGGTGTCGACCGGTGCCGCATGTCCACGAACGAGCAGTCGCCCGGAGGGGTCGGTTCGCGGGTGGGCGGTGCCAGCCGAAAGGCGCCTCGCGTGTCCGATCAACGGCACCGCACTGCCGCTCCGGCCCGGCGTGACTGCCCTGACCCACGATGGAGAGAAGCTCGTGAGCAAGCGTACGTACCAGCCGAACAACCGCCGCCGTCACAAGGTGCATGGCTTCCGCCTGCGCATGCGCACCCGCGCCGGCCGCGCGATCCTGTCCTCGCGCCGTCGCAAGGGTCGCAAGAGCCTCGCCGTCTGACGGCCGGGCTTCCGCCCGCTTCCCGCGCCGGCCTCGTGCTGCCCGCGGCGCACCGCCTGCGTGACGGCGCCACCTTCCGTGCGGCGATCCGTTCGGGTCGTCGCGCCGGGCGGCGCACCCTCGTGGTCCATCTGTGGGCCGATCCGGCGGCCGGCGCCGATCCTGCAGCACGGGTCGGTCTCGTGGTGAGCAAGGCGGTCGGCAACGCCGTCGTCCGCAACCAGGTGAAGCGACGCCTCCGACACCTCGCCCGGGAGCACCTCTCGACGCTCCCGGGCTCTGCTGTGCTCGTGGTCCGGGCGCTGCCGCCCGCGGCAACGGCCACCAGCTCGGAACTCCGTGCCGACCTCGCACGTTGCCTCGAACGGACCCGTGCGGAGGTGGCCAGGTGAGGTACGACCCGCTCCGGCTCCTGCTCATCGGGCTGCTGCGGGCCTACCGACTGCTCATCAGCCCGCTGTACGGCCAGGTCTGTCGCTATCACCCGACGTGCTCGGCCTACGCTCTCGAGGCGGTGCGCGAGCGCGGCAGCGTCGTCGGCAGCTGGCTGACGGTGCGACGTCTCGTGCGGTGCCACCCGTGGGCCGCCGGCGGCTACGACCCGGTCCCCCTTCGAACCTCCCGCCGTGGCGCGGGCCCCTCTCCCTCTCCCCAGCAAGGAGCCTGACCCGTGGGATTCCTCGGCGACATCGGCGGTTTCATCATGACGCCGCTCTACTACGCGATCTCCGCGGTGCTGGTCGGTTGGCACTGGGTGCTCGAGACCATCGGGCTCGACGGCGACAGCGGCCTGGTCTGGGTGCTGTCGATCATCGGGCTGACCCTGACGGTGCGCGCGGCCCTGATCCCGCTGTTCGTCAAGCAGATCAAGTCCAGCCGGAACATGCAGCTGATCCAGCCCAAGGTCAAGGAGCTGCAGAAGAAGTACGGCCATGACCGCGAGCGGCTCGCGCAAGAGACGATGCAGCTCTACAAGGACAGCGGCACCAACCCGTTCGCCTCGTGCCTGCCGCTCATCATCCAGATGCCGATCTTCCTGGCGCTGTTCCGGCTCCTGGACCATCACGCGGCGAAGGGCGACGGCAAGGCGTTCATCACCACCGACCTGGCGACCAGCTTCCAGAACGCGGAGCTGTTCGGCATCCCGCTGAAGGCGACGTTCCTCCAGAACGACGGTTCGTCGGCGGTCATGGTCGTCGCGGCGATCCTGGTCCTCGCGATGACCGCGACGACCTTCACGACGCAGCGCCAGCTGATGAGCAAGAACATGCCGCCGGACGCGCTCAGCGGTCCCTACGCCCAGCAGCAGAAGCTGCTGCTCTACGTCCTGCCCGTGGTGTTCGCGGTCGGTGGCATCGCTTTCCCGATCGCGGTCCTCTTCTACTGGACCACCTCCAACCTGTGGACGATGGGCCAGCAGTTCTACGTCATCCGCAACAACCCCGCACCGGGCACCGCCGCCGCTCAGGCGAAGGCCGATCGCGACCGTGCGAAGGCCGAGCGACACGGCCACCCCGTGGTCGGCGAGAGTGGGACGACGACGGTTGCCGAGGTCGAGGCCCCGCGTCCGCAGGCCCGTCAGCAGCCCAAGAAGCAGTCGCGCGAGCAGCGCAAGAAGACGACGAACCCGCGCCCGGCCCCGCAGGCACCGGCCGGTGGAGCGTCGACGTCCAAGCAGACGAAGGCGCAGGCGCAGCAGAAGGCCGACCGGAAGGCCAACCAGAAGGCGAAGCCGAAGCCGCAGTCCAAGCCGCAGTCCAAGCCCGATTCCAGGGGAGAGCAGCAGTGAGTGATGACGCCATGAACGAGGAGACCCCCGAGGTGACCGACGACGCTGTCGTCGCGGCCGCACCGAACGAGGCCGTGGACGCCCAGGACGAGGGCTCCCCCGCCCGATCGCGCGTCGAGCAGCTGGAGCAGGAGGGGGACATCGCCGCGGACTACCTCGAGGAGCTTCTCGACATCGCCGATCTCGATGGCGACCTGGACATGGACGTCGACGGCGACCGTGCGGCCGTCTCGATCGTGGGGGCCGACCTGTCGCAGCTGGTCGGCGCGCGGGGCGAGGTGCTCGACGCGCTGCAGGAGCTGACTCGGCTCGCCGTCTATCGTGAGACCGGCGAACGCTCGCGCCTGATGCTCGACATCTCCGGTTACCGGGCCCAGAAGCGCGAGCAGCTGGTGAAGCTCGCCGAGGAGACCGTGGCGCGGGTCCGCGAAACCGGGGAGAGCGCCAGGCTGGACCCGATGTCGCCGTTCGAGCGCAAGGTCGTGCACGACGCTGTCGCTGCGGCCGGCCTGACGTCGGAGTCCGAGGGCGTCGAGCCCCGTCGCCGCGTGGTGGTGCTCCCCGGCTGATGGACCCGGACGATGTTTCACGTGAAACGCCCTCCGCGCCCGATGAGGCGCGGGGGGTGTTTCCGTCTGAGCGGCTGCAGCTGGCCGAGCACTATGCCCACCTCCTGGCCACCGACGGTGTCGTCCGGGGGCTGATCGGTCCCCGTGAGGCGCCACGACTGTGGGAGCGACACCTGGTCAACTGCGCCCTGCTGGCCGAGCAGATCCCCCAGGACGCGCGCGTCTGCGACCTCGGGTCGGGTGCCGGGCTGCCGGGCCTGGTGCTCGCGATCGCTCGTCCCGACCTGCGTGTCACGCTGGTCGAGCCGCTGCTGCGCCGCACCACGTTCCTGGAGGAGGCGGTCACCGAGCTCGGACTGTCGGAGTCGGTGGAGGTGGTGCGAGGACGAGCGGAGTCCCTGCATGGCCAACGGCGGTTCGACGTGGTGACGTCCCGGGCGCTGGCTCCCCTCGACCGCCTGCTGGGCTGGTCGATGCCGCTCGTCGAGCCCACCGGGGTCCTCCTCGCGATGAAGGGGTCCTCGGCGTCGGCCGAGATCGAGGCGGCGCGTCCCGTCGTGGCCAGATGGGGCTGCGCGGAGCCCGAGATCCGCGTCCTCGGCGGCGAGGACGGTCCGTCCACCACGCTGGCGGTCCGGGTGGCTTGGGCCGATCCGCGGCGGGTATCTTGGCCAGTTGCGGCACCGCCCACGGGCGGAAGGCCCTCAGACCGCGCTCGACGCACGCGCGGCACATCGAACCGGAGGCGTGGAGCGTGACGGAGTTTTCCACCGGTACGGAGACGTCGACTGAGCGTGTCTCTCCACAGAACGGCGTGTCCTATCCACAGGGGAGCGGCGCGTCGACCGACGACCATGTTTCACGTGAAACCGCGCCCCAGCCCCTCGTGTCCGGCTATCCGGTCCGCACGGCAGCGGACATCGCCGTCAACGCCCCGGACTTCGACCACGACCACGCCACCCCGCTGGCGCGGGCCGCGGAGCACGTCGTCCTCGCGCGCCAGGGCGCTCGCCTGCGACCGCCGATGGGCCGGCCATCGGCGACCCGGGTGTTCGTCGTCGCCAACCAGAAGGGCGGCGTCGGCAAGACGACGTCGACCGTGAACGTCGCGGCCGCGCTGGCGCAGCTCGGGCAGCGCGTCCTCGTGATCGACCTCGACCCCCAGGGCAACGCCTCCACCGCGCTCGGTGTCGACCACCACCGCGGGACACCGTCGACGTACGACGCCCTCGTCGACGGGGTGCCCCTGGTCGAGGTGGCGACCGAGAGCCCCGAGGTCGACGGCCTGAGCGTCGTGCCGGCCACGATCGACCTCGCCGGCGCCGAGATCGAGCTGGTCTCGGTCGTGGCACGCGAGAGCCGGCTGCGACGGGCGATCCTCGGCCACCCGCGGGTCGGCACCGCCCAGGAGCTCGGCGAGGACCGTCTCGACTACGTCCTCATCGACTGTCCGCCGTCGCTGGGGCTGCTCACGCTCAACGCCCTGGTCGCCGGCAACGAGATGATGATCCCGATCCAGGCCGAGTACTACGCGCTCGAGGGACTGGGACAGCTGCTGGAGACGGTGGAGATGGTCAAGGCCCACCTCAACCCGTCGCTCGACGTCTCGACGATCCTGGTGACGATGTACGACGCGCGCACCCGCCTGGCCGCGGGGGTCGCGGAGGAGGTCCGCGACCACTTCGGCGACCAGGTCCTCAAGACCACGATCCCGCGCTCGGTGCGGGTCTCCGAAGCCCCGTCGTACGGCCAGACCGTGATGACCTACGACCCCGGATCTCCCGGGGCCCTGTCCTACCTCGAGGCCGCGCGCGAGATCGCGGTCAAGGGAGCAGCCTCATGAGCACGCACCGTCCTGTCCAGCGCCGCGGCCTGGGACGCGGCCTCGGATCTCTGATCCCGACCGCCCCCGCGGCCGACTCGTCCTCGTCGGAGGTCGGCGGGGCAGCGGAGTCCACCGACGCGAGCGGCGCGGCCGGGCGAGGTTCCGAGGTCGAGCTCGCCCCGGTCGATGGCGCGCACTTCGCCGAGCTGCCGGTCGGCCAGATCCGGCCGAACCGGGTCCAGCCCCGACAGGTCTTCGACGAGGAGGCGATGGCCGAGCTGGTCCACTCGATCAAGGAGATCGGCATCCTCCAGCCGGTCGTCGTGCGTCGCCTGGGGCGCGACGAGTACGAGCTCGTCATGGGCGAGCGCCGCTGGCGCGCCACCCAGCTCGCCGGCCTCGAGACGGTGCCTGCGATCGTCCGGGACACCGACGACGACGCCATGCTCCGCGACGCCCTCCTGGAGAACCTGCATCGCTCCCAGCTCAACCCGCTGGAGGAGGCCGCGGCCTACGCGCAGATGCTCGACGACTTCGGCTGCACCCACGAGGAGCTCGCGTCGCGGATCGGGCGATCCCGGCCCCAGATCAGCAACACGATCCGGCTGCTCAAGCTCAGTCCGGCCGTCCAGCGTCGCGTGGCTGCGGGGGTGCTCTCGGCCGGCCACGCTCGGTCGCTGCTCGCGATCGAGGACGCCGACCTGCAGGACCGCCTCGCGCAGCGCGTCGTGGCCGAGGGGATCAGCGTGCGCGGTCTGGAGGAGATCGTCGCCGTCCGCGACGTCGACCGCCCGGTGACCAGGACCGCGCGGGCCAAGCCGGTCGCCCCGGGCCTGGCCGACCTCGCCGAGCGGTTGTCGGACCGGCTCGAGACCCGCGTGAAGGTCGACCTCGGTCGGTCCAGGGGCAAGATCACCGTCGAGTTCGCCTCGCTCGACGACCTGCGTCGGATCGTGGACATCATGGATCCCCGCAACCGCAGCGACAGGCCGATCTAGCCACACATCACCAAAGCGATATATGGCTTTGTCGACTAATCGCCTTGCTGGTGACGAGCCTTGCGCTCAGCGCGCCGCCGCTTCTCCTCGGCGTCCATGCGGGCGGCCTCCTCGAGGGAGGGGGCGCCGCCGCCGTAGGACGCCGGCAGCCACCACGAGCCGGGCGGTTGCTCCTGGGGCGGGTAGGCACGGATCGTCTGGTCGAGCAGGTCGCCCATCGCGCTCTTGAGCGTGGCGGTCTCGGCCACCGGGTCCGCACCGGTCGGATGGAGGGGCTCGCCCACCCTGATGGCGATGGTCTTGCCGCGCGACAGGTCGCGGGGATGGTCCTTGGTCAGCATCCGCTGGGTGCCCCAGAGCACCACCGGCAGCACCGGGACGCCTGCCTCGGCGGCGATGCGGACCGCGCCGGTCTTGAACTCCTTGAGGACCAGCGCCCGCGAGATGGTGGCCTCGGGGAAGATCCCGACCGCCTCTCCGGCCCGCAGGTAGTCGACAGCCTGGTGGAAGGAGGCCAGGCCCTCGCCGCGATCGACCTCGATGTGGTGCATCGACCGCATGACCGGTCCGCCCACCGGGTGGTCGAAGATCTCGCGCTTGGCCATGAACCGGACCAACCGGCCCGACGGGTTGGCAGCCAGCCCGCCGTAGATGAAGTCGACGTAGCTGACGTGGTTGCAGGCCAGCAGGACGCCACCACGCCGCGGCACGTGCTCGGTGCCGGTCATCACGATGCGCTGGCCGAGCAGCCGGAAGGCGGTCTTGGCCGCCAGGATGACGGGCGGGTAGGAGATGTCGCGCATCGTCACGACCTGCCGCCGCGAGTCACGGCCGCCTGGACCATCGCCGCGCAGACGGCCCCGAGGTCGAGGCCTGCGGCGCTGATGGCCAACGGCACGGTCGAGGTCTCGGTGAAGCCGGGAGCCACGTTGACCTCGAGGAACCACACCCGACCGTCCCCGTCGACGATGAGGTCGGAGCGGGAGACGTCGCGCAGCCCGAGGACCTCGTGGGCCAGCAGCGCCACCCGCGCGACCTCGGCCCCGACCTCCTCGCTCAACGGCGCGGGCGTGACGAACTCGGTGGCGCCGGCTGTGTAGCGCGCGGTGTAGTCGTAGACGCCGCCGTCGGGCTGGATCGCGACCGCGGGCAGCGCCCGCGGGCCCGAACCGTCGTCGACGACCGGCACGGCCACCTCGAGGCCGGTGACGAACCGCTCGAGCAGCGCGACGTCGCCGTACGCGAACGCGTTGACCATGGCGGCCGGGAGCTCCTCGGCGGTGTGCACCACGGTGCAGCCGAGCGCGGAGCCGCTCCGGGTCGGCTTGACCATCAGCGGGAGCCCGAGGCGCTCGACCAGGGCCGCCATCACGGCCGCCGCGCCGAGCTCGCGGAAGGTCTCGTGCGGCAGGCAGACCGACTCGGACGTCAGGACGCCCGCGCGGGCGACCACGGCCTTGGCCACCGGCTTGTCGAAGGCGACCCGGCAGGCGGCCGGCGGTGCACCGACGTAGGGCACGTCGAGCAGGTCGAGCACCTCGCGGATCGCACCGTCCTCGCCGGTCTCGCCGTGGAGCATCGGGACGACGCAGTCCGGCCGGTCGGCGCGCAGCGACGTCAGCAGAGCCGCGTCGACGTCGCGCTCGGCGACCTCCAGCCCGGTGCTGCGCAACGCCTCGGCGACGCGCCGGCCCGAGCGCAACGAGACGTCCCGCTCGTGGGACAGACCGCCGGCCAGGACGAGCACCTGGGCATGGGTCGGGGTGGTGGCAGCCACGTCTTCTCCGCTCACACGAGGATCATTGTCGGGATCAACAGGGTCAGGTCAGGTCAGAGCTGGGCGCGTCGTAACCGCTGCGCACCTCGAGCGTCGGGGCGGAGGCGTTCGCGCCGAACGTCTGGCGCAGCTCCATCTCGGCCTCGAGGACTCCGGCCAGCCGGCGTACGCCCTCGCGGATCCGCTCGGGGGTGGGGTAGCAGAACGAAAGTCGCATCGAGCTGGAGCCGAACCCGTCGGCGAAGAACGCGGTGCCCGGCACGTAGGCCACCCGGGCCGTGACGGCGCGAGGCAGCATCGCCTTGGCGTCGATGCCCGGGGGCAGCGTCAGCCACACGTAGAAGCCTCCGTCGGGCACGTTCCACCGGCAGCTCGCGGGCATCAGGTCGTCGAGGGCCTCGACCATCGCGTCGCGGCGCTCGCGGTACATCTCGCGGAACTGCTTGATCTGCCCTTGCCAGTCGTGCTGGGCGAGGTACGCCGAGACCGCCATCTGGGAGAACTGCGGCGGGCAGAGCGTGGCGGACTCCTGCGCCAGCACGAGCTTCTCGCGCACCGCGTGCGGCGCGAGCGCCCAGCCGACGCGGAAGCCCGGAGCGAAGGTCTTGGAGAACGAGCCCAGGTAGATCACGCCCTCGGCCTCGTCGGCGCGGAGCGCTCGCATCGGCTCGCGGCTGAAACCGAGAAGTCCGTACGGGTTGTCCTCGAGGACCAGGATGTCCTCGCGCCGGCAGATCTCGAGGACCTCGTGACGGCGAGCCGGGGACAGGGTCACGCCGGCCGGGTTGTGGAAGTTGGGGATCGTGTAGAGGAACTTGATCGTCTTGCCGGCCGCCTTGGTCGCCGTGATCGCCTGCTGCAGCGCCTCGGGCACCAGGCCGTCGGCGTCCATCTCGGCGTGGACCACGTCGCACTGGTAGGCCTTGAAGACACCGAGCGCACCGACGTACGACGGCGCCTCGCAGATGACCACGTCGCCGGGGTCGCAGAAGATCCGCGTCACCAGGTCGACCGCCTGCTGGGACCCGACGGTCACGACGACGTCGTCGGGATGCGCGTCGATGCCCTCCAGGCGCATGACGTCGCAGATCTGCTCGCGCAGCTCGGGAACGCCCTGTCCGGAGCCGTACTGCATCGCGACCGGTCCCTGGGTGGCGACCAGCTCGGAGATCGCGCCGCCGACGACGTCGAGCGGCAGCCCGGAGATGTTCGGCATCCCGCCGGCCAGCGAGACCACCTCGGGGCGGGACGCGACCGAGAACAGGGCCCGGATCTCCGAGGCGGTCATGCCGGCCGTGCGCGCGGCGTACCTGTCGACGTAGGAGTCGAGACGGGTGGACGCGCGGGCGGGCTGGCTCTCCATGACCCGTCTAGCATGATGGATGCCGCCGCGGCGCGCAGCACCGGGACCGCGGAGTGGGAGGGACTGCGTGTCACGCAAGATCGTCCGGCTGACGTTGGACCACCTCGACACGTTCGCCCTGCCGTGTCGTTCGTGCGTGTTCTGGGAGCTCGACCCGGTACGCCGTGACCGGGTCGAGGGCGACGCCGCGTGTGCCGCCAAGGACGCCTGGGTCTCCGAGGTGCTGCGCGAGTGGGGCTCGTGCGGGCGTGTCGCGCTGGTCGACGACGTACCGGTCGGCTTCGTCGTCTATGCGCCCGAGGCCTACCTGCCGGGGGCCGGGGGGTTCCCCACGGCACCGGTCTCGCCCGACGCCGTCCTGCTCACGATGGCCTACGTCGATCCCGGGATGCGTGGGGGCGGGCTCGGCAGGATGCTGGTGCAGGGCATGGCGCGCGACCTGGTGCAGCGCGGTGGGATCGCGGCCGTGGAGGCCTTCGGCGACACCGCCGGCCGCCCGGGACGCCACCTGCTCCCCGTCGACTTCTTGAGCAGCGTGGGCTTCAAGACCCATCGCGCGCACGCGACGACGCCGCGGATGCGGATGGACCTGCGGATGGCGCTGAGCTGGAAGGACGAGGTCGAGGCCGCGCTCGAACGGCTCGTCGGCGTGATGAGACCGGCACCCAAGCCCAAGCCGATCACCCCGGCGCCCAAGGCCACGCGCGGCGCCTGAAATGACATCGACCCGCCCGAAAGTTTCGGGCGGGTCGACGTTCGCGGTGCGTCAGATGAGGTCAGCGAGCTCGTTGAGGATCGCGGCCTTGGGGCGGGCGCCGACGATCGACTTCACGACCTCGCCGCCCTGGTAGACGTTGATCGTCGGGATGCCGGTGACGCGGTACGACGAGGGCGTGACGGGGTTCTCGTCCACGTTCATCTTCAGGAACGTGATCTTGTCCCCGTGCGTCGATGCGATCTCGTCGAGGATCGGGGCGACCTGGCGGCACGGGCCGCACCACTCCGCCCAGAAGTCCACGAGGACCGGCTTGTCGGACTTGAGCACCTGAGCCTCGAACTCGGCATCGGTGACGGCGGCGATGTTGCCCACGGGGTTTCCCTTTCGTTGAACGCTGAGGTCTACACGTATCGAACACCACGCCGGGCGGCGATGTTCCCCGCCGCTCCGGACACGGCCCGGCTCAGGCGCCGGCCATCTCGGCGTCGGCGCGGCGCTGGGCGTCGACGGGGCCCGAGGCCGCGTGGTCGAGCTCGGCGAGGTAGCGCTCGGCGTCGAGGGCGGCGGCGCAGCCGGTGCCGGCGGCGGTGATCGCCTGGCGGTAGTGGTGGTCGACCAGGTCGCCGGCCGCGAAGACGCCGGGCAGGTTCGTGCCGGTCGAGGGGTGGCTGGCGATGACGTAGCCGTTCTCGTCGAGGTCGACCTGGCCGGGCAGGAGCTCCGAGCGCGGGTCGTGGCCGATCGCGATGAACAGGCCGGTCGCGGCGAGGGTGCGCGTCTCACCGGTGACGGTGTCGCGCAGGGTGACCGACTCGAGCCGGTCCTCGCCGTTGATCTCCTCGACCACGGAGTTCCACTCGATCTCGAGCTTGGGGTCGGCGAACGCCCGCTCCTGCATGATCTTGGAGGCGCGCAGCTCGTCGCGGCGCACGATCAGCGACACCTTGGAGCCGAAGCGGGTGAGGAAGGTCGCCTCCTCGATGGCGGAGTCCCCGCCGCCGACGACCGCGATGTGCTGGTCGCGGAAGAAGAAGCCGTCGCACGTGGCACACCACGACACGCCGCGGCCGGAGAGCTCCTCCTCGCGCGGCAGGCCCAGCTTGCGGTAGCCGGAGCCCATCGCGAGGATCACCGCGCGTGCCTGGTAGGTGTCGGTGGCGGTCTTGACGATCTTGACGTCTCCGGTCAGGTCGACCTCGACGACGTCGTCAGCGACCAGCTCGGCACCGAACCGCTCGGCCTGCGCGCGCATCTCGTCCATCAGCGCCGGGCCCATGATGCCGTCGCGGAAGCCGGGGAAGTTCTCGACCTCGGTGGTGTTCATCAAGGCGCCGCCCGCGGTGACCGATCCCTCGAACACCAGCGGCGCCAGGTTGGCGCGCGCGGTGTAGAGCGCGGCCGTGTAGCCGGACGGGCCGGAGCCGATGACGATCACGTTGCGAACGGTCTGGGCGTCGGACATGGAGTACGACTCTCCTCGGAGGTGGGATTCGGCGCAGTGGACCTGCGCAGCAGTAGAACCGATCGTAGGCGAGGAATCTTCCCCGGTCGGGGGCGACTGTGCAGCAGGCTCCTACCGCACGGGCAGCGTGGTCGACCGCGTCGGCTCGTCGTTGCCGCACAGGAAGAGGTCGACGACCTGGGTCTCGCCGGTGGCCTTGCGGAAGATCACCGCGCCGAGCTGGCCGTCGTAGCGCGCGGGCACCAGGAGACCCTCGCCCCACCCCCGTGTCGAGCAGCCGGCGCGCAGCGGGCTGCGGCTCAGGCTGAAGAGGCCGTCGGTGGCCGGGCTCACCGAGTCCGCCATCGTGATCGTCCTGGTGCTCGTGTGCAGCCGGCGTACCTGAGCCCCGAAGCGGTCCGAGGAGAGCCGGACCGGCTCGGCGAACGCCAGCGAGCCCGTGACGCCGTCCTTGTCGGCCTCGAGGCTCCCCTGGGGCTCGGGGATCTGATGCCGGGCCCCGCCGTCTCGTTCGGCCTGGGCTGCCGGCGGCGCATCAGCGGCGGCACCGCCGGAGTCGGACGTGGCCGCGGAGCCATCGTCGTCACCCGAGACGGTCAGGTCGACGGAGTTCATGCCGACGCCGATCGCCACCACGGCAGCGGCCGCCACCAGCAGGTTGCGCGCCGTACGACGGCGCCGGGCGGCCGCGAGGTCGGCCGCGATCGCGGCCGACCGGTCGGCGTGGTCCACGTCGCGGCGCTCAGCGGCGAGACCTGTCAGCACGCCGTCGAGTCGAGCCACGACCTCGTCGGGCATCGGCTCGATGTGGCGGGCGTCGGCGAGCAGGCGACGCACCTGCTCCTCGGACGGGCTCAGCTCGGGATCGCGCGGCACAGGGGTCACCTCCTTGCGATGTAGGTCGGGGAACGGGCGCACGGGGTCAGGTCTCGGACGGCGGTCCCCGAGGCGCGTCCGTGGATTCGACGGACCGCAGTCGCGGCGGGTTCCCCGACCGGGGGTGTCCCGGGTCACCCGGTGCCTCGGAGAGCAACGGTGCGAGCACTTCGGCGAGGCGAGCCCGGCCGCGTGAGCAGCGGGACTTCACGGTGCCGACCGCGCAGTCGAGCACCTGGGCCGCCTCGGCCACCGAGTAGCCCTCCATGTCGACCAGCACCAGGGCCGCCCGCTGCTCCGGCGGCAGCTCGCCGAGCGCCTGGACGACCAGGCGACGCCGCTCGCTGCGCACGCTCAGGTCCGCGGGGTCGGCGGTGGCGGGTGTCGCCGACGCCGCCGACCCGCGGTCGCGGTACTCCTCCAGGTCGTCGGGCAACGGGTCGGCCCGGCGTACCTTCGCGCCGCGGATGCGATCGAGGCAGGCGTTGACGACGACGCGGTGCAGCCACGTGGTGACCGCGGCGTCGCCGCGGAAGGTCGCAGCCCGGCGGTACGCGGCGATCAGGCCGTCCTGTAAGCCGTCGGCGGCGTCCTCGCGGTTGCCCATCGTGCGCACCGCGACCGCCCAGAGCCGGTCGCGGTGGCGGGCGAACAACACCCCGAAGGCGTCGGGGTCACCCGCGACGTGCGCTGCCAGCAGCTCCTGGTCACTGGCGGTGTCGGTGGCGTCCGGGCCGAGCTCCCGAGGCTCGCTCATCCGCGGACCGTCACCTCGGCCACCTCGCCGCGGAAGCCGTCGGAGATCGTGGGCAGCGAGGTGAGCCAGACCGTGAGGTAGCGCCCCGACGGCTGGTCGTCGAGCGGCACGCGGGCCCGCGGCTCGTCGGCGGTGCCGGTCGCGGCCGGCTCGAGGTCGTCGACGGACTCCGGCGCCTCGTCGGTCAGGTAGAGCGAGAAGCCGGTGGGCGCACCGACGAACGTGAGGTCGACGGCGGCCACCGTGTGCTTCGCCCCGAGGTCGAGGACCAGCCCGGCGCCCGTCTTGAGGCCGCCGGGGCCGAAGTTCTGCAGGTAGGTCATCGTCCGCCACGATGTCCCCGGATCGCCGTCGACCGCGAGCGGGGCGAGCTCGGGGTTCTCCTCGGGCGGATCGCCCTGCGGGTCGAGATCGGTGGCGGTGATGCCCGTGATCGGGGTCGGGGCGCTGCTCGACGCGGCGCTGCTCGGGGAGGGGTCGTCGTGGTCGTCGGGAACGGTGCCGAGGGGCGTGCGGCCGCGACCGAGGTTGAAGGCGACGACGATCGCGAGCAGCAGCACCAGGCCGCCGGCTATCGCCGCGGCGAGCCGCAGCCAGCTGCGGCCCGGCACCTCCTCGTCGGCCCGGTCGTCCTCACCGGTGGTGAGGGGGCCGGTGCCGGTCGATGACGGCCCGTCGTCCCAGGGCCAGAAGGAGCCGGCCGTGCCTGCGGCGGACCGGTCGGTCGGGTTCGGCTCACGGCGGGGGCGCCGGACGGGCCCGCCCGGGGGGTCGGGCGCGAACAGCGGCCGCTCGGGCGGCTCCTCGAAGGGCGGGGGCGGCGGCGCGGGCTCGGCCCGGGCCGCGATCCACGACACGTCGTCGGTGGCGTCGTCGAAGATCGGGAGCCCGGCCTGGGTCGGGAGCTCGGTCGAGCGGCGTGGCTGCGGGGCGGCAGGCTCGGGGTCCGGCTCGGGGTCCGGCTCGGGCTCCGGCTCGGGCTCCGGCTCGGGCTCCGGCTCGGGCTCCGGCCGTGGCTCGCGCACCGGCGGGTCGCTGATCGCGGGCAGCGTGATCGTCTCGGTGTCGCGGTGTCCGGCTGCGGCCTCGGCGGCGGCCAACCCGGTCGGGTCACCGACGAACTCGGCGAGGAACTCCGCGATGCCGCGTGCCGTGGCCAGGTCGTAGGTCTCACGCAGCCGCGCGCCCCAGCCGCCGGCGTACGGGTTGACGACCTCGTCGCACAGCGCGTCGAGCGGTCGGGGGATCCCGGCGCGCACCTGGCGGGGCCGCAGGACCCGGCCCTGCTCGACCGGTGCCCGCGGCACCGCCGACGGGGACGGACCGGGCCACTTGCCGGTGAGCGCGCAGTAGAGGAGCCCGCCGAGGTCGCTGACGTCCGTCGAGGGCCGGCCCGGCGGCAGCCCGTGCATGGCGGCGTCGACCGCGAAGCCGATCAGGCGTACGGCGCCGCCGTGGTCGACCAGGACGTTCTCCGGCACCAGCCGGCCGTGGGCGACGCCGGCGGCGTGGCCCACGGCGATCGAGTCCGCGACCTCCGAGACCAGCCAGGCCGCGCGACGGGCGCCCAGCGGGCCCTCGTTGGCGAGCATGATGTCGAGGGAGTCGCCCGACCCCCACTCGTTGACGACGAAGCAGAGTCCGTCGGTCTTGTCGGCGTCCAGCACCCGCAGCAGGTGGCGGTCGTGCACCATCGCCGAGCGCCGCGCCGCCTCGAGCAGGGCGGGGGCGCGCTCGTCGTCCGCGGGGAAGACGTGCAGCGCGACGTGCCGCTCGAGGATCCGGTCGTGGGCACGCCAGAACCGGCCGCCCCCGCTCTCGGCGAGCAGGTCGACCAGTCGGTAGCGACCGGCGAGCACGTCGCCGGGCCGGATCGAGCTCGGCACTGCGCTCCCCTCGTCACGTCGGCATCCACGGCAGGTGGCCCGGCCCCATCGTAGGGCGAGGCGCACCTCAGCTGGGGACGCGCCTGCGCCGCACGCGCCCCAGGATCGTGTCGACGACCGCGGTGACCTCGCGCAGGTGGAACAGCCGCGCGCCGAGGACGAGCACGACGACGTCGACGGTGCCGACGAGCACCAGCGTCGCGGCGGCCACCAGCCGTCCGGGGTCGCCGTCGACGCGGTCGATGAGGAGCTTGAGCGCACCGGCGACAGCGGTGGAGAGCGCCGCCACGAGCATCAGCCGGACCAGGAACCGCACCAGGGTGGGGGTCCGCAGGCCTCCGAGCAGGCGGCGCAGCACGGCGTACGACGCCACCGCGCCGACGGCGTACGACGCGGTGTAGGCCACGACGAGCGCGGGCGAGGTGTGCTCGGCGTCGGTCGCGCGCACGAGGACCACGGCGGCCACGATGTTCGTGGCCGCGACCGCGCACTGGATCCAGAAGACCGTGCGGTTGCGCTCGAGCGCGTAGAAGCCGCGCAGCACGAGGTAGTGGGTGGTGAAGAAGACCAGCCCGATGCCGAAGAGCGCCAGCGACGGGGCGTAGCTGCCGTAGTCCCCAGCGGCCGCGCCGTAGCCCCAGATCACGTGGGCGACGTCCTTCGACACCAGCGGCATGAGGAGCGCGAACGGGATGACCACGGCGAGTGCGCTGCGCAGCGTCTCGGCCAGCGAGCGGCTCAGCCCGGCGCGGTCCTGGTCGGCCGCGCGGGCCGCCAGCCGCGGCAGGATCGCGGTGGCGAGCGAGACGGTCACCACCGAGTGGGGGACCATCATGATCAGGAACGTCTGGGAGTAGATCGTGTAGCCGGTGCCCTCGCTGGAGCCACCCGAGCAGGTCGCGGTGCCGCTCGAGGCGAGCCGGACGACCACGGTGTAGGCGATCTGGTTGACGATGACGAAGAGCACCGTCCACAGGCCCAGCCGCAGCGTGTGGCCCAGGCCGGTGCCGCGGAAGTCGGTGCGGGGGCGGAAGCGGAACCCCGCCGAACGCAGGTAGGGCAGCAGGATCAGGAACTGCAGCGCGATGCCCAGCGTCGAGCCGAGGCCGAGCAGGAGCTCCTGGCCGGGCGTGAAGGGGCCCAGCAGCTCCGCCCCCCGGGCGGGCCCGAACACGACCAGGTAGACGACGAGCACGAGCACCGAGATGACGTTGTTGGCGATCGGCGCCCACATCATCGGGCCGAAGCGGCCGCGGGCGTTCAGGATCTGCCCGACCAGGACGAACATCCCGTAGAAGAAGACCTGCGGGAGGCAGAAGCGCGCGAACGCCACCACCGACTCGCGCTGGGCGGCGAGACTGGCGTCGTTCCAGCACGAGGACAAGAAGACCGACATCACCCACGGTGCCGCCAGCACGAGCAGCACCGTGACGCCGCCGAGGAAGAGCCCGGCGAGCGTGATGATCCGGTTGGTGTAGGCCTCGCCCCCGTCGGGGTCGCGCTGCATCGCGCGGACCAGCTGCGGGACGAGCACGGCGTTGACGACCCCGCCCGCCAGCAGGATGTAGAGCATGTTCGGGATCGTGTTGGCGATGTTGAACGTGTCCGCGTGCAGCTGGGTGCCGAGGGCGGCCGCCAGCAGAGCGGAGCGGACGAACCCGCTCATCCGCGACACCACGGTGCCGGCGGCCATCACCGCGCTGTTGGCGAGCACGCGCTGCTGCTCGGACTGCTGATCCTCGCTCACGACCGGGCCGCCGTCCGGATCCGCCGGACCAGCCGGACCAGGATCGCGCCGAACAGCAGCGCGACCCCGGTGCCGATGATCAGCCAGATCACGTTGCTGACCCGGTTGGACCGGATGGGCAGGTCGTCGTAGGAGCCGATCGGTACGTCGTCGAGGTCGGTGAGCGACAAGGTGACCGTCCGGATGCCGACCCCCGACGACGAGGCGTTGATCAGGACCGTCCGCTTGCTGTCGGCGCCCACCTCGATCGCGTCCGCGGGGACGCTGAGCTCCAGGGGGGCTTCCACGGTCGCGCGGACCTTGACGCTCACCGGCTCGTCGAGGCCGTTGGTGATCGTGGCGGCGAACCGGCCGCTGCCGCTGGAGAGGATCACTCCCTTGGGTGCATCGATGCGGACGCTGCGCAGCCGCTCCTCGATCCACGCCCGGGACGCGTCGGCGGAGGCTCGAGCGGTCTCGGCGTGCAGCCGGCTCGGGTAGGAGGTGTCGGTGAGTGCCTCGTCGCGGATCACGGAGGCGACCTGGTCGTTGCGGGTCAGCAGGTTCTGCAGGGTCTCGCCCGCCTGGACCAGGTCGCCGGCGGCGGTGAACATGTCCGCATCGAGCTCGAGCCTGCGCTGGCGGTCGGGGTACTGGAGCCGGTCGACCGGGACGTCCGTGCCGGCGCGGCTCGTGATCGCGGCGAGGTCGGTCAGGTCGAGCCAGTCGACGTCGAGGCCCTCGAAGAAGCCGGTCACCGACTCCGGGGACCACGTCGACGGCAGCGTCACGACCAGCGGCTTGCGACCGGGGGTGAGCAGGCGCACGGCCGCCTCGGCCAGGATCCGCTGGCGCACCGCGAGGGGGTCCATGCGCTCGGTGGGTCCGGGACCGCCCGAGGCCGCCCCCGAGGAGGACACGACCAGGGTGCGGCCCTCGGTCCGGGCCACCGTCGGTGCCTTGGACCGGAACATCCGGTCCGTGACCAGCACCGTGGTCTTCGGGTCGGCCATCCGGATGCCGTCGGCGTCGATGTACCCCGACGGCGAGGACACCGCCGGCGAGGTCGGCAGGCCCCACGGCGCCAGGTCGCCGTCGGCGCGCTCGCGCGCGTGCCGGTAGGCGTCCTGGTCGTACCTCGCAGCGGCGGCCACGTCCATGTCGCCGTACGGCAGCGTCAGGATCTCCTGCCCCTCGAGGCCGCTGTGGAGGTTCTCCAACCAGCGGGACCCCTCGGTGGCGGCGTCCTGGAGCTCGGGGCTGAGCTCGGCCGGCTCCCCGTCGCCCTCGTCACCCGGAGCCGGGGTCTGCTCGGTCGGAGAGGCGCTGGCGTCCGGGGACTCCAACCCGCCGGTCGCGTCGGGGTCCACCTCCTCGTCGGTGGTCGCGGCGAGCGAGCGGGGCGGGTTCCCCGAGACGAGCTGACGTACGGCGTCGGGCACGGCGGGGTCGACGAGCCAGGTGATCGGCCGCGAGCCGGCTGCCACGCCGAGCTCGACGAGCGAGCGCAGGGGACCGCCCTCGCCGAGCGAGTGGACCCAGCCGTCGATGTCGCTGATCGACCCGTCGTCGGCATGCGTGATCTGCCGCCGGATCGGCACCACGAGGGCGGCCTGGACGGTCTTCTGCACCTGGTTCTTGCGCGGCTGCGACACCAGGGGGAGGAACGTCCGGGCCCGCCCGTCGGCGAACTGGTCGGTGCCGTCCTCGGTGGTCCCGAGAGCATGCACGCCGAACCAGTAGACGCCGTCCTCGTCGGCGTGGAGCTCTGCGCGGGGGATCGAGAGGGAGTACGTCCTGGACTCCCCCGGCGCGAGCTCGTCGACCTTGTTGTAGGTCCCCTCGGTGAGGATCCGTCCCCCCAGGAACGCGTCCTGCCCGGTGGCCGCCGCGTCGGCGAGCTCGGAGGTCGTGGTCATCGGATCGTCGGAGACGAAGGCGTAGATCCCGATGTCGGTCCAGGTCTGCACGTCGCGGTTGGTGACGGTGCCACTGACCCGGACCCGGCCCGTCTCCGGGATCTCGGAGGGGGTCAGGCTCTCGATCGTGACGCGCAGCGGCGTCGCCGAGGCGCGCGAGGCCGACGAGGAGTGCGCGATCGGGTTGGCCGCGGCCGCCGCCTCGACCGGCGAGGCGAGCAGCACCCCGGCCGTCACCGCTCCCGCGAGGGCGGAGAGCAGCGAGACCGGGCGGAGCACGCCAGCGACTCTAGTGGCCACCATCGGTCGCTGTCGGGGCGACCGGGCCGACCGGGGCCGACGGGACCGAGCTCGACCGGGAGCGACCACTAGACTCGACTCCCGTGCCCGACGCCCCGCCCCCGCCCCTCTCCATGGCCGACGCCCAGCGGGCGGTCACCGCGGAGCTGGACCGCATCGCCCCCGTGATCGACGCCCTCGGCGAGCGGTTCGCGGCTGCCGGTCACGAGCTGGCGCTGGTGGGCGGGCCGGTGCGCGATGCGATGCTCGGGCGCCAGCACAACGACCTCGACTTCGCCACCTCCGCGCGGCCCGAGCAGACCGAGGCGCTGCTCAAGGGCTGGGCGGACGCGATCTGGGACATGGGCCGCTCCTTCGGGACGATCGGCTGCCGCAAGGGGGACTGGCAGGTCGAGATCACGACGTACCGGTCCGAGGCCTACGACCCGAGCTCGCGCAAACCGACCGTGGACTTCGGCGACACGCTCGCCGGCGACCTCGGTCGCCGCGACTTCACGGTCAACGCGATGGCGGTGCTGGTGCCGGGTCGCGTCGTCGAGGACCCGTACGGCGGGGTGGTCGACCTGGCGCACCGGGTGCTGCGCACGCCGGGCCGGCCCGAGGACTCCTTCTCCGACGACCCGTTGCGGATGATGCGCGCGGCCCGGTTCGCCGCCCAGCTCGGCTTCAGCGTCGCCCCCGAGGTCGTCGAGGCGATGACGGCGATGGCGGGTCGGATCGAGATCATCTCCGCCGAGCGGGTCCGCGACGAGCTGGTCAAGCTCGTGTGCGCGCCGTACCCCCGCCTCGGGCTGCGGCTGCTCGTCGAGACCGGCCTGGCCGCGATCGTGCTGCCGGAGCTGCCGGCGCTGGCGCTGGAGCGCGACGAGCACCACCGCCACAAGGACGTCTACGAGCACACGCTGACGGTCCTCGAGCAGGCGATCGACCTCGAGCCGCGGCTGCCGGGCGGCGGGCCGGACTTCGTCGCGCGGTTCGCCGCGCTCATGCACGACATCGGCAAGCCCCGCACCCGGCGGTTCGTCGACGACGGCACGGTGACCTTCCACCACCACGACGTGGTCGGGGCGAAGATGACCCGCAAGCGGATGAAGGCGCTGCGGTTCTCCAACGACGAGATCGAGGCCGTCAGCAAGCTCGTCGAGCTGCACCTGCGCTTCCACGGCTACGGCAGCGGCGAGTGGACCGACTCCGCCGTCCGCCGCTACGTCCGCGACGCCGGCGACCAGCTCGAGCGGCTGCACGTCGTCACGCGCGCCGACTGCACCACGCGCAACCAGCGCAAGGCCGACCGCCTCCGGCGGACCTACGACGACCTCGAGGCGCGGATCGCCCGGTTGCGGGAGCAGGAGGAGCTCGACTCCTTGCGGCCCGACCTGGACGGCAACCAGATCATGGAGATCCTCGGGGTCGGGCCGGGCCGGCAGGTCGGTGCGGCGTACAAGTACCTGCTCGAGCTGCGGATGGACCGTGGGCCGATGTCGGAGGAGGAGGCCCGGGCGGCACTGCTGGCCTGGGCCGCCGAGCAGGAGTAGCGCCACCGACCGAGCCGTAGGGTGCGGTCATGACTGCGGACAACCCGTCCCCCCCGATCGCCGAGCAGGTGGCCGCCGGCTACCGCTTCGAGGGCCCGGCCCTCGAGCTCGGTGGCCTGATGCTGGACGCCGACGAGCTGGTCGACGTCCCCGTCCGGATCCCGCTGGCCATGCTCAACCGGCACGGCCTGGTCGCGGGCGCGACCGGCACCGGCAAGACCCGGACGCTGCAGCTGCTGGTCGAGCAGCTCAGCGCCCAGGGGGTGCCGGTGTTCGCCGCCGACATCAAGGGCGACCTGTCCGGGCTGGCGCAGCCGGGCCAGGGGGGCGAGAAGCTCACCGCCCGCGCCGCGAGCCTGGGGCAGCAGTGGACCGCGACCGGGTTCCCCGTCGAGTTCTACGCGATCGGCGGCGTCGGCTCCGGGCTCCCGCTGCGCGTGACGATGAGCGCGTTCGGGCCGACCCTGCTGAGCAAGGTCCTGGGGCTCAACGACACCCAGGAGTCCAGCCTGGGCCTGGTGTTCCACTACGCCGACCAGGCCGGCCTGCCGCTGCTCGACCTGGCCGACCTGCGGGCCGTGCTCGGTCACCTGCTCGGTGACGAGGGCAAGGCCGAGCTCAAGGCGCTCGGCGGGCTGTCCGCGGCGACGGCCGGCGTGATCCTGCGCGAGCTGATCGGCCTGGAGGACCAGGGCGGCGACGTCTTCTTCGGCGAGCCCGAGTTCGAGTCCGGCGACCTGCTCCAGCTCGCGCCCGACGGGCGCGGTCTCATCTCGCTGGTGGAGCTGCCGCAGCTGCAGGACCGGCCCGCGGTCTTCTCGACGTTCCTCATGTGGCTGCTCGCCGACCTGTTCCACGACCTGCCCGAGGTCGGCGACGTCGACAAGCCCAAGCTCGTCTTCTTCTTCGACGAGGCACACCTGCTCTTCGCCGACGCCTCGAAGGCGTTCCTCGACCAGGTCGCCCAGACCGTGCGGCTGATCCGCTCCAAGGGCGTCGGGGTGTTCTTCGTGACCCAGAGCCCCACCGATGTGCCCGACGCCGTGCTCGCCCAGCTCGGATCGCGCGTCCAGCACCAGCTGCGCGCCCACACCCCGAACGACGCCAAGGCCCTCAAGGCCACCGTGGCGACGTACCCGACCTCCGGCTACGCCGACCTCGGCCAGGTGATCACCGGGCTCGGCATCGGTGAGGCCGTCGTGACGGTGATGGACGAGCGCGGTGCCCCCACCCCGGTCGCGTGGACCCGGCTGCGAGCGCCCGAGTCGAGGATGGACCCCTGCGACCCGGACGTGCTCACCGCGGCGGTCGCGGCGAGCCCCCGGGCGGCGAAGTACCAGACCCCGATCGACCGCGAGTCGGCTCGAGAGATGCTGGCCCAGCGGCTCGAGCAGGGCGCGGCCAAGCAGGAGGAGGAGCAGGCGCCCGCGCCGTCCCCCGACGCCGAGCGCCACATCCCGGTGCCCAAGCCGCCCAAGCCGCCGAAGCCCAGCACCAAGAAGCCGGCCGAGCAGGACGGCGTCGTGGAGCAGGTCGTGAAGTCCGCTGCCTTCAAGGACTTCATGCGCACCGCCGCCCGCGAGATCGCACGCGGGATGTTCAAGACCGGCCGGCGCTGAGCGCTGGTTCCGCAGCGGCTCTTCAGTTCAATTGTTGGGTTCGGCACCGGTTACCAGCCGGTAACCGGTGCCGAACCCAACAATTGAACGATTGGTCGCGCGCCGGGGACGGCCGCAGGACGTCCGGCCGGCCGCTGCCTGTGGATGACGCGCACGCGCCTCCTAGCGGCGAGGCAGGGTGCTGCGCATGTTCGATCCGAAGAAGCCGTTCAGGAGCGCCGACGCCGTAGCCGCAGGAGTCTCGCGTCGCAGGCTCGCGGGCGTCACGTTCCGCAGCCTGGTGCGCGGCGTGATGATCTCGACCGAGGCGCGGGTCGAGCACCGTCAACTGTTCGAGGCGGCTCTCATGGTTCATCCGGAAGGCGCTTGGTTGAGCCACACCAGTGCTGCCGCGGTCTACGGGATCGTCGTTCCTGACGACCCCAACGTCCACGTCAGCGTGATCGACGCCAAGGACCGGCGCTGGCACCCCGGACTGAAGCCGCACGTCGCGCCCCCTCACACCGAGGTCGTGGTCCGCGACGGGCTCCGGGTGTCCGGTGTCGTGAGGATGTTCATCGAGCTGGCCGCGGTCTTGAAGCTCGTCGACCTCGTCGTGGCGGGCGACAGCCTGTGCCGAGTGCTCAAGGTGCGCGCCGACTGGCTCCGGGCCGAGCTCGTCAAGTCGACGGACTACTGGTCGGCGGCAGCTCGGTACGCGGCCCAGTTCGTCCGCGACCGGGTGGACTCGCCGATGGAGACTCGTGTGCGCATGCTGCTGGTGCTCGCCGGTTTCGCGGAGCCCGAGGTCAACCTCGAGATCCGCGATGAGAACGGCGACGTCATCCTCAGGTTCGATCTGGCCTTCCGGCTGGCGAAGGTCGCAGTCGAATACCAGGGGCGTCCCCATGTCGAAGTCATCGCGAACTGGAAGCGGGACATCGAGCGTGGCGACATCACCGACAACCTGGAGTGGCGGGTTGTCGAAGTCATCAGCGATGGGGTGTACGTCGATCCGCAGAGCACCCTCGATCGGGTGGCCGCGGCGTTGCGGGCGCGGGGCTTCCCGGTGCCGCAGCGCTTCGATCCCGAATGGATCCGGCACTTCCCACCGCGTCGGAGGGCCGCCTGAGGACGGGTCCGGCCGGCCCTGTCAGGGGCGAAATCGTTCAATTGCGCCGTTCGGCACCGGCTACTACGTGGTAACAGGTGCTCAACCCAACAATTGAACGGAAGACGGCCGCCCGGACCGAAGCCCGGGCGGCCGCCGTGGAGGACCAGCGCCGACTAGAACCTGAACCGGTCGACGTACGCCCGGCCTGTGAGCACGACGAGCTTGAGCTGGTGCTCACCGGAGCCCAGCCGCCGCAGCACCTTGTGGAAGACGAGCGCCGGCCTCTGGTTCTTGTTCTTGAAGCTGATCGTGGCCACCCGTCTCCCGTCGACCATCAGCTTGGCCTTGCCGCCGTGGACCGAGCGGCCGAAGAAGATCTCCGCCCGGGGGCCCTCGAAGCTCACGGACAACGTGTCGCGGCCCGAGCCGCGGCCGGCGTTGTCGCAGTAGTGGCCGCCGCCGGCGGGACGCACGGTGCGCCAGCTGCCGTGCCGCGCGACCTTCGGCGACGCGCAGTCGATGGTGGTGCGCGCACCCGGGCCAGGACCGGGGCCAGGACCCGGACCGGTCGAGCCGCCGCTGACCGCGACGGTCACGGTGTCGACGTCGGTCGCCCCGGACGGATCGGTCACCAGCAGCGTGACGTCGTAGGTGCCGACCTTGTCGAACGTGTGGCGGGCGAAGGCGCCCGACGCGTCCTTGGTCGAGCCGCCGTCGCCGAAGTCCCAGCTGTAGTCGAGGTCGTTCGGCGTCTCGGCGTCGGTGCTGCCCGAGCCGCTGAAGCGGACCGTGTCGCCCACCGTCACCCGGGTGTCGGAGGCCGTGGCCCGCGCGGTCGGCTTGGTGTTCGTCGGCCCCGGCGTCGGCGCCGGCGCATAGCCGTAGTCGAACGCGCCGCACCCGTTGCCCATCGAGAACCGCACCGATCCCGTGAGGTCGCCGTCGGACGTCGCGGGACCGTTGGCGGCGCCGGACATCGAGAGCACCTGGAAGCCCAGGCAGCCGTACTGGAAGCGCCACGGGTTCGCGACGTCGGCGTACCGGCTGTCGACGACGGTGTTCGATGGGTCGGTGTAGTTGTCGGTGTGGCCGGCCCCCGAGTCGGAGTACGTCGAGCGCGCGACCGCGGCCGTGAACGCCGCGTCGTCCAGGTTCGGGGTGTCACTGCCCGGCTCGGGCGTGGAGTCGAGCGGCGACTGCGCCGGGGGCGAGTCGGTGCCGGCGTTGCCGTAGCCGTGCGCCTCGTCGGTGTAGGAGAGGTAGAGCCCCGGCTCGAAGCCGATCGGGTCGCGGTCGATCTGGCCGTGCCCGTCGAGGTCGAAGCCGGAGCGGTCGCGCATCTCCAGGTAGTAGCCGTGGTCGAAGTCCGCCTCGTCCCCGGCGGCCACGAACCGCCAGCCCTTGGTGCAGCTGCCGCCGGGGTTGTCGGCCTGGCAGCCGCCGTTGAAGATCCGCGGGTCGCTCGGTCCGCCGTCCTTCTCGAGGTCGGTCTGCAGCAGCACCTTCTCCCCGCTCGGGGTGGTCGCGGTGACCTTGAGGTCGTCGATGAACCAGCCCGGCCGCGCGACGCCCGGGTCGCTGGAGTAGCTGAACCGCAGCACCGGCGCCGCGGATCCGGCCAGGTCGGAGATGTCGAAGCTGTCGGCGACGAACTCGGAGTCGGGGTAGTTGCCGAGCGTCCGGTCCAGCTGGACGGTGACCGGGTCGGTGTAGGAGGCGCTCGAGCCGGTGATGCCGTTGCCGTACGCCGCCTGGCAGGAGCTCTGGTTGGGGTTGGACGCCTTCGGCGTCGTGGTCGGGGTGTCGCGCAGCGACGGGTGGGATGCGAACGTCTTGCCGCCGTCCTTCGAAGTCAGCACGAAGCCGTAGTCGAAGTCCCACTCGGTGTCGAACAGCGACTTGAAGTCCAACCGGACGGTCGAGCCGGCCGGCAGGTCCTTGAGGCCGGGGATCGCGACGTCGAGGTTGTGGCCGCCGCCGTCGGTGGCGCAGCCGAAGTCGTTGCCGGACCCGGAGTACCACGCGTGGGTCTTGGAGGCCTTGTCGCCGGTGTCGAACTTCGCCGGGTCGAGCAGCTGGCGGCCGGGGAGCTTGGCGACGTACATCAGCGAGTTGTGGACCACGCCGTCGGGACCGTTGGTCAGCGTGTACGGCGTGCCGTCGGGCCTGGTCCAGTGGATGGTGCCGGTGTCCTGCTTGGAGTCGGTGAACCCGGTGACCGTCCGGGTCTCGCCCTTCCTGAGCACCTCAGGGACGACCCAGCCGAGCTCCTGGCGCGAGAACGCGTCCATGTTCTGCGACTTGTCGGTCGCCATCAGGTTCCAGTCCCCGTAGGTCTCGCGGCCGCCGAGGGAGTAGAAGTCCGGCAGCCCGAGGGAGTGGCCGTACTCGTGCGAGATCACGCTCGCCTTGTCGATGGCGGTCTCGGGGTTGAGGTTGTAGGGCCCGACCCGGACGAACACCTTGAGGGCATCGCCCTTGTCGGTGGTCGTCATGTCCTTGTAGGTGGTGTCGGTGTACCAGAGCGGCCGGCCCTCGAGGTCCTTGAGCTGATCGTCGGTGGTGAAGCCGGGCAGACCGGTCTTGGGGTCGGTGTAGTAGTACTCGAGCGAGGAGCTGTGCGGCCAGATGTTGTCGTAGGGCAGCAGGTCCTGCGGGTCGCTGGTGCAGGCGGCCAGCTGAGAGGCGCCGTTGCCGCCGCAGCCGGCGAAGACCGCCATGAAGAAGTCGACGACGCCGTCCTTGTCGGTGTCGTAGTCGGAGTAGTCGATCTCCGGGTCGGCGATCGCCGCCGCGTCGACGACGAGCTTGCCGGTCGGGCCGCAGCCGCTGTCGATCTGCATCAGTGCGGCGATGCCGGTCAGCGAGCCGATGACCGCCGAGCCGGCGCCGTCGGAGCCGTAGTAGCCGGTGGTGCCGGGCAGGTTGTAGACGCCGTTGGTGATCCGCTCGGTGTACGTCGGGCCGCCGACGGTGCCGGGAGCCGGGACCGTGCCGAGGGGCGTGTCGGTCTGGGTCAGGCCCAGGCAGGTGCTGATGGTCGTCGGGTCGATCCGGGTGAAGGGGAAGCCGGGCTTGTAGCTGGCGAAGTCGGCCGTGGCGACGCCTGCCGAGGGCACAGTGCCGTTCGGGAAGAGCTGGCCGAGCGACATCTCCTGGTAGAGGTTGAACGTCGAGCCGGGCTTGGCGGGGGAGTTGATGACCTCCTCGAGCTGCTCGCCGGTGTGCGAGGCGGTGTAGGCACGGTCGCGGTACTCGACGGGGATCACCGGGAACGGGCGGTCGCCGTACCGGGCGGTGTCGTAGGCCTCGCTCGGCGGGATCACCTTGGGGCCGTGGCTGACGACGGTCTGGCTGCCGGTCGTCGCGGTGAGCCGCGCCGTCGTGGACAGGTCGCGCCACACGACGGTGGGGTCCTGGCCGACGGTGTCGGCCCTGCTCTCGAGCACGAGCGTGACCCTGCCCGGCACGGTGCCGGTCGCGGCCGGCACCGACGGGATCGTCCAGGCCAGGTCGCTCGCGGTGAACGGGTGCGTGCCGGGTCCGCTCGCGCCCACGATCGAGGTGCCGGCGGGGGCGGTCACGGTGACGGTGGCGTTGAGGACCGGCGCGGCCGTCGGGTTGGTGACGATGATGCGCGAAGGGTAGGTCTCACCCGGCTTCACCCAGCCGACGGCGGAGACGAAGCTGTTCTCGATCTGCAGCCCGGTGGCGGCGGCGCGCACCACGACCGCGCCGGCGCCGGCGTCGGCCGCGGCGTGGTCGTCGTACGTCGCGTCGACCGCGCGCAGCCCGAGCCGCAGCGCGTCGGCGCTGCGCGGCAGGCCGGCGGTGAGGGCGCCGGGGACCATCGTGGCGAACGTGCCGTCGTCGGCCGCGGTGACGTCCTGGGTGCCGAGGACCCGGCCGGTCGCGTCGGTGACCGCGAGCGTGAAGCTCGCCGGGACGCCCGCACCGGTGGTCGGCACGGCGGTCAGCGAGGTCTGGCGCAGCGTGGTCACGGTGCCGGAGACCCGGAACCGCGCGCCGCGCTCGATCGTCGCCGACTGGCGGTCGAAGGTGACCGACAGCGCGTGGGCGCCGATCGGGCGGGGTGTCGGCGCGGCGGCCGGTGCGCTCGCCGCGGTGGCGCCGGGAAGGACGGCCGCCGAGAGGCCGGTGGTGACGGTGACGGCGAGCGCGGCGGTGACCGCTGCGGTGCGCCAGCTGCGCGGGTGGTGCTGGGTGCGCGGAATCATGCTCATGGGTGGACGCAATCTCGGGAGGGGTCGCGGGGTGGCGACGCGGTGCCACCCCAACGACGGGTCGGATCGGCTGGTTACGAGCCCTACCCGGATCCCTCAACGGACAGACTCCGTCCACCTCTCGGTCTGGACCCCTGGTCTGGACCGGCCGACCGCCTCGGGCCGAAATGACGTCGACCCGCCCGAAAGTTTCGGGCGGGTCGACGTCATGGATGGATCGGGAGGGTCACTCCTCGCCGCGGATGAAGGCCTCGACGCGCGCGCGGCCCTCCTCGTCGGGCAGCTGCACCGGCGGGGACTTCATCAGGTACGACGACGCCGAGATGATCGGGCCACCGAGGCCGCGGTCCTTGGCGATCTTCGCCGCGCGGATCGCGTCGATGATGATGCCGGCCGAGTTGGGGGAGTCCCAGACCTCCAGCTTGTACTCCAGGTTCAGGGGAGCGTCGCCGAAGTTGCGACCCTCGAGTCGGACGTAGGCCCACTTGCGGTCGTCGAGCCACTCGACATAGTCCGAAGGACCGATGTGCACGTTGCGGTCGTGGACCTTGCCGGCCAGCTCGCCCTGCAGGTTGGAGGTCACGGCCTGGGTCTTGGAGACCTTCTTGGACTCCAGGCGCTCGCGCTCGAGCATG
>NZ_JANINT010000056.1:0-15286 GCF_024509035.1 Nocardioides sp. | reverse complement strand
CTGGGCGTAGAACTTGTCGGCCTCCTCGGAGCCCACCGGGAGGTAGGAGACGAGAACGTCGACCTTCCGCTCCTTGAGGACCTGGACGACGTCGACCGGCTCGGCCGCCGACTCCTCGATGGTCTGGCGGTAGTACTTGCCGAGGCCGTCGAGGGTGTGGCCGCGCTGGACGTCGATGCCGAGCGTGGGGACGTCGGCGATCTTGATGGTGTTGTTCTGCGAGGCGTTGATCGCCTCGGAGAGGTCCTTGCCGACCTTCTTGTCGTCGACGTCGAACGCCGCGACGAACTCCACGTCCTTGACGTGGTACTCACCGAAGGCGACGTGCATCAGGCCGGGCACCGTTCCCGTCGGGTCGGCGTCCCGGTAGTAGTGCACACCCTGGACCAGGGAGGAGGCGCAGTTGCCCACTCCCACGATTGCTACACGAACCGAACCCATCGGGTTGTTCCTTTCCGTCGTCCGCCACGGTGGTCGGACTTGCTCGACTGAGGCGAGGCGCTACTTCTGGCCGCTGACCTCGGGGGGCTGCACCGTGGCAGGTTCTGCCGCGGCGGGGGTGGCGGACTGGTGACCGCCGGTGCTGCTCGGGTTGCTGATGGTGCTGGGGTTGCCGCTGCGCTCGGCGTTGATCAGGTCCGAGAGCCACCGGACCTCGCGCTCGACCGACTCGACGCCATGACGCTGGAGCTCGACGGCGTAGCGGTCGACCTCCTTCTGGGTCATCGCCAGCTGGCTCTGCACGCGATCGAGCCGCTCCTGGAGGCGGGTGCGGCGTCCCTCGAGGACGCGGAGCCGGATCTCCATGTCGGTGCGGCTGAAGAACGCGAACCGGATGTCGAAGTTGTCGTCCTCCCACGCCGTCGGACCGACCTCGGTCATCAGGCGCTCGAACTCACGTTGCCCGGCCTCGGTGAGCTGGTAGACGATGCGCGGACGCCGGGTCACCGGGGTCAGCGTCGTCGTCGTCTCCTCGATGAGGGCACCGCGGAGCATCTTCTTCAAGGTGGGGTAGAGCGACCCGTAAGAGAGGACCCGACCCCATCCGAGCATGAGGTTGAGCCGCTTGCGGAGCTCGTAGCCGTGCATGGGTCCCTCGTGCAGCAGCCCGAGGACTGCCAGCTCGATGGTCTCCGCACGACGTGCCATACGACCTATCGTAGCGATATATCCACGCGTTGCGAATCAGTGATCGGTACGGCGTGCCCATGAGACGTGTCTCACGCGCCCACGCCCGGCGTGTTGGGTGGGCGCCACGACCACCCGTACTCTGACCGGGGTCCTCTGGACCGATCTCTTCCCCCCTCTCGACCCCGACCTGCGGAGCCAACGACCGTGAGTGGTAAGCGCAGGGCCGACGGCCCCGCAAGCAGCAGTGCCCGCACGCCGGGCAAGACGCCGAAGCGACCCCTGACCCGCAAGCAGAAGGTGCTGCGCGTCGCCAAGTGGCTCTCCCTCGTCGGGGTGGTGCTCCTGCTCCTGGGCGTCGGCGCGTTCGTCGTCCTCTACCGTGCGATCGACATCCCCGACCCGAACAAGGATTTCGAGGCCGAGACGTCGTTCGTCTACTACGCGGACGGCAAGGAGGAGGTCGGCAAGTTCGCCACGCAGAACCGCGAGTCGATCTCGATCAAGAAGATGCCGCAGACCCTGCAGGACGCGGTGGTCGCGGCCGAGAACCGCTCGTTCTGGACCGACAAGGGCATCGACCCCCGCGGCATCATCCGCGCGGCCTTCAGCAACGCCAAGGGCAACACGACCCAGGGCGCGTCCACGATCACTCAGCAGTACGTCAAGATCCTCTACCTCAACCAGGAGCGCTCCTACACCCGCAAGGTGAAGGAGGCGATCTTGTCGCTGAAGGTGCAGCGCACCCAGAGCAAGACCCAGATCCTCGAGGGCTACCTCAACACCATCTACTTCGGCCGGGGCGCCTACGGCGTGCAGGCGGCGAGCCGGGCGTTCTTCGACAAGGACGCCGAGGACCTCACGCTCAAGGAGTCGGCGGTCCTCGCGAGCGTGCTCAACAACCCGACGAACTTCGACCCGGCCAACGGCAAGGACAACAGGCGGGCGCTCAAGGAGCGCTACGTGTACGTGCTCGACGGGATGGCGAAGGCCGGCAACATCACCGCCGAGGAGGCGGCCAAGGCCGAGAAGTCGCTGCCGAAGTTCCCCGAGATCAAGGCCGAGAGCAAGTACGGCGACCAGCGTGGCCACATGCTCAAGCTGGTGCGCGACGAGATGCACGACCTGGGCTACACCGACGACCAGATCGACAGCCAGGGCTACCGGATCACCACGACCTTCACCAAGAAGGCGATGGACGCGGCCAAGGCCGGCGTCCTCGAGCAGCGCCCCGAGGGCTTCAAGGACAAGGAGCTGCACATCGGGGTGGCGAGCGTCGAGCCGGGCACCGGCGCGCTGCGCGGCTTCTACGGCGGCCAGGACTTCCTCGACTCCCAGATCAACTGGGCCGCGACCGGCGGCATGGTCGGCTCGACGCTCAAGCCGCTGACCGTGGCGACCGCCCTGGAGAACGGCTTCTCCCTCGAGGACAGCTTCGAGGGCAACTCGCCCTACGTCTTCCCCGACGGTCTCGACGTGGTCAACGAGGGCCCCGGCGACGGCAACGACTACGGCGCCCAGGTGGACCTGGTCTACGCGACCGAGCAGTCGATCAACACCGCGTTCGTCGACATGTCGAACTCGATCCCCGACGGTCCGGAGAAGATCCTCGAGACGGCCAACAAGGTCGGGATCCCGCCGGCCAAGCCGACCCAGAAGTACCCCGGCATCCCCGACAAGAGCATCGACCTCGAGGCCGACGCCCTGATCACGCTGGGCAAGGCCCGGATCAGCCCGATCAACATGGCCAACGCCTACGCGACGATCGCCAACGGCGGTGAGCGCGCCGACGTCCACGTGATCGACAAGATCGTGAGCAACACCGGTGAGGTGCTCTACAACCACGAGAAGCGCACCAAGCAGGCGTTCGACGACTTCGCCGAGGGCCAGGACATCACCACTGCGACCGGCGAGAAGGCCACCGGCGAGGACGTCGCCGCCGACACCTCCTACGCGCTCCAGCAGGTCGTGCTCAACGGCACCGGCCGCAACGCCCAGGCGATCGGCCGCCCCGCCGGAGGCAAGACGGGCACCGCGACCAACGACGACGGCGACGTCTCGTCGTCGTGGTTCGTCGGCTACACGCCCCAGCTCGCGACGGCGGTCATGTACGTCCGCGGCGACGGCGACAACGCGCTGAACGACTGGCTGCCGTCGTACTTCGGAGCCGAGTACCCGACCCGCACCTGGGCCGCGGTGATGTCGCGTGCCCTGGAGGGCACCGACGTCGAGGACTTCCCCGAGCCGGCCCACGTCGACGGTGAGGCGCCCGCCGACGGACACGAGCCGTACACCCCGCCGCCGAAGCCGACCAAGACGCCCAAGCCGAGCGAGACGCCCTCGGAGACGCCGAGCGAGACCGCGACGCCGAGCGAGACCCCGACCCCGACCGAGACCCCGCAGCCCTCGCCGAGCGACACGTGCGGTGTGCTGGGGTGCGGACCGTCCGAGTCGCCGACCCAGTCGGGCAGCCCGAGCACCCCGCCGAGCGGCGGTGCCTCGCAGCCGGGTGGTCGGGGCCAGCACGGGCGTCGCGGCCGACGCCGGGTGCGGATCGGCTGATGCCCGTGGGTCGCGGGGGCGGCGGCCGCGCGGACGGCGCCGAGGACTGGATCCACCCCACGGCCGACGACCCCGTGGTCGGTGCGCTCAGCGAGCGCGTCGGCGGCCCCGTCGGCGAGCGAGCCGGTCATCACCCCTGGTGGACGCCCGTGCGCGTGGTGCTCGCGCTGACCGCGATCGTGCTCGCGCTGGGGATGGTGCAGAAGAACGACTGCTACCAGGACACCTGGCAGAACGGTCAGGCCCGCTACACCCACATGTGCTACTCCGACCTGCCCTACCTCTACACCGGACGGGGGTTCGCCGAGGTCACCTGGCCCTACAGCGACGATGCGCAGGTGCGCGAGCGCTACCCCGAGGTGATGGAGTACCCCGTGGGCATCTCCTACTGGGCCTGGGGCGCGGCCCACGTGACGCACTGGCTCAACGGATCACCCGACCTCACCTCGCGCAGCGACCGGCCCGCGAGCGAGCTCGGCGGCCTCCCCGAGGTGCAGCGGGAGATGCGGATCTTCGCGATCGTCAACGCGCTCGGGTTCGCGGTGCTGACGCTGCTCGCCGCGTGGCTGCTGGCCGGCGTCACCCCGCGCCGCCCGTGGGACGCGGCAGCCTTCGCGCTCTCGCCCGCCCTGTTGCTGACCGGGCTGGTCAACTGGGACCTGGTCGCGGTGGTGTTCGTCGCCGGGGCGCTCTGGGCGTGGACCCGTGACCGGCCGCTGCTCACCGGTCTGATGATCGGCATCGGGACGGCGGTGAAGCTGTACCCGCTCTTCCTGCTCGGCGGGATCCTGGTGATCTGCCTGCGCCAGCGGCGGACCCGCGCCTTCACCCTGACCTCCGTGGCGGCGGCCGGGTCGTGGCTGCTGGCCAACCTCCCGGCGTACCTCTCGGGTCCGGCGGAGTGGAAGGTCTTCTGGTCGTTCAACTCCGAGCGGGGCGCCGACCTCGGGTCGATCTGGCTGGTCGTCCAGCAGGCGCTCGATCGCACGGGCGACCCGTTCGCCTTCGACCCGCACACGATCAACGTGGGGTCGTGGCTGTTCTTCGGGGCGTGGTGCGTGGGCGTGCTGGTCCTCGGGCTGACCGCACCGTCGACCCCGCGGCTCGCGCAGCTGGGCTTCCTCGTCGTGGCGGGCTTCCTGCTGGTCAACAAGGTCTACTCGCCGCAGTACGTCCTCTGGTTGCTGCCGCTCGCGGTGCTGGCCCGGCCGCGCTGGCGCGACCTGATCGTCTGGCAGGCCGGCGAGGTGCTCTACTTCGCGTCGGTGTGGTGGTACCTCGGCGGGTTCCTGGCGCCCGCAGCGGGTGGCGACGCCGGGTTCTACTGGGCCGCGATCGTGCTGCGCCTGGCCGCGGAGCTCTGGCTGGTGGCGATGGTCGTCCGCGACATCTGGTCGCCCCGGCACGACCCGGTGCGGGCCTCGGCTCAGGTGATGACCACGCGGTCGAACGCCGTGGCGGTGTAGCGCACCCGCACGTCGACCTGGTCGCCGACCGCAGGGACGCGGGCGCCGTGGGGCAGGAACAGCATCGAGGCCTGCATGTGGGGCGGCTCGGCGAACAGGCGCAGCTTGCCGTCGATCGAGAACGGCGAGCGCACGAAGCCGGCGGCGTCGAGGCCCCCGCGGGCCAGCGTCGCCGCCCGCGAGCGCAGGCTCGCGTCGCCGGTGGGCGCCTCGAGCCCGATGCCGTGGGCGGTGCCGCCGCTGACCACGAGGATGTGGCCGGCCTTGGGGGCGGTGCGGTGCCGGTAGCCGAACGCGTCGCCGCGCTCGACCGCGTGCACGTCGAGCACGGTCGCGGTCACCCGCAGCGCGCCGCGGTCGCCGAGCCAGAGGTCGGTGCCGACGCGCGGGCGGAACGTGAAGTCGGGGTACGCCGCGCGCAGCACGGCGAGCTCGTCCGCGGCCAGGTGGCTGACCCACACGGTGTCCAGCGGCAGCTCGGTCGCGACCACGTCGTTGACCAGCCGCTGCACCTCGGTCAGGTGGGCACCGTGGGCGAGCGGCAGGTGCAGCGCCACGCCGCGCACCCGTGCCCTCGGGTGCTCCGCGAGGATCCGCGGGGTGCTCCACAGCTGGCGCGCGGTCATGCCGTGTCGCAGCATGCTGGTCGCGCGCTCGAGCACGAGCCGGGCGTCGGGCTGGCGGGTGAGGAGGTCGTCGAGGTCCTCGGGCCGGCTGACGGTGTGGATCACCCGCCCGGCGAGCGCCGGGTCCAGCTCGATCGCCGGGCCGAACGGTCGCCAGGGGGTGAGGACCAGCAGGTCGCCGTCGTACCGGCTCGCGACCGCGGGCAGCTCGTCGTAGGTGCCGACGGCGATCACGTCGCCGCCCAGGCCCTGGTCGGCCAGCCACTGGGTCTTGCGGGCCAGGCGGCCGAGCGTGAAGCCGTAGCCGTTCCCCTTGGCGACCGGGACCAGGCCGGGGGTCGCCTCGGCGACCTCGCGGAGGTGGGACCGCCAGCGCTCGCCGTCGACGGTCAGGGTCAGGCTCATCCTCGCCTCTTCATGTACATCGCGAACGCCGCGTAGAGCGCCCGGTTGAGCGGCAGGTCCCACTCGCCGACGTACTCGACGGCCTCGCCGCCCGTGCCGACCTTGAACTGGATCAGCCCGAGGTGGGGGTCGTCGGAGGCCAGGGTGTCGGTGATGCCGCGCAGGTCGTAGACGTCCGCGCCGGCGGCGATCGCGTCGCGGATCATCTGCCACTGGATCGCGTTGGAGCCGCGCACCTCGCGCTTCTCGGTCGAGGAGGCGCCGTAGGAGTACCACGCGTGCGCGCCGACCCGGATGCCGATCGTGGCGGCCACCAGGGTGTCCTCGTGGGTCGCCTCGTAGAGCCGGATCCGGTCGGGGTCCTCGGCGCCGAGCGAGTCGACCATCGTGCGGAAGTACGACAGCGGCCGCGGCGTGAAGTGGTCGCGCTCGGCGGTGTGGACGTAGAGGTCGTGGAAGGCCTTCAGCTGCGGCTCCGTGACGTCCGCGACGGTCGCCACGGACACGCCCTCCTTGGCGGCCTTCTTGATGTTGCGCCGCCACAGCTGGTTCATCCCGGCGAGCACGTCGTCCTCGGTGCGCCCGGCCAGCGGGACCTGGAAGACGTATTGCGGCTGCCCGGCGGCGAACCCGCCCTCGACGGCCTGCGGGCGCCAGCCCAGCTCGGTGAGCTGGGAGGTGACCCGCGCCCCGACGTGGGTGCGCTCGGTGGGCGGCAGGTCGCCGAGCCGGCGTACGTCGTCGTCGGCGATGCCGGCCTTGATCGTCGCCGCGTCCCAGCGCCGGGTCACCACCGGCGGGCCCATCCGGACGCCGAACGCGCCACGCTCCGCCAGGTGGGCGGCCATCGGGGCGAGCCACGCGCCGAGGTCGTCGGCCTCCCAGTCGATGACCGGGCCCTCGGGGAGGTAGGCGAGGTACCGCTTGACCTTCGGCAGCTGCCGGTAGAGCACCAGCGCGGCGCCGACCAGCTCCTCACCACGGAACCAGCCGATCGACTCGCGTCGCCACTCCGCCTTGACCCGGCCCCACGCGGGGGTCTGCAGGAAGCTCGCGGAGCGCCGGCTGGCCAGGAGCGCGAGGTGGTCGCTCTCGGGGATCTCGCGGACGCTCAGCACCCGGCCACGCTACCGAACGCCGGCATAGGCCGATCGGCCGGTCGCGGGTACCCCGTCCGGGCCATGGCGCCGACCGACCTGTTGCCGCCACGATGAGGAGCCACAGGTCCAGACCAGGTATCTGCGCGCGCCTCCCCGCCTCCTGGGAGCCGTGATCATGACCGAGCGACTGATGGAGAGACGCAGGGGAGCGACACGAATCATGACCGGCATCGGGGCGGTTCGGCCGGCAGGGCCGGCAGACGAGGTGTGGCAGCGCGCCACGGACGGGTTCAACCGCTGGGTCGCAGGGGAGTCCAGCGGTCTCGACGACCTGGTCGCGGTGATGACGCCGGTGCTGTGGCACGTGGTGCGCTCCTACCGCCTCTCGGAGTCGGCCGCTGAGGACGTCGTGCAGACGACGTGGCTCGCGCTCGTACGCCGGCGCGCGGCCATCCTCGACGCCCAGGCGGTCGGCGGCTGGCTGACGACCACCGCGCGCCGCGAGGCATGGCGGGTCGCCAAGGCGACCAACGTCGCCGTGCCGGCCGACGACCAGGACCTGGCCCCGATGCTGCCGCGGCAGCGCTCGGCGGAGGACGCGGTCGTCCAGCGCGACGAGGGCGACCGGCTCTGGGCCGCCGTCGACGGGCTGCCCGAGCGGTGCCGGCGGCTGCTGCGGATCGTCGCGTTCGAGAACCGGCCGGACTACCGCGAGCTGGCCGCCGACCTGGAGATGCCGGTGGGGAGCATCGGGCCCACGCGGGGCCGGTGCCTGGCGAAGCTGAGAGTGGCCCTGATGCACTCAGGTGCCACGGGAACGGGGGAGTACTGATGAGCGAGCTGAGCCGCGAGGACCTGCTCGGGATCGTCCGCGACGTGTGGGAGGAGCGCGACCCGGTCCCCGAGCACCTGGTCGCGGCGATGCAGGCCGCGGCCGCGGTGGCGGCCAGTGACCTGGACCTCGAGCTGATGGAGCTCGTCGAGCGGTCCACGGAGCTGGCGGGCGCACGAGGCTCCACGGCGTACACGCTGCGGTTCGTGCACGGCGACACCGACCTGCTGCTGCGGGTCGCGGTCGACGGTGACCGGTCCCGCGTCGACGGGTGGGTGGTCCCGCCCGAGCCGATGACCGTGCGCGCGCTGCCGGGCGAGGTGCCCGCGCCCTACGCTGCGGTCGTCAGCGACTCGGGTCGCTTCGAGCTCACCGGCCTGCCGCTCGGGCTGCTCCGGCTGCGCCTCGAGCCCCACGACGCCAGCCGCCCGGCGTTCGCGACGCCGACGTTCGAGATCTAGAGGAGCACGACCCGCATGGAGCAGCAGCCCGAGAAGAAGCGTCCTGTCCGCAAGCCGCTGGACCGCGACCCGAGCCCGCCGCGCCCGTCGTCCATCGCCGCGGTCGAGGGCCGGGTCCTCGACCCGGCCACCGCGATCACGGTCAAGGGCGTGACGCCGCGGCCGACGGTGTACGTCGGCCCGCGTCTGGTGATCTCGAAGTCCGTCGACTTCGAGGGCGCGCTCGAGGTGCTGCGTGCCGTCGCCGAGCCGCTGGGCTGGGTCGTCGTTCCCGAACGGGAGGACCCTCGCACCGTGAACCTGAGGTTCGGTGTCCGGCCGGTGCGGATCGACATCGGCTCCAACCGAGCCACGATCGCTCCCGACGGCTGGACGCTGCTGCAGCAGACGCGCGCGCAGTTCGGGGTCGACGCGGTCAAGGGCGTCGGGCTGGACCACGTGGTCTTCACCGCTCCCGTCGAGTCAGACCCGTTCCACGCCGGCAACCCGTTCCACGCCGGCAACCCGTTCCACGCCGGCAACCCGTTCGGCGACGGCTCCCCGACAGCGAGCTACGCGACTCCCGGCAGCGGCGGGCGCCAGCCCGTCGCCTACATCGGACCGGCACCCCTCCGCGGTCCAGACTCGTCCGGCCGCCGGCCGGTCGTCGCGATCCTCGACACCGGTTGCGGTCAGCATCCGTGGCTGGACCCGGTCGTGACGAAGGACGTCACGCTGGACGGTCAGCCGATCGGTTACGTCGACCCCGCTACGGATCCCGAGATCCACGGAGACCTCGTCGGCGGTCTCGACGGTGTCATCGATCCACTCTCGGGTCACGGGACGTTCATCGCTGGACTCGTCCACCAGGCATGCCCCGACGCCGACATCCTGAGCTGGCGGGTGGTGCCCTCCGAGGGACCGATCGTCGAGTCGGACCTCGTAGCCTCGCTCGCGCAGATCGCGGAGCTGGCCCGCCGGCACCGCTCCGGGGAGGAAGGTGGCCGCGCCATCGACGTTCTCAGCTTGTCGATGGGCTACTACCACGAGACGCCCGAGGATGCCCTTTTCGACCCCACGATGCACGACATCCTGGCCGATCTGGCCGAGGGCGGGACGCTCGTCGTCTGCTCGGCAGGCAACGACGCCACCAGTCGGCCGTGCTTCCCCGCGGCGTTCGCCCCCTGGTCCGATGGCACCGGCCCCTACCCAGCCACGTCCAGCGCGCTCCCGATCGTCTCGGTCGGTGCACTGAACCCCAACCGGCACACCGATGCCCTCTTCTCCAACGCCGGTCCCTGGGTGCGTGCCTACGTGCCCGGAGCCGCGGTGATGAGCACGATGCCTGCCTTCCAGGGAGGGTTGCAGCCTCTCGCCCGCACGTCGGCCTTCGGCCGGCCGCGGGAGGCCATCGATCCCGACGACTTCCGTGGCGGTTTCGCCGTCTGGAGCGGCACATCCTTCGCGGCCCCGATCCTGGCCGGCATGCTCGCCGAGAGGATCCGGTCCGGGCTCAGCGCTGACGATTCGCCCTCGGCCGTTGCCCGCGGCTGGGCAGCTCTGGAGGAACTGACGGGAATCACGCCAGACTGAGCGGGTGCCGACGTCCGAGGAGCTGCACAGACGCGGTGTCGCTGCGAACAACGCCGGGAAGTACGCCGCGGCACGCCGGTTGTTGGAGCGCGCGCTCGTGGCTGCGCAGGATCACGAGATCGAGGCGCGCGTGGAGTCGAGCCTGGCGCACCTCGATGCCGAGACCGGGCACGCTGCTGCCGCGCTGGAACGGTGCGAGTCGATCCTGGTCCGGCCCGGCCTGAGCGCGCACACCGTGGGGTCCGTCCGGAGCCAGCGAGCCATGCTGCTGATGCTCAACGGCCTCACCCAGGGGGCGATCGACGACTTCTCCAGCGCCATCAAGCTCCTCGACGGCGCTCCGGATCTCCTCGGAAGGGCGCTGCTGAATCGGGGCGGCGCGCACCTGAGATCGCAGAACGTCCCTGCGGCGGAGCGGGACTTCGCCGCCGCGGCGTCCGAGCTGGAACGCGCCGGTCTCGGCGTCGAGCGGGCGATGGCCCAGCACAACCTGGGCTACTGCCGTCTGCTGGCCGGCGACCTCGTCGAGGCATTGCGCCTGATGGATCAGGCGGCTCCCGTGCTGGCACCGTTGAGTCCGGTCAGCGCGGCCACCTGCGACCAGGACCGCGCCGAGGTGCTGATGGCTGCCGGGCTCGTTGCCGAAGGCCGCGCTGCGCTCGAGGCCGCAGCGGCGGCCTACGGAGGCCGGCGCCTCCGTCGCCGCCAGGCCGAGGCCGAGCTGGCACTGGCGCGGGCCCTCCAGGCGGGGTCGCCCGACGCCGCAGTCCCGGTGGCTCGACGAGCGACCCGGCACTTCCGGTCGGCGGGGGCGACCGCGATGGCTTCCCGCGCCGCGGCCGTCGGCCTCGCGGCAGAGGTAACCCTGGGGTCGATCGGTGCTCGGCGACGTCACGACCCAGCTGGCCTGGCCGCAGACCTGGCCCGCGAGGGAGCCGCGTGGGACGCTGCCGTGGTCACGCTCCACCATGTCCGGATGCTGATCATGGGGGGTCGGCTGGACGACGCCAGCCGGCTGCTGCGCGGGGTGGCCGGGGGGAAGCGGGCGCCGCTCTCGGTGGATCTGCTCGACCGCGACGTCCGGGCCGAGCTCGCTGCCGCGCGGGGGCGCCGAGGGGACGCGTTCCGGCACCTGCGGGCCGGACTCGCCGACCTCCATGCCTGGCAGAGCTCGTTCGGGTCGCTCGACCTGCAGACCGGCGTCGTCGGTCACGGCATCCGGCTGGCCGCCCGCGGGCTGGGGCTTGCCGTCGAGTCCCGCAGGCCCGAGGTGCTCTTCGAGTGGTCGGAGCGGGCGCGGATGCTGGCCAGCCGGGTGCAGCCGGTGCGCGCGCCCGAGGACGAGCAGATCGTCGCGGACCTGACCGAGCTGCGCGAGATGGCCGCCGAGGGCGGCCGTCGCGATCCTGAGCGCGAGGCGGAGCTGCGCCAGCGGATCCGCGAGCGCGCCTGGCAGCATCGCGGATCGGGTGCGGTGGCCGACCCGGTCACGCTCCCCGAGCTGCAGACCGCGCTGATGATCGACACCGCCCTGGTGGCGTACGTCGTCGCAGCGGACCGGGTGGTCGCGCTGGTCGTGACGGCTGGTGGCGCGACGTGGGTCGACCTCGGCGAGCGGGCTCGGATCGACGAGTTCCTCGGCGGCCTTCTGCCCGACCTCGACGTCGCCGCGTCCGAGCTGCCGGGCGCGATGGCGGGGTTCGTCCGCACCGAGCTGGCCCATCGTCTGTCCTCGCTCGCGGACGTGCTCGTGACGCCGGTGCTGGAGGCCGTGGGCGAGCGCGCGGTCGTGCTCACCCCGTCCGGCGTGCTCGCCGGTGTGCCGTGGACGTTGCTGCCGGGGTTCGTCGGGCGCCCGGTCACGGTCGCGCAGTCCGCGACGTCGTGGCTGGCCCGGCGTACGACGCCGCTGCGGCTGGGCTCGGCCGGGTTCGTGGCCGGTCCCCGCGTGGCCCGGGCCGAGGACGAGGTGATCGCGGCGGCCAAGGAGTGGAAGGACGCACGGGTGCTCACCGGCACCGACGCCAGCGCCGCTGCGGTCTCCGAGCTCGCGGCGTCGGTCGACGTGCTGCATGTCGCGGCGCACGGCCGGCACGCCGCCGAGAACGCGATGTTCTCCGGCCTCCAGCTCGCCGATGGGCCGTGGTTCGGCTACGACATCGACCAGCTGCGACAGGTCCCGGACGTCGTGGTGCTCTCCGCGTGCGAGGTCGGCCGCTCGACGGTCCGCTGGGGCGACGAGCTCATCGGCATGGCGACCGCCTGGCTGCACGCCGGCGCCCGCTGCGTGGTCGCCTCGGCGGCCGCGGTCAACGACCGGGCGGCGTACGACGTCCTCGTCGCCGTCCACCAGCAGCTCGCCGCCGGTGTCGATCCCGCGGTCGCCCTGGCCGCGGCGGTGCCGGCCGTCACGGCCGACTCCGCCCCGGTCCCGTTGGTCTGCTTCGGCTGACGCACGCACCTGACGCGTCTGTCGTCTCCACGCCGGATCGGCAGCAGATACGTCAGGTGCGTGGCGTATCAGCGCGGGCCCGACCGGCTCCTCAGCGTCACCAGCCGACGAGGAGGCAGCCATGGGGAACAGCACGCGGCACAGCACCGGCACCGTCGATCGCAGGGTCGTCGAGGACCCCCGCGCCGGGGACGTGCTCACGGTCCCGGCGGGGACCCGCCTCCACGTGCGGTTCCGCCGCTCGTTGAGCGCCTGGCGGGTCGAGGACCGGCCCGGCCACCTGGTCTCGCTCGAGGAGGGAGACCACGGCTTCGAGTTCCTCGTGTTCGGTACGCCGGAGCCGGCGGCCCGACCGCTGCGGCTGGTGCGTCAACGCGCGGACCGCACCGGCCCCGGCGAGGTGCGCGACCTCATCGTGCTGGTCGACTGAGCGCTCCACCGCGGCGGAACACCCACGTGCGCATCGCGACGAAGCGCATCACGGTGACGACCAGGTTGGCGGCCGTCAGGACCACGACCTCGGCGCCGCGGTGGGTGTGACCGCCGGCGTGCAGCAGCCACAGCGCACCGCTGGTCGCCCCGAGCCCGATGGCGAACACCACCAGCCCGCGCACCTGGTGTCGCACTGCGTGCTGCCGCCCGCGCACGCCGAAGGTCAGCCGCCGGTTGGCCGCGGTGTTCGCCAGCGTGGTGAGCACGAGCGCCAGCAGGTTGGCGCCGAACGCCGAGAACGGACCGCGCATCAGCAGGTACAGCACGGCGTACGCGAGCGTCGAGGCGACGCCGACCATGGCGAACATCGCGACCTGCAGCCCGAGCCGCCCACCGCCCGCGTCAGCCGACGCGCGCCCCAGGCGCTCCGCGACGTCGGCGACCGGCAACCGTCCCGAGACGAGCCCGCGACCGAGACGGAGGATGCCGCGCAGGTCGTCCAGTGCGGTGCGCACGATGTCGACGGTGCTGTCGGGATCGTCGACCCAGTCGACCGGCACCTCGTGGATGCGCAGGCCCGCCCGCTCGGCGAGCACCAGCAGCTCGGTGTCGAAGAACCACGCGTCGTCCTCGACCAGCGGCAGCACCTCGCGGGCCACGTCGGCGCGGATCGCCTTGAACCCGCACTGCGCGTCGGAGAACCGGGCCCGCAGCGTGCCGCGCAGCAGCAGGTTGTAGCAGCGCGAGATGAGCTCGCGCTTGGGTCCGCGATGTACCCGCGACCCGTGTCCGAGCCGGCTGCCGATCGCGAGGTCCGAGTGACCGCTGATCAGCGGCGCCACCAGCGGCAGCAGTGCGTTGAGGTCGGTGGAGAGGTCGACGTCCATGTAGACCAGCACCGCGGCGTCCGACGCCAACCAGGTCCTCTTCAGCGCCCGGCCGCGACCCTTCTCGGCGAGGTGGACGACGCGTACGGCGGCGTACGTGTGCGCCAGCCGCCTCGCCACCACCGCGGTGCCGTCGGTGCTGGCGTTGTCGGCGATCGTCACCCGGACGGTCCACGGGAGCGTCGCGAGGTGGTCGAGCACCCGCACCACCGACGCCTCGAGGTCGCGCTCCTCGTTGTACACGGGGATCACCACCTCCAGCGTCGTGCTCACCGTGTCGGCCTCGGCCTGCGGTCCGTCCCAGGGCTGGGCCGCGGTCACGAGGTCACCCCCGAGGCGCCGGTCGAGAGGTCGTAGAGCGTGACGCCGTCGACGGTGGTGGCGGTGAAGCTCTCCTCCACCCAGGCTGCGATCTCGCTGCTCGCGTCGCTGCCGCCCATCGACCGCCCGAAGCCGGAGCCGCCGATGAACCAGTGGATCCGGCCGTCCGCGACGTGCTCCTGGAACTCCGCGAGCGTCGGGCTCGGGTCGGAGCCGTTGAAGCCGCCGATCGCCATCACCGGCTCCTCGGTGGCCAGCTGGTAGCCCGCCGCCGAGTTCGACCCGACCGCCGCGGCCACCCAGGTGTAGGCGTCGGCGTCCTCGAGCAGCAGCGCGGTCAGCTCGTCGCTCGGGTCGCTGCCGGTGAGCAGTCCACCCGCCCCGCCCGTCGGCCCGCCCGTCGGCCCGCCCAGGGGTGCTCCGGCGGTCGGGGCGCCCTGGGGCAGCTGGCCCTGGGCCAGCCGGCCCTGCGCGATGCCCGGAGGCGCCTGCCCGGCCATCGCGGGAGGACCGCCGAACCCGCCGCGGCCACCAGGTCCGCCACCGGGTCCGCCACCGGGTCCGCCACCGAAGCCGCGGTCACCGGCGACGGCGGGACCCGCGGTCGGGATCGAGCCGGTGTGCGCGGTCGAGGCGGTCTGCACGGCGTACGACGCCGGGCCGGCCACCGAGGTCACGACCGCGAGGGCGGCGGCTCCGAGCGCCACCCGGCGTGGCAGCCGGTGCAGGCCGAGCACGACGACGGCCGCGAACAGCCCGGCGACCAGCAGCGGCACTCGCAGCCAGGGCACGAAGTCGGCGCTGCGACCCAGCAGCACGAAGCCGGTGCCGGCGGCGAGCGCCACCGCGGCGGCGCCGCACCCGCAGGCGAGCATGGAGTGCCGGTGCTGCCACACGAGCGCTGCGCCGATGCCGACCAGCGCCGCGATCGCAGGAGCCAGTGCGACGGTGTAGTAGGCGTGGAAGATCCCGGCCATGAAGCTGAACGTCAGGCCGGTGACCAGCAGCCAGCCGCCCCAGAGCACGAGCGCGGCGCGCGTGA
>NZ_JANINT010000055.1:9288-10659 GCF_024509035.1 Nocardioides sp. | reverse complement strand
CGGGGTCGGTCAGCGCGACCATGCCGACGCCGCAGTTGAGGGTGGCCTCGAGGTCGGGCTGGGGGACCTCGCCGACGCGGCGGACCAGGTCGAAGACCGGCGCGGGCGTCCAGGTGCGGCGGTCGATGGTCACGGTCAGCTCGACCGGGAGCACGCGCTCGAGGTTGGCCGCGAGGCCGCCGCCGGTGATGTGCGACATCGCGTGGGTGCGGGTGCGCTCGGCCAGGTCGAGGCAGGCCTTGGCGTAGATGCGGGTGGGCTCGAGGAGCTCCTCGCCCAGCGTGCGACCGAGCTCGTCGTGGTGGGCCTCGAGCGAGAGCCCGCCCTTCTCCAGCAGCACGTGGCGCACGAGGGAGTAGCCGTTGGAGTGCAGACCGGAGGCCTCCATCGCGACCACCACGTCACCGGGACGCACCCGGCCGGGGCCGAGCAGCTTGTCGGCCTCGACGACGCCGGTCGTCGCACCGGCGATGTCGTAGTCGTCGGGGCCCAGCAGCCCGGGGTGCTCGGCGGTCTCGCCGCCGACGAGCGCGCAACCGGCCAGGACACAGCCCTCGGCGATGCCCTTGACGATCGAGGCGATCTTCTCGGGGTCGACCCGGCCGGTGGCGATGTAGTCGGTCATGAACAGCGGCTCGGCCCCGCACACCACGAGGTCGTCGACGACCATGCCGACCAGGTCGAACCCGATCGTGTCGTGGACGTCCATCGCCTGGGCGATCGCGACCTTGGTGCCGACCCCGTCGGTCGAGGTCGCGAGCAACGGCCGGGTGAAGCGGGTCAGGGCGGAGGCGTCGAAGAGCCCCGCGAAGCCACCGAGCCCCCCGATCATCTCGGGCCGGCGGGCCTTGTCGATCCAGCCCTTCATCAGCTCGATGGCCGTGTCGGCGGCCTGGATGTTCACGCCCGCCTCGGCGTACGCGTTCGACTCGGTCACCACGGCTCCTGCTCGGCTCGATCGGTCACGGGTTGTTGAGGACGGGCAGCGCCTTGCCGTACGTCGGCGCCTGGATCGAGGACTCCAGCAGGTGCTTGCCCAGCAGGCTCTCGTCGGGCAGCGCGATCGGGTACTCGCCGGTGAAGCAGGCCTGGCAGAGCCGCTCGGGCTGCTGCCCGGTCGAGTCGATCATCCCGTCGAGGGAGATGTAGCCGAGACTGTCGGCCCCGATGCTGGCGGCGATCTCCTCGGGCGTCAGCCCGTTGGCGATCAGCTCGGCCCGGGTGGCGAAGTCGATGCCGTAGAAGCACGGCCACTTCACCGGCGGGCTCGAGATGCGCACGTGCACCTCGCGGGCGCCGGCCTCGCGCAGCATCCGCACCTGGGCGCGCTGGGTGTTGCCGCGCACGATCGAGTCGTCGACCACGACGATC
>NZ_JANINT010000055.1:0-9278 GCF_024509035.1 Nocardioides sp. | reverse complement strand
GCGGCCGACGTAGGCGTTCTTGACGAAGCCCTGGCCGAACGGGATGCCGCTCTCCTCGGCGTACCCGGCCGCGGCCGGCGTGCCCGACTCGGGAACGGGGATCACCAGGTCGGCCTCGACGGGGTACTCGCGGGCGAGCTGACGGCCCATCTCGACCCGCGACTCGTGGACGCTGCGGCCGCTGATCGTGGCGTCGGGGCGGGCGAGGTAGACGTACTCGAACACGCAGCCCTTGGGGGCGGCAGGGGCGAACCGGTGGGAGCGCAGGCCGTTCTCGTCGATGACGATCATCTCGCCGGGCTCGACCTCGCGCACCACGCTCGCGCCGATGGTCGCGAGTGCGGCGTCCTCACTCGCGACGACCCAGCCGCGCTCGAGGCGGCCGAGCACCAGCGGGCGGATGCCCTGGGGGTCGCGGGCGGCGTACAGCGTGTTCTCGTTCATCCACACGAAGCAGAACGCACCCTGCAGCTGCGGCAGCACCTCGAGCGCCCGCTGCTCGAGCGAGGTGTCGGGGTGGTGGGCCAGCAGCGCGGTCACGAGGCCGGTGTCGTTGGTGGACGGCTCGGTGGGGCGGGTGTGCAGCTCGAGCTCGTCGTCGGGGCCGGGCAGGTCGACGACCATCTGGGCCAGCTCGTGGGTGTTGATCAGGTTGCCGTTGTGGCCGAGCGCGATCGATCCGTCGGCGGTGGGCCGGAACGTCGGCTGGGCGTTCTGCCAGGTGCTGGCGCCGGTCGTCGAGTAGCGGCTGTGGCCGATGGCCAGGTGTCCCTTCAGCGACTCCAGCGTGCTCTCGTCGAAGACCTGCGACACCAGGCCCATGTCCTTGTAGACCAGGATCTGGCGGCCGTTGCTGACGGCGATGCCGGCGGACTCCTGGCCACGGTGCTGCAGGGCGTAGAGGCCGAAGTAGGTCAGCTTGGCGACGTCCTCGCCGGGCGCCCACACACCGAACACGCCGCAGGCGTCCTGGGGTCCCTGCTCGTGCGGGTCGAGCGCCGCGGTCAGCTTGCCGTCGCCACCCCTGCGGGGACTGCTCTCGAAGGGCACATGAGGAGTCTAGGGTGCGGGTACACCGTGTCCCATTCGCCGTCTCGCCGTTGTCCGGGCAGAAACGGACGCCCGCGTCGCTGTGCGCCCGTAGCATGACCCCGCGACCACCACCCACACGAGGAACCATTGACTCGGGACACTCCCCAGGACCCGTCCGTCACCAGCCCGCCCGCGAGCTGGTCTGATGCGCCTTCGCGCGACGCGTTGCAGCTGATCGCCGAGGGCGTCACGCAGCTCGCCGGGTTCGGGGTCGCCGCGATCAGCGCGGTCCGCGAGGACGGCAAGATGGAGGTCATGGCGGTCGCCGGCAGCGACGCCGCCCGCGAGCAGCTCCAGGGCAGGCGCACCCCCGTCGACCGGCTGAGCCGCGAGCTGGAGAAGGCCGACGACTGGGGCCTGCTCCGCTTCGTCCCGCACGAGCGCCTCGACGAGAGCGCCGGCCAGGACTGGGGCTGGGTGCCCGACATCGAGCCGATCGACGGGGCCGAGGACGCCTGGCACCCGCTCGACCTGCTCGTCGCGCCGCTGTACGACGACGACGGCGACCTCCGCGGGTCGCTGGCCATCGACCTGCCGGTCGACGGTCGGCGGCCGGGGCAGGCGCAGCGCACCGTGCTGAACCAGTACGCCGAGCAGGCGCGCCGTGCCGTCCTCGTGGCGTTGGAGCGCGAGCGGCTCGCCGAGCGGGTCCGGATGGCGGACGCGGCCCGGCGCATCGTGCGCACCGCGACCGCCCAGCTCAGCCTCGACCGCATCGTCGCCGACAGCCGCGAGGCGCTCGTCGAGGGGTTCCGGGCGGCCGGGATGTGGCTGCAGACCTTCGACCGGGACGGCCACGGCAGCGCGCGTGGCGAGATCTACTCCTCCGACGGCAGCCACATCCACCTCACGCCCGAGCTGATCACGATCGCCGAGGTGTCCGCGCGGGCCGCGTGGGAGCGCCAGCAGGCCACGGTCGTCTCGCCGCACCGCGAGTTCGGGCCCGCGATCACCGCCGAGCAGGGCGAGCTGGTGCTCGCCTACCTCAACGAGATCGGCGTCGAGTCACTGCTGTTCACGCCGCTGGGGGCGGGCCCCGAGGTCCTGGGCAACCTCGTGCTGACCCGCGCCGCCGGCGCTCCCGAGTGGACCGAGGCCGAGGCCGCCACGGCCCTCGACATCGGCCACGACCTGGGCCGCGCGATCCTGAACGCCCGGATCTTCGAGCGCGAGCACGAGCTGGTCGAGGAGCTCCAGGAGCTGGACGCCTACAAGGGCCAGCTGATCGCGACCGTGGCCCACGAGCTGAAGAACCCGCTCACCTCGGTGATGGGGCACCTCGAGATGCTCGAGTCCTCCCCCGACTTCACCGGCCACGCCCGCAGCTCCCTCCAGGCGATGGACCGCGGCGCCCGGCGGATGGTGCGCGTCATCGACGACCTGCTGCTGCTGTCCAAGGTGGCCGACCCCGACGAGTCGATCATCTCGGCGCCGGTCGACCTGCGCCGGGTCGTCGACGACGTCGTCGACCTCACGCTGGTCGCCGCCGAGCAGAAGAAGCTCGACGTCGTCGTCGACCTCCCCGGCGAGCCGGTCTTCGCCCTCGGCGACCACGACGAGATCGACCGGGTGGCGGCCAACCTGGTCAGCAACGCCGTGAAGTACACCCCGGCGTCCGGCGCCGTGCGGATCGGCGTCGAGCGGGTCGGCAACGACGTGCTGCTCAGCGTCGCCGACGAGGGGATCGGCATCTCCTCCGACGACCTGCTGCAGCTCGGCACCGAGTTCTTCCGGTCCTCCAACCCCGAGGCGGTCGCCCAGCCCGGCACCGGCCTCGGGCTGGCGATCGTGCGGCGCATCGTCGACCGCCACGGCGGTCAGCTCGAGATCGAGTCCGAGCTCGGCAGCGGCAGCACGTTCCGGGTCTGGCTGCCAGCGGCCGAGCCCGAGTCCTGACCGGTCGCTACATCTGCCGCTCGCCCTGGACCACGGCCTCGCGGATGCGGGTGTAGGTGCCGCACCGGCAGATGTTGCGGATCGCGTCGAGGTCGGCCTCGGTGATCGACCGGCCCTCCCGGCGTACCTTCCGCACCAGGGCGACCGCGGCCATGATCTGGCCGGGCTGGCAGTAGCCGCACTGCGCGACGTCGCGGTCGAGCCAGGCCTGCTGCATCGGGTGGAGAGCGGCGCCGTCGGCCTCGGCGGTGTCGGCGAGGCCCTCGATCGTCGTCACCTCGTCGGCAGCACGTAGGTCGCCCACCCGCACCGAGCAGGGGTTGAACGCCTTGCCGTTGAGATGGGAGGTGCACGCCTTGCACACGTTGATGCCGCAGCCGTACTTGGGCCCGGTCACGCCGAGCAGGTCGCGCAGCACCCACAGCACGCGGACGTCGTCGTGCACGTCGACGGTGACGCTCGTGCCGTTGAGCACGAAGGTCTGGCGCGCCATCACCACACCAACTTCCGGCCGTTGGTCGGCGACTGCGGGATCGGGGGGACGAACGGCTTCACGCGGAACTCCAGCGGGTCGCGGTGGTTGATCGGGAAGTACGCCGGCACCTCGCCGGTCGCCCGGGCGTAGGCGCACGCGACCGCGGCGAACGTCGCCGCCACACCGGCCTCGCCCGCGCCGCCCGGCTGCCCGCTGTCGGACGGCATGATCAGCACCTCGACCTCGGGCGGGGTGTTCCACTGCCGTGTGTAGAAGTAGTTGTCCCAGCTGGCCTCGAGGAAGTGGCCGTCGCGCAGGTGCATGCTCGAGGTGAGCGCGAGCGCGATCCCGTCGTTGATGCCGCCCTGCATCTGGGCCTCCAGGCCGCGCGGGTTGACCACCAGGCCCACGTCGATCGCGAAGACGACCTTGGTCACGCGCGGCCCGCCGACGCCGTCGCGGATCTCGCGACCGGTCTGCTCGGGGCGGCAGTCGATCTCGACGAGGCACGCGCTGCAGCCCTTGTACTCCTTGTGGATCGCGATGCCCTGGGCGGTGCCGGGCGCCATCGGCCGGCCCCACCGGCCGTGCTTCGCGACGGTGTCCAAGACCGCCCGTACCCGGGCGTTGCGCAGGTGGGAGCGCCGGAACGTGTAGGGGTCGCTGCCCATCGCCTCGGCGAGCCGGTCGACGGCGAGCTCACCGGCGGTGCGCACGTCCGGGGAGTAGATGTTGCGCATGCTGCCGGTGTTGAACCGGTCGTCGGTCTCGGTGAGCGTCTGGGTGATCACCCCGAAGTCGTAGGGGACCTCCTGGGTGAGCTCGAAGATCGTCTCGGCGAAGCCGAGGTTGCCCAGCCCCGTGGGCAGGTCGGCGAGGTTGGCGCTGATGATCTCGCCGAGCCCGTGGCGGAAGTCGGTCTCGATGCTCGTGTGGCTCTGCTGGAAGGCCAGCACCTGCCCGGCCGCGTGCACGGCGCGCACCCGGCTGGTCGCCATCGGGTGGCCCCGGCCGACGCGGGCGTCGTCGGCGCGGTGCCACATCAGCTTGACGGGCTTGCCCATCGCCCGGGAGATCTTCGCGGCCTCGAGCGCCCCGTCGAAGAACAGTCGCCGGCCGAAGGAGCCGCCGCCCTGCACCACGTGGACCGTCACGGCGTCCTGGGGCAGACCGAGCTCCTCGGCGACGCGCTGCTGGGCGACGATCGGCGACTTCAGGCCGGCCCAGACCGTGGCGCGGTCGGCGCGGACGTCGGCGATCGCGGAGTTGGTGTCCATCGCGGAGTTGCTGCGGAAGTAGAACAGCACGTCGACCTCGACGGTCTTGGCCAGCGGGGTGTCGGGGAGCCGGGGCAGCGGCAGCTCGGCGCCGCGGAGCTCCTCGACGACGTCGTCGTCGGAGAGGCCGGCGACCGGCCCGTCGGCCCAGGCGACGTCCATCGCCCGGATCGCGTCGATGCACTGCCCGAAGGTCTCGGCACGCACCGCGACGCCGGTGTCGACCAGCGCGACGTCGCGGACGCCGGGCATCGCGAGGATCGCGCGCTCGTTGCGCAGCCGCCGCGGGGTGCCGTTGAGCGTGGGCGCCCGGCACACCATCGTCGGCAGGGCCCCGGGGACGTGCAGGTCGGTGGCGTACTGCTTGCGGCCGGTGACCGCCTCGAGAGCGTCGACCCGGCTGTGGCCGACGCCGACCACCCGGAACTGCGCCGGGTCCTTGAGCTGCACCCGCACCGGCCGGGTGGTGCTGCTCGCGGCCGCACGGGCGAGCTCGGCGTACGTCGCCGAGCGGCCGTCGGGTGCCTGGACCACGCCGCCGCGGGCGACGAGGCTCTCGATGGTGTCGCCGAGCAGCACCGCCGCCGCCTCGAGCAGGGCGCCCTTGGCGACGGCGGCCGCCACGCGGATCGGGGTGTACGTCGAGATCGTGGTGTTGGAGCCACCGGTCAGCTGGTTGAACAGCAGCTCGGGACGCGCGTCGGCGAGGGTCACCCGCACCTTCTCGACCGGCATCTCGAGCTCCTCGGCGATGAGCATCGCGGTCGAGGTGGTGATGCCCTGCCCGACCTCCATGCGCGGCAGCGCGAACGACGCCGTCCCGTCGTCGTGGACCGTGACCGTGATCAGGTCGGCCGTCGGCGCCGCGGCGTGGGTGAGCAGGTCGTTGAGGTCGTAGAGCTCGGCCGGCTGGGGAACGCCGGGCGCCGCCGCAGCCGGGTCGAGGAGCCCGCCGGTCATCTCGGCGGCCGCGACCAGCGTGGTGCCGGCGACGACGTAGCCGAGGAACGAGCGGCGGTCGACGGCGAGCGTCGAGGCGGCCTGGGCCGCGGGCTGGGCATGGTCCCGAGTCACCTGGGTCCAACGAGGCGGTGTGGCGACGGTCACGGCGCGGACCCAACTAGGATCGAGGGATGCCCGAGTCGCACGAGTCCTCCGACTTCGTGCGTCCGGTCCGCGCCTCGCGCTGGTCCGACGCCCAGTCGCGCGACGCCCTGCAGGCGATCGTCGAGGGGGTCGCGGAGATCTCCGCCTTCGAGGTCGTCGGCGTGAGCGTCGTGCGCGAGGACGGCTACCTGCAGATCATCGCGCTGGTCGGACCCGAGGAGGCCCGCAAGGAGCTGCTCGACTCGCTGGCCCCGGTGGCGCCGCTGCTCGAGCAGCTCGAGCTCGCCGACGACTGGGGCACGCTGAAGTACGTCCCGCACGACCGGCTGGTCCTCGACCTCGACCAGTGGGGGTGGGTGGCCGCCGGTGACCGCGAGAACGTCCCGCCGGGACGGTGGCACCCCGAGGACCTGTTGGTCGCTCCGCTGTACGCCGACGACGGGACCCTGCTCGGGACACTGGGCGTGGAGCTGCCGCGCGACGGCCTGGTGCCGGGACCCGAGCAGCGCGCCGCCCTCGACGTGCACCTGCGCCAGGCGGCCCGCGCGGCGATCACCGCGCTCGAGCGCGAGCGTCTCGCCGAGCGGGTCCGGCTCGCGGCCGCGGCCGCGGACGTCGTACGCATCGCCGCCGGCACCCACTCCCCCGACGAGGTGCTCGCCGAGTGCGGGCGGGCGGTGACGCGGGGCTTCCGCGCGGAGTCGCTGTGGGTGCAGCGGCTCGGTCCCGACGGCCGCTGCCAGGGGCCGCTGCTGATCGACGGCGGTCCGGCGGTCCGCTTGCCCGCCGGCGTCCGGGCCCTGGTCGCCGCGCAGGCCCCGCGGGCCTGGGAGCGCCAGTGCGTGGCGGTGCTGGCGCCCGAGCGGCCCATCCACGGGACGCTGGGCGGCGACCAGCACGCCGAGGTGATCGCCTTCCTGGCGGACCTCGAGGTCGAGTCGCTGCTGTTCGTGCCGGTCGGCGCGGGTCGGGAGTGCTTCGGCGTGATGGGCCTGACCCGCGGACGCGGGGGCCGGGAGTGGAGCGAGGAGGAGTCCGCGACCGCGCTCGAGATCGGCCGCGACCTCGGGCGCGCGATCGCCAACGCCCGCACCCTCGAGCGCGAGCACCAGCTCGTCGAGGAGCTCCGGGCGGTCGCCGACTACAAGGAGCGGCTGCTGGCGACCGTCTCGCACGAGATGAAGAACCCGCTCAGCGCGATCCTGGGGTACGTCGAGATCCTCGAGGCCGATCCCGAGCTCACCGAGACGGCGCGCGCGTGCGTCGCTGCGATCGAGCGGGGCGGCTCCCGGCTCTCCGAGGTGGTCGACGACCTGCTCCTGCTGCACGAGTCCGCGAGCACCGGCGCACCCGTGACGGAGCCGGTCGACCTCGCGCACGCCGTCAGCGACATCGTCCACCTCAACGACGCGGTCGCCACGGCCCGAGGGCTCACCCTGTGCGCCGACCTGCCCGGCGTACCCGTGCTCGCGCTCGCCGAGTCCCGCGACGTCGACCACATCGTGACCAACCTGGTCGGCAACGCCGTGAAGTACACGCCCGCGGGCGGCACGGTCACCGTGGCCGTCGCCCGGGTCGGCGACCGGGCGGTCCTCACCTGCACCGACACGGGCATCGGCATCTCCCCCGAGGAGCAGGCGCACGTGTTCGACGAGTTCTTCCGCTCCGCCGACCCGAGCGCCGTCGCCCAGCCCGGCACCGGTCTCGGGCTGGCGATCGTGCGCCGCGTCGTCGAGCGCCACGGCGGGCGCATCGAGGTCGAGTCCGAGCTCGGTGTCGGCAGCACGTTCCGCGTGTTCCTGCCGGGCGGGTGAGGCCGCGGCGCCTGCTGTAACGCCGTGTTACCCCAACTTCCCCGGGTGTTGCAGCGTGGCCGGAAGGCAGGGTAAACGGGCGTTACAGCGAGCCAGCGCCCCCGAGGACGGTCAGCCGCCGAGCTTGGCGAGCAGCAGCGCCTCGGCCAGCACGACCTTCTCGAACTCCGCGAGGTGGAGGCCCTCGTTGGCGCCGTGGGCGCGGGTGTCGGGGTCCTCGACGCCGGTCACGAGCACGCTGGCCTCGGGGAACGCGTCGAGGAACTCGGCGATGAACGGGATCGACCCGCCCACGCCCATGTCGACCGGCGCCGTGCCGTCCCAGGCCTCGGTGAACGCGGCGCGCGCGGCGTCGTACGCCGGGCCGGTCGCCTCGATCTGCGTCGCCTCACCGGTGTCGACGACCGTGTGGGTGAGCGTCGCGCCCCACGGGACGTGCGCCTCGAGGTGGCGCACCAGGCACTCGAGAGCGTTGGCCGAGGTGTCGCCCGGAGCGGTGCGCATCGAGATGCGGGCGCGCGCGGCCGGGACGAGGGTGTTGCTCGCGCCGGCGACCTTCGGGGCGTCCAGGCCGGTGATGCTCAGGGCCGGCTTGGTCCACAGCCGCTCGACGGTCGAGCCGCTGCCGATCCACTCGATGCCCGGCGCAGCGCCGGACTCGGCGCGCAGCCGCTCCTCGGGGTAGTCGACGTCGGCGGCCGGTCCGGCGTGCAGCCCCTCGATCGCGACATTGCCCTCGTCGTCGTGGAGGCTGGCGATGAGGCGAGCCAGCGTCATCACGGCATCGGGGACGAGACCGCCCCACATGCCGGAGTGGACGGCGTGGGTGAGCGTGCGGACCTCGATGTCGAGGCGCACCAGGCCGCGGAGGCTGGTGGTCAGCGCGGGCACGCCGATGTCCCAGTTGCCGGAGTCGGCGATCACGATGACGTCGGCGCGCAGCCGGTCGTGGTGCTCCTTCAGCAGCGCCGGCAGCGACTCCGACCCCATCTCCTCCTCGCCCTCGATGAACATCGTGACGCTGACGGGCAGGTCGTCGCCGAACACCCGCAGCGCGCCCAGGTGGGCGGCGATGCCGGCCTTGTCGTCGGCCGCGCCGCGGGCGTAGAGCCGGCCGTCCCGCTCGGTGGGCTCGAACGGCGGGGAGTCCCAGTCGGCGTGGTCGTTCTCGGGCTGCACGTCGTGGTGGGCGTAGAGCAGGACGGTCGGGGCGCCCTCCGGCCCGGCCTTGTGGGCGATCACCGCCGGCGCGCCCCCGTCGGCGGTGACGATGTCGACCCGGTCGAAGTTCTCCGCCCGGAACAGCTCGGCGACCGCCTCGGCCGAGCGCTGCACCTCGCCGGCGCGCTCGGGGTCGGCGCTGACCGACTCGATGCGCACGAGGTCCTCGAGGTCCTTGCGGATCCCCGGCAGGACGGCGTGGACGCGGGCACGGATGTCGGCGGTCATACCTCTCAACCTAGGACACGCCCTCGTGCAGAGGCAGATGGGGCGTCAGGTCGGCCCGCTCCCCCGACGCACGCACTCGACCGGCAGCCTCGGCGTCGGTCCAGGACAGCGACCCGGTGGCCAGTGCGATCCACGTCGCGGCGTCCATCTCGACGACGGCCGGCGGCG
>NZ_JANINT010000054.1 GCF_024509035.1 Nocardioides sp. | reverse complement strand
TGGCGTCCTCCGACGAGATCCCCTCCTTGAGCGCGATCGAGATCTTGCTCTGCTGACCGGACTGGCGCGGCTCGGAGGCGTCGAGGATCTTCAGGCTCTGCTGGCGCTTGATGAGCTTGTCCTTGAACACGTCGAGGACGGCGTTGGCCCGGTCGTCGGCGGACGCGGAGATCTCGATCGCGTGCTCGCCCTGCCACTCGATGGTGGCGCCGGTGCCCTTGAAGTCGAACCGCGTCGCGATCTCGCGGGCCGCCTGGCCCAGCGCGTTGTCGACCTCCTGGCGGTCGATCTTGCTGACGATGTCGAACGACGAGTCGGCCATCTTCACTCCTGACGTCTGCGGCACCCGGGGAGTGGGTGCGGGGGTTTTCGTCTGCCTCGAGGGCTGCGCTATTGTTTCGCCTTGTCGCCGCCCAGCCAAACGGGGCGACGCACGACCCCGGCAGGTTGCCCGAGCGGCCAATGGGAGCGGACTGTAAATCCGTCGGCTTTGCCTACGAAGGTTCGAATCCTTCACCTGCCACAGGGGACTGAGGCCCCGCACGGTTCACCGTGCGGGGCCTCTGCCGTCATGCTCGCCGTCCGGGCCGGGCTGCTCGACCTGCTCGGCGAGCCAGGCGGCCAGGACGGCGTTGATGCGCAGCCCGAGATCCACCTGGGCCGCGAACGGCTCGCCGGGCTCGAGCACGGACTGCAGGGCGCGCAGCTGCTCGGTCTGCTCCTCGATGTAGTCGAGGTCGCGCTCGAAGACGGCCTGCCGGTCACCGGGGTCGAGCAGCTGTCCGAGGAACAGGCGCAGCGCGCCCTCGTTGCGCTGTGACCGGTCGGGAGTCTCCTCGACCAGCCACCGGCGCAGCTCGTCGCGTCCGCTCTCGGTGAGCGCGTACGTCTTGCTCTGGCGCGCGCCCCGGGCGACCACCTCGACGAGACCGGCGGCCTCCAGCTTGGAGAGCTCGGGATAGATCTGGCTGTGGCTGGCGTGCCAGGCGGTGGCCAGGGAGAGGTCGAACCTCCGGGCCAGCTCGTAGCCCGTCGAGGGCTGCCGCTCGAGCAGGCCCAGGATCGCGTGCCGCAGCGACATGCCGTGACGGTACCACTCACCTATCTGGATTGACGTGTCGAGATCAACATGTCAATCTCGACATATGTCGACCTCTCCTCGCCCTCGACGGCCCGCGCTGCTGTGGTTCGCCGTGGTGTCCGGCCTGCTGCTCGCGATGCTCGACCAGACGATCGTCGGCACCGCGCTGCCGCGGATCGTGGGTGAGCTGGGCGACCCGCACTGGTACGTGTGGGCCTTCACCGCCTACCTCGTGCCGGCGACGGTGCTCCTCCCGGTCGCGGCCCGGCTCTCGGACCGTCACGGCCGCCAGCGTGTGCTGCTGGCCGGCATGGCGCTCTTCCTCGCCGGCTCCCTCCTGTGTGCGGCGGCCACGTCCATGGCCGTGCTCACCGCTGGTCGCGCGATCCAGGGCGCGGGCGCAGCCGCGCTCGAGGCGCTCAGCTTCCTCGTCGTGAACGAGCTGTCGCGCAGCGGCCGCAGCGGCGGGGGACAGGCGGCGATCAGCGGGGTCATGGGCTTCAGCTTCCTCGTCGGCCCCCTGCTGGGCGGCCTGATCACCGACCATGCCGGCTGGCGCTGGGCGTTCCTGGTCAACGTCCCGGTCGGGCTGCTCGCGATGGCGGCCCTGGTCGTGGCGCTGCCGGCGTCGTTCGGGCGGACCGAGGCACGGGAGACGCCGCTCGACCTCGGGGGGATCGCCACCCTCAGCGCCTCGGTCGGCATCCTGCTGGTCGGCATCAACCGGCACCAGGAGCTGGGCTCGTGGGCCGAACCGAGCACCGGCGGGGCGGTCGCGGCGGGTGTGCTCGGGCTCGGGCTGTTCCTCCGGGTCGAGCGCGCGGCCACGGCCCCGGTGATCCCGCTGCGGATCCTCAGCGGACGTCCGAGCGGGATGCTGCTCCTGGGCGGCGCCTTCGCGACCACGGGCATGTACGCCTGCGTCCTGCTGGTGCCGCGGTGGTACCAGCTCGATCAGGGGGTCAGCGCAACCGGCTCGGGCGTGCGCATCTACCCCCTGCTGATCGGGCTGTTGCTGGCGGTGAACCTCGGTGCGGTCGCCGTCGCCCGGCGCGGGGAGGTCCGCGGGCCGCTGCTGGTCAGCGGCGCGGTGGTCCTGCTCGGAGCGGTCCTGTTCGGGCTGCTCGACGCCGGCTCCCCGGGATGGCTGCCGCTGGTGGCCATGGCGGTGCTCGGCATCGGCATGGGCCCGGCGCTCTCGGGGCTGCAGGTCGCGATCGGTCGCGCCGTGCCGCCCGCCGACCTCGGCGCCGCCATGGGCACCCTGCTCCTGGGGCGCCAGGTGATCGGGGTCGTCGCGCTGGCCGTCGGACAGGCGCTGTACGACGGGCGCGTCGATGGCCACGGACCCGCGGCCGCGACCGGGTGGGCGGTGGCCTGGGTCGCCGGCGCGGGCGCTGCCGTGGCCGCGCTCGGGATCGCCGGGGTGCGCCACCGGCTCCCCGACCCGGGGGCGACCGGAGGCGACGCTGCCGCCGCGCAGCCGAGCCTTCCCGCCCGGACCGGGAGCTGACCGCAACGGGCTGTGCCAGGATCGAGTCGGTCCTCGAGCGGCGGAGGCGAGATGGCGAAGGGCCCGGTGGAACAGCACCTCGAGGTCGAGCGGAAGTACGACGTCGACGCCGTGGTCGCCGTGCCCGACCTCTCCGGCCTGCCCGGGGTGGCGCGGGTCGTTCCCACCGAGCGGCTCGACCAGCTCGCGACGTACGTCGACACCGCGGACCTCTCCCTGCTCGGCGCTCGCGTGACCCTGCGGCGGCGGGTCGGCGGCGTGGACGACGGCTGGCACCTCAAGCTGCCGGCCGGCGAGGCGCGCACCGAGCTGCACCACCCGATCGCGGATCCCGGCGACGCGGACGAGCCGGTCCCCGCGCCGCTGCGCGACCGGGTGCGCGCGATCGTCGGCGACCGGCGCCTGATGGTCTCGGCCCAGCTGCGCACGCTGCGCGCCGTGAACCGGCTGCTGGACGTCGACGGTCGGGTGCTGGCCGAGCTGTGTGACGACCGCGTGGAGGCGCGCACGGGCCCAGGCTCGGTCGAGCGGTGGCGTGAGTGGGAGCTGGAGCTGGTCGATGGACCGCCAGAGCTCCTGGACCTCGCCGAGCCGGTGCTCCGCGCCGCCGGGGCCCGCCCGTCGGCGAGCGCCTCGAAGCTGGCGCGGGCGCTCGCCGGGCGACTCGGTCCGGACGCGACCACGGCCGCCGTCCTGCGCGCCTACCTCACCGCGCACCTGCAGCGGCTGCAGGCCGAGGACGGTCGACTGCGCAGCGGTGACCAGGAGGGGGTGCACCAGATGCGGATCGCGGCACGCCGGATGCGCTCGGCCCTGGCGTCGTACGCGCCCGTCCTCGAGGACCACGCCGACCGGGAGCTGCGCGAGGAGCTGCGGTGGCTGGGGGAGGTGCTGGCGCCGGCGCGCGACGCCCAGGTGATCCGCCAGCGGCTGCTCGACCAGGTCGGGGCGCAACCCGATGTCCTGGTGCTCGGCCCGGTCTCACGACGCATCGACGACGAGCTCGGGGCTGCGCTGAGAGCAGGGCGGACGTCGGCCGTCGAGGAGCTCGACGGGGAGCGCTACCACCGGCTGCTGGGCCGGCTCGAGTCCCTCGTTGGCGACGTCCCGGCCCGCGAGACGGGCCGCCGGCGGGCGGCGGAGATGCTGCCCCGACTGCTGCGCCGCGACCTGCGCCGGGTGCGGCGCCGGCACCGTGCCTACCTCGGCACCGCGGGGGCCGAGGAGCGGGACCGCGCGCTGCACGAGGTGCGCAAGGCCGCGAAGCGGCTGCGCTACGCGGCCGAGTCCGCCACGCCGGTCCTCGGCGACCGAGCGGCGACGCTGTCGGCCGCGGCCAAGGCGGTCCAGGACGTGCTCGGCGAGCACCAGGACACCGTGGTCGCCCGCCGTGTCCTGCGCGACCTCGCCCTCCACGCCGACGCTGAGGGCGAGAACGGCTTCACGTTCGGGCGCCTGCACGCGCTCGAGGAGAGGCGCGCCGCCGAGCTCGCCGCCCGCTACCCGCAGACGTACGACGACCTGCCGACCGCCCGGGGCCTGCGCTCCTGGCTGCGCGGCTGAGGCCTGCGCCCGCCGCGTCAGTGGCGCACGAGCACGTCGCGGCCGAGCTCGGCGATCGAGGCGTAGCCGTTGAGCCCCATGGTCAGGTCGGCCTCGGCGAGCAGGCAGGAGAGCACGAACTCGACGCCCGCCGTGCCGCCCAGCACCGCGCCGTACCCGTACGGCCGGCCGATGCCCACGGCGGTGGCGCCCAGGGCCAGAGCCTTCACGATGTCGGCGCCGGACCGCACGCCGGAGTCGAAGAGCACCGGCATGCCGTCGGCGGCGTCGACGACCGCGGGCAGCAGGTCGAGAGCGGGCGCGCTGGCCGCCTGGCGACCGCCGTGGTTGGAGCAGTAGATGCCGTCGACGCCGCCGTCCTTGGCGCGGCGCACGTCGTCGGGGTGGCAGATGCCCTTGAGCAGCATCGGCAGGTCGGTGAGATCGCGCAACCACGCCAGGTCCTCCCAGCTGAGCGTCGGGTTGCCGAAGCTCATCGCCCAGTGCAGCGTCGCCGCGCCGGGGTCCTCCTCGGGCGGCGCCGCGAGGCGCGAGCGGAAGACGGGGTCGGAGAAGTAGTTGGCCAGGCACGCTCCGCGCAGCTGGGGGAACGTCGCGTGCTGGAGGTCGCGGGGGCGGTAGCCCAGCGTCCAGGTGTCGAGCGTGACCACGATCCCGCGGTAGCCCGCCGCCTCGGCCCGGCGGACCAGGCTCTCGGCCACCTCGCGGTCGTTGGGCGTGTAGAGCTGGAAGAACCCGGGTGTGTCGCCGAGGGCCGCGGCGACGTCCTCCATGGGGTCCTGCATCAACGTCGAGGCGACCATCGGCACGCCCGAGCTCGCGGCCGCGGCGGCCGCCGCGAGGTCGCCGTGCTCGTCGTCGGTCATCACCCCGAGCACACCGATCGGGGCGAGGAAGACCGGTGCCGGCCAGCGGTGGCCGAACAGCTCGACGGAGAGGTCGCGCTCGGCGGCGCCGGACAGCATCCGCGGGAGGATGCCCCACCGCTCGAACGCCTCGACGTTGTGCCGCTGGGTGTGCTCGTCACCCGCTCCGCCGGCGACGTAGTCGAAGAGCCGGTGCTCCATCTTCTCCGCCGCGGCCGCCTCGAGCCCCGCGAACGTCAACGGGTACGGCGGCAGCTGGCCGCCCAGGCCCGCGAAGTAGAGGCCGATCTGGAAGTCCGCGTAGTTCGCCACCGGCCCAACGTAGACGAGGTCGACAGGTCTCGCTCAGACGCGGCCGGGCAGGTCGATGCCGCCGGTGTAGAGCGGTGAGTCCTTGCGTGAGAGCAGTTCTCGCCGTTCCTCGGGGGTCAGTGCCTCGACCTGCGCCCGCACGTCGGACGGGAAGCCGCTCACCTCGGGAGCGTCGGCGACCGGCACGATCGTGTGCACGACGCGGTCGGCGTAGACGTGCACCATCGTGACGGCCTGGTGGCCGTCGACACCGGACACGAAGCGCTCCACCGGTGCCGGGTCGGAGGTGTAGCAGGTCGCCGATGCGACCGAGACCGGGATGCCGGCGAACGTGGAGTACGTCGAGTAGTGCAGGTGCCCCCCGAGGATGCAGCGCACGTCGGTGCCGACGAGGACGTCGGCGAGCCGCTGCTGGTCGAGCAGCTCGATCACGTCGGCGGCCGGCATCAGCGGGACCGGGATCGGGGGGTGGTGCAGCGCCAGCAGGGTGCCGTGGGGCGCGGGTGTCGCGAGGACCCCGGAGAGCCAGTCGAGCTGCGCGTCGGTCAGCTCACCGTGGTGGTAGCCCGGGACGCTCGTGTCGAGCGAGACGATCCGCAGCCCCGCGATGTCGTGGACGCGGTCCTGAGGACCGTCGTCGTCGAGGTCGAACAGCCCGCGCGCGTACGCCGCCGGCTCGTCGTGGTTGCCCATCACCCAGACGACCTCGGCGCCGATGTCCGCGGCCGCGGGCTCGACGATCTCGCGCAGCCGCGCGTACGCCGCCGGCTCGGCCTTGTCGGCGAGGTCGCCGGTGAACACCAGCGCCTGCGGCGGTGACTCGAGCCGCGAGAGCCGGGCCAGCGCGAGCCGGAGCCCGGCCTCGGTGTCGACGACGCCGTAGAGGCGCGCGCCATCGGCCAGCAGGTGGGGGTCGCTGATGTGCGCGACCACGTGGTCGGGGGAGGGGTACTGACCGAACTGCACCTGTCCCACGCTAGTGGCGCGTGAGCAGGAAGACCGGGATCACCCGGTCGGTGCGCTCCTCGTACTTCGCGAAGTTGGGCCAGGTCTGCAGCATCACCTGCCACAGGCGGGCGCGCTCCTCCCCCTCGACCTCGCGCGCGACCACCGGCACCCGCTCGCGCTTCCAGGTGATCTCGGCCTCGCCGGCAGCGCGGAGGTTGTGCACCCACACGGGCATGTCCGGGCCGCCGAAGTAGGACCCGGCGATCAGCCACCCGCCGTCGTGCGGCACGCACAGCAGCGGGGTGCTGCGAGGGATCCCGCTCTTGCGGCCCACGACGGTGAGCGTGAGGTTGGGCAGGCCGGCGACGTCGAGGATGCTGACCCGTCCGCCCGACACCCGCTGGAGACGGCGGTCGGTCCACACGACCTGCGGGAGCAGCTTCGGCATCCATGAGATCGCACCGATGCGGATCGCGAGCGGAGTGAGCAGGCCCATGCGCGCAGACCCTAACCCAGGAGCCCGCGCACCGCGCCCGTCACGCCGCCACGTCCCACGACCGCGGCGACGTGTGCGTCGGGCCGGACCACCCACACCTCGTCCGCCCGCAGGCCGAGCTCGTCGGCCGCACCGCCGGGCACGGTCACGGCCGTGCACGGCACGTCGAGGGGTGGGGCGACGACCGGGCCACGCGAGAGGAGCAGCAACCCCCGGCGCGCGAGCTCGCGCAGCCGCCTGCCCTCGACCGCGAGGTCGGGGAGGAGTGCACCGACCGCCGGGTGGGGGTCGGCGCCGTAGCGGTGCGGCGCGTACAGGCGTCCGGAGTCGATCTCGGTCCGGGCGGCAGGGTCGGTCACCGCACGCTCCAGGACGTCGCGCCGGTGGGCCCAGCCCTGGTCGGTCTGCGGCACGAGGAAGTCCATCGTGCGGGTGGTGATCTCCAGGTTCTCCCGGGCGGCGGCCCGGCGCTCGTCGTCGTACGTCGCCACCACCGACGGCGCCGCCCAGCCGTGCAGCGCGAACGCGATCCGCCAGGCGGCGTTCTCGGCGTCGGCGACGCCGGAGTTGAGGCCGCGCGCCCCGAACGGCGCCACCAGGTGCGCGGCATCGCCGGCCAGCAGCACCCGGCCCAGCGCCATCCGAGGGGCCAGCCGGGAGTGGAAGCGGTAGACGGTGCACCAGGCGACCTCGAACGGCCGGTCGCCGACGACCTGCCGGACCCGCTCCTCGAGCGCACCGGAGCGGCGCTCGGCGTCGAGGTCGACGTCGGGCGGGACCTGCCAGTCGATGCGGAAGACCGAGTCCGGGCACGGGTGGATGAGCACCTGCCGCCCGGGGTTCCAGACCGGGTCGAAGTGGAAGCGCCGCTCGAGCTGCCGGTCCGGCAGGTCGCAGCGCACGTCGCAGATCAGGAACCGGTCCTCGAAGGAGCGACCTTCGAAGCCGCCGCCGACCGCGTCGCGGACCACCCGGCCGTGCGCGCCCGCGCAGCCCACGACGTACGGCGTCTCCACCGGGCCCGCGTCGGTCTGCACGGTCACGCCGGCCCCGTGGTCGTCGATGCCGGTGACGGTGGTGCCCCACCGGACCTCGACGGCGGGCGTCCGGTCGATCTGCTCGTCGAGCAGCTGCTCCACCCGGCTCTGGGCGATGTTCACCCAGGGTGGGAACGGGCTGCTGCCGCTGTCGGCGAACTCGACGTGGAACAGCTCGTGCTCGCGGAGGAACGTGCGGGCCACGCGCCAGGTGACCCCCTCCTCGGCGATCCGGCGGCCGACGCCGACGGAGTCCCACACGTCGAGGACGTCGCGCTGCTGGCAGATCGACCGCGACCCGGCCGGCAGCCGCCGGGGCGCGGCCTCCAGCACGAGCGCAGGCACACCCCAGCGCGCCAGGAGCAGCGCGGTCGTCTGGCCGACCGGTCCGCACCCGACGACCACGACCGGCGGGCCGCCGTACATGGAGGCACCGTAGACCCGCGATCGGCTGCTCGTCCGGCGTACGCCGCGGGGTCTCTCGCCGTTCGCCTCCCCGTCGGGCCGGCTCCCTACCGTGCATCGCGTGCTGACTCGTGGCTTCGCGGGCGGGGTGCTCGTCCTGGTGGGCGGGCTCGTCGTGTCGACGCTGCCGGGGTCGACCTGGCTGATGGGCCTGGCCCCCCTCGCCGACCTGCGCGGCGCGGAGGCCGGTCGGATGGCCGGCTTGTCCGTCGTCCTGCTGGGCCTGGGCCTGGTCGCCGCCTCCTGGCTCTCGCTGTGCCGCCACGTGGCCGTGGCCCAGGGCGAGGACCGCGAGGACGCGCTGTCGCTGGTGCGGTACGCCGCGGCCGTGTGGAGCGCGCCGCTGGTGCTGGCGCCGCCGCTGTTCTCCCGCGACGGCTGGTCCTACGCCGCGCAGGGGATGCTGGCGCACCTGGGGCTCTCGCCGTACGAGTACGGCCCCGGGGCGATCGCCGGGCTGCCCGTGGCCGAGGCGGTCGACCCGCGCTGGATGCTCACGGTGACGCCGTACGGGCCGGTGCCCGTGGCGTTCGGCGAGGCCGCCGCCGGCCTCACCGGCAACCCGTGGGTGCTGGTCGTCGGTCACCGCCTGCTCGCGCTGGTCGGTCTGGTGCTGCTCGCCTGGGCGGTGCCGCGGCTCGCGGAGTGGAGCGGGGTCGACCCGGCGCTGGCCTCGGCCGTCGTGCTGGTGTCGCCGTTGATGCTCGCCAACGGCGTCGGCGGACTGCACAACGACCTGCTCATGGTCGGGCTGATGGCGGCCGCCCTGGTGGTGGCGGTGGAGCGCGGCTGGGTGGCCGGTGCCGTGCTCGGAGGACTCGCGGCCGCGGTGAAGCTCCCCGGCGGACTGGTCTGTGTCGGCGTCGCGCTGGTGACGCTGCCCGTGGCGGCCGCCTGGGGCGATCGCGTGCGCCGGCTCGGCGGCGTGGGCCTGGTGTCGGTCGGCGTGCTGCTCGGGCTCGGCGTCCTCACCGGCCTGGGCAGCGGATGGGCGCACGCGCTGGGCGTCCCCGGCACGGTCAGCACCCCGCTCTCGGCCACGACGCTGGTCGGTGGGCTGCTCGACTGGATCTCCGCAGCACTCGGCCTCGGCACGTCGCCGGCGACGTTCCTGGGGATCGTGCGCCAGGTGGGCACCGTCGCCACCGTGGGCACCGTCGTCGTCACCGCCCTGCGCTGGCGCACCGGCGACCGGGCTCGTGCGCTGGAGGCCGTGGCGCTGGTCGTCGGCGTCACGGTGCTGCTCGGCCCGGTCGTGCACCTGTGGTACCTGCTGTGGGTGGTGCCGTTCCTCGCCGCGATCCGGCTGCCCCGCGTCGCCGCCGCGGGCCTGCTCGCGGTGTCGACGGTCTTCGGCCTGGTCGCGCCGATGGACTCATCGCTCCACGACGCCTACTACGCGATCGTGCTCGGCAGCATGATCGTCGCCATGCTCGTGCCGTTGCTGCTGCTCACCCGACGGTCGCGGACCCGCATCGAGCGGATCGTCGGCGCGGAGTGGATCCCCGTGCAGCGGCCCGACCCCCCGGTGCTGATCGAGCCTCAGGTGGAGGTCGGCGTGATGACGCCGCCGACCTCGCCCAGCGTGATCCGCCCGCCCCACGTGCCCGGCGCCGTGTAACGCAGCACCACCTCGTCGCCGTCGTCGAGGAACGCGTCGTCGGCGCCCCAGCCCAGCTCGAGCAGCGAGCCGCGCTGGTCGGGCTCGGGGCCGCTGATCGTGCCGGACGCGAACAGGTCGCCGGTGCGCAGGCTCGCGCCGTTGACCGTGAGATGGGCGAGCATCTGGGCCGGCGACCAGTACATCGTGCGGTACGGCGGGCGGCTGACGACCTCGCCGTTCACCTCGATCTCGACGTCGATGTCCAACCCCCGGGTGGCGCCGGGGCCGAGGTACGGCAGCGGCTCGGGATCCTGCCCGGGCAGCTCGACCCACGCGGCGTCGAGCGCGGCGAGCGGGGTCACCCACGGGGAGATCGACGTCGCGAAGGACTTGCCGAGGAACGGGCCGAGGGGCACGTACTCCCAGGCTTGGATGTCGCGCGCGGACCAGTCGTTGAGCCCGACCACGCCGAAGACGTGCTCGGCGAAGGCGTCGTACGACACGCGTGATCCGAGCTCGGAGCCCACCCCCACGACGAAGCCGAGCTCGGCCTCGATGTCCAGGCGGGTCGAGGGGCCGTACGTCGGCGTCGGGTCGCCACGGCGCTGCCCGGAGGGCCGCACGATCGGGGTGCCCGAGGCGACGACCGTGCCGGCGCGGCCGTGGTAGCCGACCGGCAGGTGCTTCCAGTTGGGCAGCAGCGCCTCGCCGTCGGGGCGGAAGATCCGGCCGACGTTGGTCGCGTGGTGCTCGCTGGCGTAGAAGTCGACGTAGTCGGCGACCTCGATCGGCAGGTGCAGCGCCACGTCCGCGAGGGGTACGGCGTGCCGCAGCGCCTCGGCTTCCGCCGCGGCCTGCTCCCGGGTCTCGCGCCAGGTGTCGGGCCCCAGCGCCATGAACGCGTTCAGCGAGGGTGCCTCGAGCTCGGGGCGGCCGGTGGCCGCGAACAGGTCGACGACCCAGGACTCATCGCCGTCGTCGATGCGCACGCCGACCCGGCGCGGGCCGCCGGCGACGGAGAACACGCCGTACGGCAGGTGGTCGAGACCGAAGCCGTTCATCACATCAGCCCCAGTCGCACGAGGTCGTCCCGCGGCTCGTCGACCGAGCAGGACCCGAAGGAGGTGAACCAGCGCCGGGCGCCGCCGAGGTCGAGCTCACGCGCCTCGGCGGCGAGCGCCCGATCGTCGCGGCGCTCGAGCAGCTCGGTGGTCTCGGCCGTCGTCGCCCCGTCGAACGCGCGGCTGGTGGCGAGGAGGAGGTTGAGGAAGCCGTGGTGCTCGAAGCCGCCGGACTCCGGAGGGCCCGTGTGCCGCACGGCGCGGTGCAGCCCGGCGGTGCACTTGAACGGCGTCTCGCGGTCGAGCGCGGCATCGATCCACCCGGCGAGGGTCGGTGCGGACGGGAACGTGGTCGCCTCGAGCCCGCCGGTGCGGAGCTTGAGCCGGAACTCCTGCGCGGCGACCTCGTCGGCCGCCGCGAGCCAGGAGCCCGGTGTGCAGTCGGCCGGGATCTCGACGTGGACCGGCACGTGGTCGTCGAGCTGCCCCTCGGCGCGGACGGCGTCGACGGCCGCGCTCACCCGCCGAGCCGCGCCGACCGGGTCGCCGGGATCGCGGAGCGCGATCTCGACGCCCTCGACGGCGATGTGCAGCTTGCGCGCCAGCGACGCGACGCCCGCGATGGCGCCCGCGCCGCCGGTCACGACGACCGAGAGGGCCAGGGGCGTGGCCTTGAGCGCCGGCAGGTCGGTGTCCTTGACGACGAACGTGCCGACGAGGTCGGCGTACGGCTGCGAGCGGCGCGCGAGGTGGGCGGCTGCCGCGTCGGCCAGCGGGGCGTCGCCCGGCGGGAAGATCGCGGCGTCGTCGACCAGGCCGCGCCAGGCCAGGGGGAGGGGTTCCGTTGACACGGTCGCTACTCTAGCGAGCAGGCACATAGCGGACGAGTGTGTTCGATTATCGGTGTCATGGTCTCGCGGAGAGGATCGACAGGGCGATGGCTCACTACCGGTGCCTCGGCGAGGTGCCGCCGAAGCGACACACGCAGGCACGAGACCCTGAGGGCCGCCTCTACTACGAGGAGCTGATGGGCGAGGAGGGCTTCTCCTCCGACTCCTCGCTGCTCTACCACCGCGGGGTGCCGTCGGCGCTGGTCGGCTCGGAGGTCTGGGAGCTGCCCGACCAGTCGCGCACACCCAACCACCCGCTCAAGGCCCGGCACCTGAAGCTCCACGACCTCGACACCGGGCGGGACCCCGTCACCGACCGTCGCCTCGTGCTCGCCAACAACGACGTGCGGATCTCCTACGTCGTCGCCGGGACCGACCCGTCGCCGTACTACCGCAACGCGATCGGCGACGAGTGCGTGTACGTCGAGTCCGGGTCGGGCGTGGTCGAGACCGTGTTCGGCGTGATCTCCTACCGCGCCGGCGACTACGTGGTGGTCCCGCGGGCGACCACGCACCGGTGGGTGCCAGCGGAGCGCAGCTGCCTCTACGCCATCGAGGCGAACAGCCACATCGCGCCCCCGAAGCGCTACCTGTCGCGCTACGGCCAGCTGCTCGAGCACGCGCCGTACTGCGAGCGCGACCTGCACGGGCCGACCGCGCCGTTCACGGCGGAGGGCACCGACGTCGAGGTGCTGGTCAAGCACCGCACCAGCGCGGGCGTCGTCGGGACCCGGATGACGTACGCGACCCACCCGTTCGACGTGGTCGGCTGGGACGGCTGCCTGTACCCCTACACGTTCAACATCGAGGACTTCATGCCGATCACCGGCAAGGTGCACCAGCCGCCGCCGGTGCACCAGGTCTTCGAGGGCCACAACTTCGTGATCTGCAACTTCCTGCCGCGCAAGGTCGACTACCACCCGCTGGCCGTCCCGGTGCCCTACTACCACTCCAACGTCGACAGCGACGAGGTCATGTTCTACGTCGGTGGCGACTACGAGGCGCGCAAGGGCTCGGGCATCGGCCTGGGCTCGATCTCGCTGCACCCCGGCGGCTACGCCCACGGGCCGCAGCCCGCGGCGATCGAGGCCTCGCTGGGCGTGGAGTACTTCGAGGAGTCGGCGGTCATGGTCGACACGTTCGCCCCGCTCGAGCTCGGCGAGGGCGGGCTGGCGGTCGAGGACCCGGCGTACGCCTGGACGTGGGCGGGGCGTGGGCCGGACGGCGGAAACCCGGCGGTGTTCTCCAACTCCTGAGGTGCATAGTGGAGTCGTGGAGACGCGCAGGCTCGGCAGGTTGGAACATCGCAGCTCGGTCCTGATCTACGGCGCCGCCGCCCTGAGCGAGGTGACGCAGGACGTCGCGGACCGCTCGATCCAGGAGGCTCTCGACGGGGGCATCAACCACGTCGACGTGGCGGCCAGCTACGGCGATGCGGAGCTGCGGCTCGGGCCGTGGATGCCGCGGATCCGGGACCGGGTCTTCCTGGCCTCCAAGACGGGTGAGCGCGACCGCGAGTCGGCCTGGCGCGAGATCAACGCCTCGCTCGAGCGGCTGCAGACCGACCACCTCGACCTGCTCCAGCTGCACGCCGTCGGCGACCTGGCCGACCTCGACCGGGCGACCGGTCCCGGCGGCGCCCTCCAGGCCGCGCTGCAGGCCCAGGAGCAGGGCATGGTCGGCGCGGTCGGCATCACCGGCCACGGCGACCAAGCGCCCGCCACCCACCTCGAGGCACTGCGTCGGCACCCGTTCGCGACGGTGCTCACCCCGCTCAACCCGGTGCTGTGGCGCGACGAGTCCTACCGCGCCGACTACGAGGCCCTGGTCGCGGAGGTGCGACGGCAGGACGCCGGCCTGATGACGATCAAGACCGTGTCGCGCCGCAACTGGCCCGAGGGTGATGCCCAGCGGTACACCACCTGGTACGAGCCGTACGACGACCAGGCCCGCATCACCGCCGCGGTGTCCTGGGCTCTGTCGCACGACGAGATCACCGGCATCCCCACCGCCGGCGACGTCCACCTGCTCCCCATGCTGCTCGAGGCCGAGCGGCACCGGATCCCGGTCGCCGACGCCGAGGCCCAGCTCGCAGGCGACCCGGCGTACTCCTCGCCGTTCGTGTCGATGCCCTGGTGAGCTGAGGCGGCTAGGCCGGCACCAGCGCCCCGTCGGAGACGGCCGCGTGCACGTCGAGCATCCGGTCGACGGTCGTCTGCCACGGGAACCGCTCGGCTCGCAGCCGCGCGGCGCGCCGTCGTAAGTCGGGGGGCCGGGCGGCCACCCGCAGCACCGCGTCCGCGAGGGACACCGGGTCGGGCTCGCCCCAGGCTCCCGAGTGCCCGTCGACCAGCTCGCGGGCGCCCCCACGGCCGGCCGTGACGACCGGCGTCCCGCTGGCCAACGCCTCGAGAACAGCCAGCCCGAACGTCTCGCCGGGGCAGACCGAGAGCGCCACGTCTGCCTGCGCGATCCTGCGGCTGAGGTCCTCGCGTCCCTCGACGAACCCGTGGAACCTCACCGGGGCGTCGCCCGCGACCTCGACCAGCTCGTCGAGGTGCGGGCCGTCGCCGTACACGTCCATCCGCACCGGCACGCCCCGACGATGCAGCTCGACGGCCGTCGCGACCGCGAGATGGGGGGACTTCTCCCGCGACAGCCGGCCCACGTGGGCCAGGCGCAGCACGGGCGAGACCGGCGCGGGATGCGGCCGGAACGTCTCCAGGTCGACGCCCAGGGGGACGCGCGTCATGGGGCAGCCCGCCGCGTCGGCCACGGCCTGGAACTCGCGCTGGGCATAGCGCGAGGTCACGACCACGGTGTCGAAGCTGCGCACCAGCACCCGGTTGAGCAGCGCGATCGAGACCTTCGAGGTCGTCTCGAGACCGCTGCGCATCGCGAACATGTCGTCGAGACGCTCGTGGGAGAACAGCACCGAGCCGACGTCGCGCCGTCGTGCCCACCGCGCCACCGGGAGCAGCGTGAGCTTGTCGCTGAGCTCGACCGACGTGGGCGCGAAGCGCTCCAGCACGTCGATGACCCGCCACGGCTCGACGATCAGGCGGTAGCCACCACCCACCCGGGGCGCCCGCACCTGCACGACGTCGCCGTGCTCGGTGGTGCGGGCCGCGTCGACCGGCCCGGGCACGACGAGCAGCCGCTCGGCCCCGGCGGCGGCGTACCCGGCGCCCAGGGCAGCGACCGCGGTCTTCATGCCCCCGGAGGCGGGTCCGATGAAGTTGGCCAGCTGGGCGATGCGCACGTCCCGACGGTCCCGTGTCGGCGTGAACGCCCGGCGAGGTCGCGGTGGATGTCCGGTGTCGGCGTGATGGTGCAGCCTGGAGGCATGAGCGGGTGGGCGTGCGAGTTCGAGGCAGAGCTGTGGGAGTGGTCGTCCTCTCCCGCCGGCACCTCGTGGGTGTTCGCGACGGTGCCGGCCGACGAGACCGAGGAGATCCAGCTGCGCTCCGGCCCGCCGCGCGGGTTCGGGTCGGTGCGGGTGGAGGTCACGCTGGGCGGCTCGACCTGGCGCACCTCGGTGTTCCCCGACAAGGAGCGGGGCTACGTGCTGCCGGTCAAGAAGGCCGTGCGCCGCGCCGAGTCCCTCCAGGTCGGGGACCCGGCGCGGCTGCGGCTCGAGCTGGTCTGACGCCCTACGGAGCGACCGGCTCGCGGTTGAGCGTCTTGTAGGTGTAGGCCGTGCCGAGCAGCACCACTGGCACGCTGACCAGGGCGCCGACGACGCAGACGAGGAAGCCGGCCGCGGCGACCAGGCCGCCGACGATGTACCAGACGATCGTGTTCGCGAGGTTGTCCTTCACGAACATCACGCTGGCCTTGATGGCGTCGATCGGCGCCATGTCCTTGTCGATGATGAAGTACAGCGTGTACGACGTCGCGAAGCCGACCACCAGGCCGGGCAGGTAGCACAGGATCGTGCCGATGAACGTCGCGATCGCGATCAGCACGCTGGCGACCACGACCGAGCCGATCTTGTCGGCCTTGACGACGTCGGAGAACAGGAACGGCTTGCCCTCGGTGACGTTGAGCGAGGCCCGGACCAGGCCGGCGCCGATGACCCAGGCAACCACCAGCAGCACGGCGGACAGCAGCGACTGGAGGATCAGGCGCCCGAAGAACCCGGTGCCTTCGTCGCAGTTCAGCACGCCGTTGTCCACCGAGCAGGACGCGTCGCTGGTCATCGCGTTCATGACGAGCGTGCCCAGGACGGCCACGACGCCGAGACCGACCACCAGGACGACCGCGGAGACGATGATCTGGCCCGTGTTGGCCTGGAACTTCGCCCAGCCGTAGGACAGCGCGTTGCCGAGGCTGTAGCCGGTGTTGTCACCGCCGCCGTACGACGGCGCCGGAGGAGGTGGCGGCGGCGGGGTCTGGCCGTAGCCGCCCGGAGGGGGCGGGGGGACGTTGCCGGGAGGGGGTTCGTGCGTGGACATGCGTGTGCTCCTGATCGGTACCGATGGGCAGGCAGTCGCAACGTAGCGCCGTCCTCACCCGTTCGGACAGGCTCATTCGGGCTATTGGCAGGCATCCGGTCGGCTGCTCCGGGTACCGCCACCCCAGGGTTCCCGGGACTTGCCCGGCCGGACAGGATGGTCGTCATGAGACGCAGGTCACGCCAGCACGAGATCGAGGAGGCCGACGTCCACGTCGGCGCGCCGAAGAGCTCCGCCGCCGGGGTCCCGGCGGTCGCGGTCGCGATGAAGCGCGCTGTCGAGCACATGGGCGTGGTGCGCTCCTCCCGCACGCTGCGCAAGCTCAACCAGGTCGACGGCTTCGACTGTCAGGGCTGCGCCTGGCCCGACCCCGCCGCCGGGCACCGCCACCCGGCGGAGTTCTGCGAGAACGGCGTGAAGGCCGTCTCCGACGAGGCGACCCGCGAGCGGCTCGACCGCGACTTCTTCGCCCGCCACAGCGTCGCCGAGCTCGCCGAGCACACCGACTACTGGCTCAACCGCCAGGGGCGCATCACCGAGCCGATGGTGCTGCGAGCCGGCGCGACCCACTACGAGCCGATCACGTGGGACGACGCGTTCGCCACCATCGGTCGCCACCTGAACGCGATCTCGCCCGACCAGGCGGTGTTCTACACCTCGGGCAAGACCTCCAACGAGGCTGCGTTCCTCTACCAGCTCTTCGCCCGTGCCTACGGCACCAACAACCTGCCCGACTGCTCGAACATGTGCCACGAGTCCACGTCGGTGGGGCTCGCGGAGGTGATCGGCATCGGCAAGGGATCGGTGACGCTCGACGACATCCACCACGCCGAGCTGATCGTGATCATGGGTCAGAACCCGGGCACCAACCACCCGCGCATGCTGACCGCTCTCGAGGAGGCCAAGGGCAACGGCGCCAGGATCATCGCGGTCAACCCGCTCAAGGAGACCGGGCTGGTCCGGTTCAAGAACCCGCAGAAGGTGCGCGGCGTCCTCGGTCGCGGCACCGGCCTCGCCGACCTCTACCTGCAGATCCGCACCAACGGCGACCTGGCGCTGCTGCAGGCCCTCGGCCACCTGCTGCTGGCGTGGGGCGCGGTCGACAGCGACTTCATCGACCAGCACACCACCGGCTTCGACGAGTACGCCGCCGCCGCGACCCTGCTCGACTGGGACGCCGTGCTCGCCTCGACCGGCCTGTCCCGCGACGAGATCGAGCAGGCAGCCCGGATGCTGCAGTCCTCGGAGCGCACGGTCTTCTGCTGGGCGATGGGCATCACCCAGCATCGCAACGCGGTCGCGACGGTCAAGGAGATCGCCAACCTCGCGTTCCTGCAGGGCAACATCGGCAAGCCCGGGGCGGGCCTGTGCCCGGTCCGTGGCCACTCGAACGTGCAGGGTGACCGGACCATGGGCATCTGGGAGCGCGCCCCCGAGCACTTCCTCGACGCGCTGCGCGACGAGTTCGGCTTCGAACCACCCCGCGAGCACGGCTTCGACAGCGTCGCGGCGATCAAGGCGCTGCGCGACGGCGACGCCAAGGTGTTCATGGGGATGGGCGGCAACTTCGTCTCCGCGGCTCCGGACACCTCGGTCACCGAGGAGGCACTGCGCTCCGCCGAGCTGACCGTGCACGTCTCGACCAAGCTCAACCGCTCCCACGTGGTCCACGGCCGCGAGGCGCTGATCCTGCCCGTGCTCGGCCGCAGCGAGCGTGACCTCACCGGCGGCCGGCGTCAGCGGGTGACGGTCGAGGACTCGATGTCGGCCGTCCACGCCTCGCACGGTCCGCTCGAGCCGGCCTCGCCCCACCTGCGCTCCGAGGTCGACATCGTCTGCTCGATCGCCGAGGCGACGCTCCCGGACGGGCGCGGCATCCCGTGGGCGGACTTCCGCGCCGACTACACCGAGGTCCGCCGCCGGATCGCGCGCGTCGTGCCGGGCTGCGCCGCCTACGAGGAGAAGGTCGACCAGCCCGGCGGCTTCACGCTGCCGCACCCGCCGCGCGACACCCGCTCCTTCCCCACCGAGAAGGACAAGGCGATCTTCACCGTGAGCCCGATCGAGGTGCTGCACGTCCCCGACGGCCGCCTGCTGCTGCAGACGATCCGCTCGCACGACCAGTTCAACACCACGATCTACGGCCTCAGCGACCGCTACCGCGGCATCGAGGGCGGCCGCCGGGTGGTGTTCCTGCACCGCGACGACATCGCGGCGCTCGGGTTCGCCGAGGGCGACCACGTCGACATCATCAGCGAGTGGGCCGACGGGACCGAGCGGCAGGTGCCGACGTTCCGGGTGGTCGCCTACGACCAGCCGCGCGGCTGCGCGGCGGCGTACTACCCCGAGACCAACCCGCTCGTGCCGCTCGAGCACACCGCCGAGGGCAGCAACCAGCCCGCCTACAAGTCGGTCATCGTGCGTCTCGAGCCGGCGAACGGCGGCCCGACCGGGGTCACGCAGGCCAGCGACGCCAACAAGATGATCCCGGCCGGACGGGGCGACGAGACGAAGCGCGCTGTGCAGCCGCACCACCTCAGCTGACCACGATGCTGGCCGGACCCGGCACACTGGACGCGTGAGCAACCTCGAGGACCGGCCCGACGAGGTCACCTGCGCGGGCGCGGTCACGCCGGGCGTGGAGATCATGACGCCGCGGGACGTCCCGCTCGGCGGGCCACGGGCCATGCGGGTGCGCCGGACGCTCCCGCAGCGACAGCGCTCGCTGATCGGCGCCTGGTGCTTCGTCGACCACTACGGACCCGACCTGGTCGCCGACACCGGAGGCATGGTGGTCCCGCCGCACCCGCACACCGGGCTGCAGACCGTGAGCTGGCTCTTCACCGGCGAGGTCGAGCACCGCGACAGTGCGGGCCACCACGCGATGGTGCGCCCCGGCGAGGTCAACCTGATGACCGCCGGCCGCGGGATCAGCCACTCCGAGGTCTCGCCGCCCTCGACCACGACGCTGCACGGCGCCCAGTTGTGGGTGGCGCTGCCGGACGCCGACCGGTTCGTCGACCCCGGCTTCGCCCACCACGCCCCGACGCCGGTGACCGGCCCCGGGTGGGAGGCCCGGGTCTTCCTCGGCTCGCTGCTCGGTGACGCCTCGCCGGTCCCGACGTACACCCCGCTGCTCGGCGCCGAGCTGCTGCTCGACCCCGGCGCGACGCTGGCGCTCGAGGTGGACGAGACGTTCGAGCACGGCGTGCTCGCGGACACGGGGGTGCTGTCCGTCGAGGGTGTCGAGACGAAGAAGGACGATCTCGCCTACGTCCCGCCCGGCCGCTCGACCCTGACGCTGACGGCGCACGACGAGGCGGTCCGCGTGCTGCTGCTCGGTGGGCCCCCGTTCGGCGAGAGCATCGTGATGTGGTGGAACATCGTGGCGCGCACCCACGAGGAGGTCGTCGCCTGGCGCGAGGAGTGGCAGGCGCAGATCACCGACGCCGGTCTGGTCGACGGGCACTTCGGCGTCCCGGTGGGTGACGAGCGTCCGCCGATCCCCGCCCCGCCCCTCCCCAACGCCCGGTTGCGCCCACGCACCTGACGTATCTGCTCCTGTTGCGGCCGATCGGCAGCAGTTCTGCCAGGTGCGTGGGGGACCAGCGGGGATCAGCGGCGCAGGGTGCCCTGGATGGCGCCGGCCGGGTAGGTAGCGTTGTGGACGTTGACGTAGAAGCGCCCCGGGTGCCGCAGGATCGTGGTGATCGTCCGGGACGGAACGCCCGTCGCGCAGTGCGAGCCCCCGGTCACCGAGCGGCCCAGGTCGACGACGATGCTGCCGTCCGAGGCGCGGTGGATGTGAGCCGAGTCGGGGGTGGCGATGTCCTGCCAGGTGATGTTCGCGCAGACGCGGCCGCGCGCCTTGGCGAGGGTCAGGTGCGCCTCGCCCGACCCGTCCGGGTCGCCGCTGGGCCGGAGCGTCGCCTCGAGTCGTTGGACGGCGGCGCGGTGAGCGGGCGCGGCCTGGGTGGGCGTGCCCGCGAGCGTGCCGGCGGCGGCCAGGGCGAACGCGCCGAGGGCCACGATGGTGCGAGAAGTGCGGATCGACATGGTGCCTCCCGTGATGGGTCCTGCTGGAGACACGTCGGCCGGGCGAGGATGGTTCAAGGACTGTCGGTGCCGTGCGCTTGGATGTGCGCCATGGGACCGGTGATCGGAGAGGACGACGTCGCGCGCTGCCCGTGGGCCGGCGGGCCGGGCGTCATGCGCGACTACCACGACACCGAGTGGGGGGAGCGGGTCCACGGCGAGTCGGCGTACTTCGAACGGCTCACCCTCGAGGCGTTCCAGTCCGGCCTGTCCTGGGCGACGATCCTCACCAAGCGCCCGGCGTTCCGAGAGGTCTTCCACGACTTCGATGCCGACGCGATCGCGGCGTTCGACGAGGGCGACGTCGAGCGGCTGATGCAGGAGCCGCGCATCGTGCGCAACCGGCTGAAGATCGAGGCCACGCTCACCAATGCCCGGGCGACGGTCGCGCTGCGCGACGCGGAGGGGCTCGAGGACTTCGTGCTCTCCTTCGCCCCCGACGAGCCGACCCAGTGGCACGACACCTCCGAGATGGTCTCGATCTCGCCGGAGTCGGTCGCGCTCTCCAAGGCCCTCAAGAAGCGCGGCTTCGCCTTCGTGGGCCCGACCACGATGTACGCCCTGATGCAGGCGCTCGGCCTCTTCGACCCCCACCTGGTCGGCTGCTTCCGCCACGGGGCGCACGCCTGACCACGACGTCGGTTGGTCGAGCTCGTCACCCCGCCGTGGTCGGGCTCGGCGCAGATGCGGGTGTCCTGCTGCCGCAGAAAGGCCCTGGCTTCCTCGACGCGGCTCCACCTCTTCCTGAAGCGCTGGCCCGCGCCACGGGAGAGGCCCTGCCTGACTACATACATGTGTATTAAGTCGGCGAGGCGGCGCCCGCGCACGTGGCTCGACCCGGGCATCTGTCGCGCCGACCGTGACCGCCTCAGCGCAGGGCGGCGGCCTCAGCGGCGAGGCGGGTGACCCGGTCCCAGTCGCCGGCGGCGAGCGCGTCGGCGGGGGTGATCCACGAGCCGCCGACGCACCCGACGTTCGTCAGGGCGAGGTACGTCGGAGCGGACGCGATCGTGATGCCACCCGTCGGGCAGAAGCGGGCGGCCGGGACCGGTGAGGCGACGGACTGGAGGAACGTCGCCCCACCGGACGCTTCGGCGGGGAAGAACTTGAGCTCGGTGCACCCGGCCTCGAGGGCGGCGAGCACCTCAGACACGGTCGCCGTGCCCGGCAGGAAGGGCAGGCCCGTGTCGCGCATCGCGGTCAGCAGCGACGGCGTCGCGCCGGGTGAGACCAGGAACGACGCACCGGCGTCGGCGGCCTGCTGGGCCTGGGCGGGCGTCACGATCGTGCCGGCGCCGACCAGGATCTCCGGGACCTCGGCGGCGATCGCCTTGATCGCGTCGAGGGCGACGGGCGTGCGGAGCGTCAGCTCGATCGCGGGCAGTCCGCCGGCGACCAAGGCACGGGCGACGGGCACCGCGTGGTCGAGCGAGTCGATCACGACGACCGGCAGCACCGGTACGACGTCGAGGATCGAGCCGGGGAGGGACTCAGGCAGGCTGGGCAACGGGGGTCTCCTGGGATCGCGGAGCGGGCGGGGCGGTGACGCCGGGGAACACGCTGGCGCCGGTGTCGGCGGATCCGACAGTGGAGCGGAACGCCGCGAACAGCTCGCGGCCGGTGCCCGCCCAGTCGGCGCCCTGCGGGGCGCCACCGGTGATCGGCCGGGCCGCGAGCTCCTCGCGGTCGACGTGCAGGTCGAGCACGCCGGCGTCCGGGTCGACCGTGACCAGGTCGCCGTCACGCACCCGCGCGAGCGGTCCGCCGAGTGCCGCCTCGGGGGTGACGTGGATGGCTGCCGGGACCTTGCCGGACGCGCCGGACATGCGGCCGTCGGTGACGATCGCGACCCGCTGCCCTCGGTCCTGGAGGACACCGAGGGCAGGGGTCAGCTTGTGGAGCTCCGGCATGCCGTTGGCGGCCGGGCCCTGGTAGCGGATCACCGCGACGAAGTCGCGGCCGTCGAGCTCCCCGGCGCCGAACGCCGTGAGCAGGTCGGCCTGGTCGTCGAAGACGACGGCGGGAGCCGTGACCAGCCGCTGCTCGGGCGTCACGGCCGAGGTCTTCACCACGGCGCGGCCCAGCGGGCCGGTGAGCACGCGCAAGCCGCCGTCGGGCGCGAACGGCGCGTCGGCAGGCCGCAGCACCGCCAGGTCGAGCGACTCCTTCGGCCCCTCCTCCCACGTCAGGTCACGGCCACGGAGCACCGGCTCGCGGGTGTAGAGCGAGAGGCCGCGGCCGGCGACGGTGCGGACGTCCTCGTGCAGCAGCCCGGCGCGCAGCAGCGTGTGCACCAGGAACGCGATGCCGCCGGCGGCGTGGAAGTGGTTCACGTCCGCGGCGCCGTTGGGGTAGATCCGGCACAGCAGCGGCACCACGGCCGAGAGGTCGGAGAGGTCGTCCCACGTCAGCGTGATGCCGGCGGCGCGGGCGATCGCCACCAGGTGGATCGTGTGGTTCGTCGACCCGCCGCTGGCCAGCAGCGCCACGCAGGCGTTGACGATCGCCCGCTCGTCGACGATCTCGCCGATCGGCGTCGGTTCGCCACCCTGGCGGGTGATCTCGGTCGCCCGCCGTCCGGCGGCGCGGGTGAGCGCCTCCCGCATGGGGGTGCCGGGGTTGACGAACGACGAGCCCGGCAGGTGCAGCCCGAGCAGCTCCATGAGCAGCTGGTTGGAGTTCGCGGTGCCGTAGAACGTGCACGTGCCGGCCGAGTGGTACGACGCCGCCTCGGCCTCGAGCAGCTCGGCGCGGCCGACCTTGCCCTCGGCGTACAGCTGGCGGACCGTGGCCTTGTCGCCGTTCGGGAGCCCCGAGGCCATCGGACCGGCGGGCACGAACACCGTCGGCAGGTGGCCGAAGGACAGCGCGCCGATCAGCAGGCCGGGCACGATCTTGTCGCACACGCCGAGCATCAGCGCGCCGTCGAACATGTCGTGGGAGAGCGCGATCGCGGTCGACATCGCGATGACGTCGCGGCTGTAGAGCGAGAGCTGCATGCCGTCGCGGCCCTGGGTGATGCCGTCGCACATGGCAGGCACGCCGCCGGCGAACTGGGCGATGCCGCCCGCGCGGACCACGGCCTTCTTCAGCTGCTCGGGGTAGTCGCGGAACGGCTGGTGCGCCGAGAGCATGTCGTTGTAGGCCGACACGATCGCGAGGTTCGGCTTCACGTGGCCGCGCAGCGCGCGCTTGTCGTCGGGCTCGGCGGCGGCGAAGCCGTGGGCGAGGTTGGCGCACGCGAGCCGGCCGCGGGCCGGACCCGCCTCGCCGGCCTCCCGGATGCGGCGGAGGTACTCCGCTCGGCTCTCGGCGCTGCGGGCCACGATCCGGTCGGTGACGGCCTGGACCGTCGCGTTGATCTGGGTGGTCACTGGTCGAGCTCCTGCCAGGTTCGGCCGTCCCGCTCGAGGAGCATCGCGGCGGCGGTGGGTCCGGGCGTGCCGGCGGGGTAGCGCTTGGGGCGCTCGGCGTTGGCCGCCCAGCGCTTGAGGATCGGCTCGGTCCACGTCCACGCGGCCTCGACCTCGTCGCGACGCATGAACAACGTCGGGTTGCCCTTCATGACGTCCATGAGCAGCCGCTCGTAGGCGTCGGGCAGCCGGACCTGGAACGCGGTGGCGTAGCTGAGGTCCAACGAGACCGGGCGCAGCCGGTAGCCGCCGGGCCCGGGCTCCTTGGCGGTCAGGTGCAGCTTCATGCCCTCGTCGGGCTGGACCTGGATGTGCAGCCGGTTGGGGGTGGTGACGCCCTCGGCCCCGGGGAACATCGAGTGCGGCGGCTCCTTGAAGACAACGACGATCTCGGAGGCCCGACGGTCCAGCCGCTTGCCGGTGCGCAGGTAGAACGGCACCCCGGCCCACCGCCAGTTCTGCACCTCGGTCTTGAGCGCGACGAACGTCTCGGTGAGCGAGCCGCCCTGGCCACCGGTGGCCTTGAGGTCGTCGGAGTACGACGGCACGGCGGCGCCGTCGACCAGCCCGGCGACGTAGCGGCCCCGGACGGTGTCGCGGTCGACGTCCTCCTCGGACATCGGCTTGAGCGCCTGGAGCACCTTGAGCTTCTCGTCGCGGACCGTCTCGCGCCCGACGTACGTCGGCGGCTCCATCGCCACCAGACACAGCAGCTGCAGGAGGTGGTTCTGCACCATGTCGCGCATGGCGCCCGCGTTGTCGTAGTAGGGACCGCGACCGCCGACGCCGACGGTCTCGGAGACCGTGATCTGGACGTGGTCGACCCACCGGGAGTTCCACAGCGGCTCGAGGAAGGTGTTGGCGAACCGGGTGACCAGGAGGTTCTGGACGCTCTCCTTGCCGAGGTAGTGATCGATCCGGAAGATCTGCGACTCGGCGAAGACCCGTCCGACGGCCTCGTTGACCTCGCGGGCCGAGGCAAGGTCGTGGCCGATCGGCTTCTCCAGCACGACGCGGGCCCGGTCGTCGACCACGCCGATCTCGTCGAGGCGCTGGCAGATCGACCCGAACAGCCGTGGGGCGACCGCGAGGTAGAAGACGCGCACGGCGTCCTCGACGCGCGGCCGGTCCTTGAGCAGCTCGTGCAGACGGTGCCAGTCGTCGGGGTCCTGGGCGTCGAGGGGGAGGTGGTGCAGCCGGGCGGTGAACCGCTCGACGACCTCCTCGCGCAGGTCGCCACGCGGGACGTGCGTCGTGAGGGCGAGGCGCACCTGCTCGCGCCACCCGTCGTCGTCGATGGGCGAGACCGAGACGCCGAGGATGCGGGTGTCGGCGGGGAGCTGGCCCTCGAGGTCGCGGTGGTAGAGCGAGGGGAGCAGCTTGCGGAGCGCGAGGTCTCCGGTCCCTCCGAACACGGTGAAGTCGCACACCTCGGGCAGGGCGTGCGGGGCCGGAGTCGGGTCCATGGCGTCAACGCTAGAGAGAAGTTTGGATCGATACAACCCTATCTAAGGTCTTTTCAAGAACAAAGAAGACCGGTTTATGCTCAGCTCGTGACTCAGCTGGTCGAGAACCGCGAGACCGCCGCTCCCGCCACCGCCGGCGAGCTGCTCGAGCTCGTCCGCACCGGACGCGCCATCACCCGATCCCAGCTGCGCGCCCTCACCGGGCTCTCGCGCACGGCCGTCACGGCGCGCGTCAGCTCGCTGACCTCGGCCGGCCTGCTGCTGCTCGGCGAGGAGCTCGCCTCCACCGGCGGCCGGCCGCCCGGGGCGCTGGTCTTCAACAAGGACGCCGGCGTGGTCCTCGCGGTCGCGATCGGCCGGTCCCGCACCCAGCTGGCCGTGCTCGACCTCGATGGTCAGGAGCTCACCGCCGACTCCCGCGACCACGAGGTCGGCGTCGGCCCCGACGAGCTGATGGCAGAGATCGTCGACCGGTTCCGGGTGCTGCTGGAGAGCATCGAACCGCCCGTGCTCGGCATCGGGCTGAGCCTGCCCGGCACCCTCGACCCGGCGCGGGGCCTGAGCATCGGGTCGCCGGTCATGTCGGGCTGGGACGGCGTCCCGCTCGCGCCCTACTTCGCCGACCTCGCGCCCGCGCCGCTGTTCGTGGGCAACGACGCCGACGTCCTCGCGCGCTCCGAGCTGCTCGGGGGAGCGGGCGAACTCGGCGACGTGCTGGTCGTCAAGGCCTCGACCGGCCTGGGCCTCGGGATCATCGCCGGCGGCCGGGTGCTCAGCGGCCACCTCGGCGCGGCCGGCGAGATCGGCCACACGATCGTCGATGCCGCCGGCGACCTGCCGTGCCGCTGCGGCGCCGTGGGCTGCCTGGAGACCATCGCCGGCGGCTGGTCGCTGGTGGCCCGGATGGCCGAGTCGGGCCACCCGGTCGGCCACGTGCGCGAGCTGGTGGCGCTCGCGCTCCAGGGCGACTCCGTCGCGCGCGGGCTGCTGCGCGACAGCGGCCGCGAGCTCGGCCAGGTGCTGGCCGTCGCGATCAACCTGTTCAACCCCGCGGCCGTCGTCATCGGTGGCGACATGGGCGCGGCCTTCGACTTCTACGTCGCCGGCGTCCGCGAGAGCGTCTACCGCCGGGCCGCGCCGCTCGCGACCCGTGACCTGAAGTTCCTGCCCTCCACGCACGGCGCCCGCGCCGGTGTCGTCGGGTGCGCGGCCCTCGCGCTCGACCACGTGCTCAGCCCGGTGGCGGTCGACAGCCGATTGGCCGGGCAGGGCTGACCCCGGGGCACTACCTTGTGCGCGTGACCCGAGTACACGCCTTCGGCGACGACGCGCTGGGCTCCCTCGACGCGGTCGGGCTCGTCGAGGCGATCCAGGAGGGGTCGGTCGCGATCCCCGAGGCGGTCGAGGCCGCCATCGCCCGCACCGAGCGGCTGCAGCCGGAGCTGCGTGCGCTCTCCTCCGTGGCCTTCGACCGCGCCCGCGCCGAGGCCCGCGACCCGCGCGGCGGCTACTTCGCGGGCGTACCGACGCTGGTCAAGGACAACGTCGACGTCGCCCGGATGCCCACCCAGCAGGGCTGCGACGCCTACCAGGGCCGGCCGGCCGCCCGCGACGGCGACTTCGCCCGGATGTTCCTGGCCACGGGCCTGGTGCCGCTCGGCAAGACCCAGCTCTCGGAGTTCGGGTTCAGCCCGTCGGCCGAGCACCCGCGGCTCGGGCCGGTCCGGTCCCCCTGGGACACCGCGCGCACCGCCGGCGCCTCCTCGGCCGGTACGGCGGCGCTGGTCGCCGCCGGCGCCGTGCCGATCGCCCACGGCAACGACGGCGGTGGTTCGATCCGGATCCCCGCCTCCGTCAACGGCCTGGTCGGCCTCAAGCCCACCCGCGACCGGCTCGCCCAGGACCGGATGACCCGGCAGATGCCGGTGCGGATCGTTAGCGACGGCGTGCTGACCCGGTCGGTGCGCGACACCGCCGCGTTCCTCCGTGAGGCCGAGCGGGTCTACCGCGCTCTGTCGCTGCCGCCGATCGGTGACGTCACCCGGCCCGGCCGGGCCCGCCTGCGCGTGGCCGTCCACACCGGCGGCCTCGGTCGGACCGTGTCGCCGGAGGTCTCCGAGCTCACGCTCAAGACCGCGCGCCTGCTGGAGGAGCTCGGCCACGAGGTCGAGCAGGTCGAGCACCCCGCTCCGGCGACCGTCCCGGAGGACTTCTTGCTGTACTGGTCGATGCTCGCGATGACGATCGTGCGCTCGGGACGCCGCGTCGCGGGGCCGTCGTGGGACCGCGGGCGCCTCGACAACCTCACGCTCGGCCTGGACCGGCACTGCCGGCGCCGGATCCACCGACTGCCGGGCGCGATCTCCCGCCTGCGCCGGCTCACACGGGTCTCGGCGCTGTTCCACCAGCGCTACGACGTCGTGCTGACCCCGACCCTCGCGCACGAGACGCCGCTGGTCGGCCACCTCGACCCCACCAACGACTTCGACACGGTGATGGAGCGCATCCTCGAGTGGGTCACGTTCACGCCGTGGCACAACGCGACCGGCGACCCGGCGATCTCGCTGCCGCTCGCGACCACGTCGAGCGGGATGCCGCTGGGCATGATGTTCGCCGCCGGGGCCGGCCGCGAGGCCACCCTCCTGGAGCTCGCCTACGAGCTCGAGGAGGCCGCGCCCTGGCGGCGGATCACCGACTGACCCGGGGGACGACGAGCAGCGCCTGCGACGAGCGCGCGACCTGACCCCGGAGGCGGAGTCGATGCACGCCAGCAGCCGCTGGACCGGGCTGGTCGGCTCGCCCTCGACCAGGGCAGGGGGGCGCCACGGGACCGACCGGGACCGGTCCGAGCAGCTCCATCGTGAACCGTCCGATGCGGGTGCCGGTGGCCGCGGGCAGGCGCTCCACGGCCCGCGCGAGCAGCGCCGCAGGCGGCCCTCCGCGCCGGGCCTCGGGGGTCCACGGACCGGCCGTCGAGGGCAGCGACTCGAGGGTCTCGCGGTGGTCGTCGGTGGGGTCCGAGGGGCTGTCGAGACGGCGGTAGAAGGCGGTCGGTCGAGCCGATTTTTCGTTCACCCGCACCCCTGTGTATTGTGCTCCGTCGTTGCCCCTTTAGCTCAGTCGGCAGAGCGTCTCCATGGTAAGGAGAAGGTCTACGGTTCGATTCCGTAAAGGGGCTCTGGGCAAGATCTTGTGTGCTCCGGCTAGTCTGGAGCACGCAGCCGTGCCCTCGTGGCGGGGTAGCTCAGGTGGTTAGAGCACACGGCTCATAATCGTGGTGTCGCGGGTTCGAGTCCCGCCCCCGCTACTGCGACTTGACCTCGTTCCATCAGCGACACCCAGCATCGACCTCGAAGGACTTCCCGTGGCCAGCAAGAGCTCCGACGTTCGCCCCAAGATCACGCTCGCGTGCGTGGAATGCAAGGAGCGCAACTACATCACGAAGAAGAACCGCCGCAACGACCCTGACCGGTTGGAGCTGGCGAAGTTCTGCCCGCGCTGCCGCACGCACACCGCGCACCGCGAGACCCGCTGATCGCCGTCTTCTCTCGTTGACCCGCCCGAAACTTTCGGGCGGGTCAACTGCATTTAGACCTCGCAGTCCGGTCGGCGCCAGGACCCGAAGTCGGACAGGTCGAGTCGGACCAGCATCGGCACGACCGGGCGGCCGCCGAGGTCCTGGTAGTGCCTCGTGCCCGACTCGCTGACGACCCACAGCGAGTCGTCTCCGACCAGGTCCATCCCCTCCGCGCCCGGGACGAACGCCCGGCGCCGGGTCCCCTCGGGGCCGACCAGCACGCCGCACCGGGTCACCGAATGGGTGAACCACGCGGCCGGCCTGCCGCCGCCGGGTGCCGCCCAGACGGCCCCCTGGGTGGCCCGGGGAGCCGGCGTCGCGCCGTCGGCCATCTCGAGGGTGAGGTCCAGCGCGGACGACGCGACCAGCTGGTCGGTGCTGAACCAGTCGACCTGCCCGGCCCGGTGCGGGTACCACCGTCCGATGCCGAGGCGGCCCTGGCCGTCGACGAGCGCGAACGAGCCGCGCAACGGGTCGGCGAGCGCCCAGACCCGCTGGACGTCGAGGGTGTCGGGATCGATCAGCCACAGACGGCTCGTCTCCACCAGCCAGAGACCGTGCTCGTCGTCGACGAGGCCGCCGCCGTGCCGGCAGTAGACGGGGTCGCGGTCGCCGACCTGGCCGGCGACCGGGTCGAGCCGGTCGAGCACCTTCCCGGTGCGCAGGTCGACGCGGTCGATGATGCAGTAGCGAAAGTGCAGGGGCGCGCCCCCGTCGAAGCCGCTGACCCAGGCGCTGCCGTCGTCGACGGCCACGCCCTGGGGCACGAAGCCCCGGCCGGTGCGCAGCCACACGCCCGCGCACACCGCGTGGTCGTTGCGGAAGCGGTCGAGAGCCTGCCGGTCGAGGTAGCCCGGCGGGCGCCCGCGCACCTCGCCGTACTCCAGCGGGCCGCAGCCGGCCTTCTGGTCCACGCGGCCGGGCAGCGGGAGCTTCTCCGTGGTGCACCCGGTGGCGAGCGCCACCGCAGCCAGCGCCAGCGCGAGCCACGACCACCATTGGCTAGGTTGGCGCCATGCCAGTCGACCAGTCGCTCGTCGGTCGGGTCTTCCCACCCACCCGACCCTATGCGGTGACCGAGGAGGCGGTGCGGACCTTCGTCGCCGCGACCGGGGACGAGTACGCCGGGGGGCCGGCGCCTGCGACGTTCCCGATCGTGCTCGCGTTCGACGCGATGAACGCGTTCTTGGCGGCCGAGGCGATCGAGCTGCACCGCATCGTCCACGGCGAGCAGCGGTTCGCCTACGAGCGCCCGATCGTGCCCGGCGACGTGCTGACCGCGACGCTGACGGTCAGCAGCCTGCGCCAGATCGCGGGCAACGACATCATCGGCACCACGAGCGAGATCACCGACGACTCCGGAGCCCTGGTCTGCTCGACCAGCGCCACGCTCGTCCACCGGGGGGCCGCGTCATGACCCAGGCGAGCTCGCTGCCGACCCGGACGTTCACGATCACCCGCGCCGACCTCGTCCGCTACGCAGCGGCGAGCGGCGACCACAACCCGATCCACCAGGACGAGGACGTCGCGCGCAGCGTCGGGCTGCCGGGCGTGATCGCCCACGGCATGTACACGATGGCGCTGGCCGCCCGGGCGGTCTCGGAGTGGTTCCCCGGCACCGAGACCGTCAGCTTCGGCTGCAAGTTCACCAACCCCGTCGTCGTGCCGGCCGAGGGCGGCGTCGACATCGAGGTCGCCGGTGAGGTGAAGGACTCCGCGGAGGGGCTGACGACGGTGGCTCTCACGGTCACCTGCGAAGGACAGAAGGTGCTGGGCATGCCGAAGGCGGTCGTCCGTGGCTGAGCGGCTCGCCGACCACACCACGCTCCGCCTCGGCGGTCCGGCCGCGCGCTGGGTGCGCGCGACGACCGAGGCCGAGCTGGTCGCCGCCGTCGAGGCGGCCGACACGGCCGGTGAGCCCGTGCTCGTGCTCGGCGGAGGCAGCAACCTCGTCGTCGCCGACGAGGGCTTCGCGGGCACGGTCGTCGAGGTCGCGACCCGCGGCGTGGAGACCGACGACGCCGGCGACGCCTCCTGCGGTGGGGCGATGGTCACGGTCGCGGCCGGGGAGCCGTGGGACGACCTGGTCGCCCTCGCCGTCGCGCGGGAGTGGTCGGGCGTCGAGGCCCTGTCGGGCATCCCCGGGTCGGTCGGAGCCACGCCGATCCAGAACGTCGGCGCCTACGGGCAGGAAGTGAGCCAGACCATCGCGTCGGTCCGGGTGTGGGACCGCACGCTGCGCGGGATCCGCACGTTCGCCAACGCCGACTGCCGCTTCGGCTACCGCACCTCCCGCTTCAAGGCCGACCGACGCGATGCGTGGGGCGGACGCCACGTCGTGCTCTCGGTGACCTTCCAGCTGCGCCAGGGCAGCCTCGGCCAGCCCGTGGCCTACGCCGAGCTGGCGCGCACCCTCGGTGTGGAGGTGGGGCAGCGGGCGCCGCTGACCGACGTCCGCGAGGCCGTGCTCGGGCTGCGCCGCGGCAAGGGCATGGTGCTCGACGACGTCGACCACGACACGTGGAGCGCCGGGTCGTTCTTCACCAACCCGGTCGTCGAGCCCACCGCCGTACCCGACGGCGCTCCGGCATGGTCGCAGCCCGACGGCACCGTCAAGACCAGCGCTGCCTGGCTGATCGAGCACGCGGGGTTCGGCAAGGGCCACGGCGGTCCGACTGCGGCGCTGTCCGGCAAGCACACCCTGGCGCTCACCAACCGGGGTGGGGCGAGCACCGGCGACCTCCTGGCCCTGGCGCGCGAGGTGCGCGACGGCGTGGAGGCGCGGTTCGGCATCCGGCTCGTCAACGAGCCGGTGCTGGTCGGCTGCGAGCTCTGACGCCCGAGGAGTCTGCTGAACAAGACGGGCGAACGCGAGCGGCGTCCGGTGTGTGCGGTGGCCAGGCGGCCGAGGGAAGGCGTGACGGGTCACGTCGACCGAGGTGAACGCCGCCAACGCTCCACCGGTCGTCGCGCAGCCGCGCGGATTGTTCAGCTGACTCCTACGGACTCGTGGTCGCGACGCCCACGACGAGCGCGAAGAACACGATCACCGCGAGCACGCCCAGTGCCAGGAGCCCGGTGCCGACGATGCCCATGACCCGGCCGGCGGAGGCCATCTCGCGGCCGCTGTAGGCCGAGGGATTCTCGTCGATCTCTCGCAGGGCCCGTCCGCCGATCGCCCAGGCGAACGGCGAGACGACCAGCGTCAGGCCGCCGCACACGAGGATGCCGACCAGGCCGATCAGCCCGAGCACCATCGCGGTCGTCGCCGAGGGGTGCTCGGGCGGCTTGGGGGCCCAGCTGTAGCCCGGCTGGCCGTAGCCCGGCTGTCCGTAGGGCTGGCCGTAGCCCGGCTGGCCGTAGGGCTGGCCGTAGCCCGGCTGGCCGTAGGGCTGCTGGCCGTAGGGCTGGCCGTACGGCGGCTGCTGGCCCGAGGGGTCCTGCGGCGGGTAGGGCTGACCTGGCTGGTTCGGGTCGCTCATGAGCTCATCGTCGCAGGGTCGCTGGCCAGCCACCCGTCGATGTCGGCGAGGACACGCGCGCGCACGTCGTCGGGGGCGCGCGAGGCGCGCACCGACATCCGGGCCAGCTCGGCGAGCTGGGCGTCGCCGAGCTCGTGGGCGGCGCGCATCGTGGCGTACTGACCCGCCAGCCGGGAGCCGAAGAGCAGTGGGTCGTCGGCGCCGAGAGCGACGGTGGCACCCGCGGCGAGCAGCGTGGGCAGCGGCACCGAGGTCAGGTCGGAGTAGACGCCGAGCGCCACGTTGGAGACCGGGCAGACCTCCAGCGCGACCCCGGCCTCGACGATCCGGTCCAGCAGCCGCGGGTCCTCGGCGGAGCGGATCCCATGGCCCAGGCGCTGCGCGTGCAGCGCGTCGAGGCACACACGCACGTGCTCGGGCCCGCGCAGCTCGCCACCGTGCGGTGCGAGCAGCAGGCCCGCCCGCTCGGCGATCGCGAAGGCGGGGGCGAAGTCGGCGGTGCTGCCGCGCCGCTCGTCGTTGGAGAGACCGAACCCGACGACGCCGCGGCCGGCGTACTGGGCAGCGAGGCGGGCGAGCGTGCGAGCGTCCAAGGGATGACGGGTGCGGTTGGCGGCGATGACGACCGCGATGCCGAGCCCCGTCGCCTGCTCCGCCTCGCGGACCGCGTCGAGCACCAGGTCGGTGAACGCCGTGATCCCGCCGAAGCGGGCTGCGTAGCCGCTGGGGTCGACCTGGATCTCCAGCCACCTGCCGCCGTCGCGGACGTCGTCCTCGGCGGCCTCGCGGACCAGGCGGCGTACGTCGGCCGGCGTCCGCAGCACCGAGCGGGCCACGTCGTAGAGCCGCTGGAAGCGGAACCAGCCCTTCTCGTCGGCGGCCGACAACGTCGGCGGCCACTCCTCGACCAGCTGGTCGGGCAGGGCGATGCCATCGCGCGCAGCGAGCTCGAGCAGCGTGGAGTGGCGCATCGACCCCGTGAAGTGCAGGTGCAGGTGCGCCTTCGGCAGCCGGTGCAGGTCGCGCACCGAGCCGGGCTCCGTGGATCCAGGCTGGGCCTGGCTCACGCGAGCAGCTTCTCCGCGGCAGCCAGGCGGACGCAGGTGGCGACGGCCTCCATGGCGCCGGTGACCTCGGCGAGGACGGGGAAGGAGGGCGCGAGCCGGATGTTCTCGTCGCGCGGGTCGCGCTTGTAGGGGAAGGCGGATCCGGCCGGGGTCAGCGCCACGCCCGCGGCCTTCGCGAGCTCGATGACCCGGCTGGCCGTGCCGGGGAGGACGTCGAGGCTCACGAAGTAGCCCCCTCGAGGATGGGTCCACGTCGCGATGTCGAGACCATCGAGCCGCTCGGTCAGGATCCGCTCGACCTCGTCGAAGCGCGGCGCGAGCAGCTCGCGGTGGCGCACCATGTGGTCGCGGACGCCCTGGGCGGTGCCGAAGAACTCCAGGTGCCGCAGCTGGTTGACCTTGTCGGGACCGATCGAGCCCAGACCGAGGTGGCGGTGGTACCACGCCATCGTCTCCGTCGAGCCGCCGATGAACGCGACGCCGGCGCCGGCGTAGGTGATCTTCGAGGTGGAGGCGAACACGACCGGCCGGTTCGGGTTGCCCGCGACCGCGGCGAGCGTGAGGACGTCCGCGCTCTTGGACTCCTCGGCGGTGAGGTGGTGGAGCGCGTAGGCGTTGTCCCAGAAGATCTTGAAGTCCGGTGCCGCGGTCGGCATCGACGCGAGCCGCTCCGCGACCTCCTGCGAGGTCACCTGACCGGTGGGGTTCGCATAGGTCGGGACCAGCCACATGCCCTTGATGGTGGGGTCGTCGGCGACGAGCGCGGCCACCGCCTCGGCGTCGGGGCCGTCGGCGGCCATCGGCACCGTCACCATCTCGATGCCGAACCACTCGGTCAGCGCGAAGTGCCGGTCGTAGCCGGGCACCGGGCAGATGAACCGGACCTTCTCCTCAGCACCCCAGGGGCGCTCGGAGTCGACGCCGCCGTGCAGCCACAGGTAGGTCAGCACGTCCTTCATCAGCGTGAGGCTGGAGTTGCCCTGCGCCGAGAGCTGCTCGACCTCGAGGCCGAGCAGCTCGGCGAACATCTCCCGGAGTGCCAGGACGCCGGACAGGCCGCCGTAGTTGCGGGCATCGACGCCGTCCGGGGAGGTGGTCGCGGTCGGGAGCTGCAGCAGCCCGTCGGCGAGGTCGAGCTGCTCGGCTGACGGCTTGCCGCGCGTGAGGTCCAGCTTCAGGCCGGACGCCACCAGGGCGTCGTACGCGGCCTGCTCGGTGGCCCGGAAGGCCTCGAGGTCGTCACGGGACCGCTCTGCCAGCGGACGGGACAGGTGCTGGTGCTCACTCACGCGGCCATGGTCTCAGAGATCGATTGGTGCTCGGACCAGTGGCCCCGTAGACTCCTGGACGGTGGTTCAGCCAGATGCTCGGTCGCGCCCTCAAGCGAGTGCGACCCGCAGGGCCATCGGAGGGCACTAGCTCAACTGGCAGAGCATCGGTCTCCAAAACCGAAGGTTGGGGGTTCAAGTCCCTCGTGCCCTGCAGATTTGATCCAGGTCGACCGGACGAGGAGAGGTGAAGGACGTGCCGGACAGCAAGGCAGTCCGCGGTTCGCGTGGAGGGGGCGGCAGCGCCCACCAGCGCACCAGCCTGCCCACGTTCTACCGCCAGGTGGTCGCCGAGCTGCGCAAGGTCGTCTACCCGACCCAGGAGCAGCTGGTCACCTACTTCATCGTCGTGATGGTGTTCGTGGTCTTCATGATGGCGCTGGTGTCCGCCCTCGACCTGGGCTTCGGCAAGCTCGTCTTCTCGATCTTCGCCGGCAACTCCGACACCTGAGTCCGGCGTCCTGCCGGATGACCAGAGCAGTACCCGAACGTGATGGAGCAGCACGTGTCTGAGCACGAGAACGAGTCGGTCGAGATCGACGAGACGGTGGCGTCGGCCGACGAGATCGACCCGACCCTCGAGGACCAGTACGGCGAGCCGAACGACGGCCCCGCGATCGAGGAGGACCCGCGCCTGGACGTGGAGGTCACCGACGAGGACACCGACGCCGAGCTGGGCCTGGACGACACCGAGGCGGTCGCCACCAGCGTCGAGCTTTCCGAGGCCGAGGGCGACGAGGGCCCGGACGCGGACTCCGACCAGGACGACGAGGACGACGCCGACCCCGACGACCCGCTCGAGGCCTTCCGCCGTGAGCTGTGGGCCAAGCCGGGTGACTGGTTCGTGGTGCACACCTACTCCGGCATGGAGAACCGGGTGAAGTCCAACCTGGAGAACCGCATCATCTCGCTCAACATGGAGGACTACATCCACGAGATCGTGGTCCCCACCGAGGAGGTCGCCGAGATCAAGAACGGCCAGCGCAAGATGGTGCGACGCACCGTCCTGCCGGGCTACGTCCTGGTGCGCATGGACCTCACCGACGAGTCCTGGGCCGCGGTGCGGCACACCCCGTCGGTGACCGGGTTCGTGGGCCACAGCCACCAGCCGGTGCCGCTCTCGATGTCCGAGGTCGAGAACATGCTCGCCCCCGCCGTCGTCGCCCGCGCCGAGGCCGAGGCTGTCGCCTCCGGAGCGCCGGCCGCCTCCGGCGGTGCCGCGAAGAAGCCGACCGTCGAGGTCGCCGACTTCGAGGTCTCCGACTCGGTCATGGTCGTCGACGGTCCGTTCGCGACGCTGCACGCCACGATCACCGAGATCAACGCCGAGGCCCAGCGCGTCAAGGCGCTCGTCGAGATCTTCGGCCGCGAGACCCCCGTGGAGCTGAGCTTCAGCCAGATCCAGCGCGTCTGAGCCGCGCGGCGCAGCCGCGATCCTCAGGACCACGATTTCGTGTTCCGCCGAGCGCGGAGCACAATTGCCAGGTTGCCCGAGTGACCCTGCGTCACGACGGCGACAGCAGGTGGCAGAGGCCTACGACGTACGCCTCGTCATGACCACGAGACAGAAAGAGAAGCAATGCCTCCGAAGAAGAAGATCGCCGCGCTCGTCAAGGTGCAGCTGCAGGCCGGTGCCGCGACTCCCGCTCCGCCCGTCGGTACCGCTCTCGGTCCCCACGGTGTGAACATCATGGAGTTCTGCAAGGCCTACAACGCGCAGACCGAGTCCATGCGCGGCAACGTCATCCCGGTCGAGATCACGATCTACGAGGACCGGTCCTTCACCTTCATCACCAAGACCCCGCCGGCCGCGGAGCTGATCAAGAAGGCCGCCGGTCTGGCCAAGGGCTCGGGTGTCCCGCACAAGGAGAAGGTCGGCAAGCTGACCAAGGACCAGGTGCGCGAGATCGCCCAGACCAAGCTGCCCGACCTCAACGCCAACGACATCGACGCAGCCATGAAGATCGTCGAGGGCACCGCCCGCTCGATGGGCGTCACCACCGACTGAAACCGTGGGAGAGCCGCGCTGGCTCGCTAACCACACCTTTTTCGAAGAGAGAAGAGAAAGCCCATGCAGCGCAGCAAGACCTACCGCGCAGCGGCGGAGTCGTTCGACAAGGACGAGATCTTCGCCCCGCTCGCCGCGATCAAGCTCGCCAAGAACGTCAGCAAGAAGAAGTTCGACGAGACCGTGGACGTCGTCATGCGTCTCGGCGTCGACCCCCGCAAGGCCGACCAGATGGTGCGCGGCACCGTCAACCTCCCGCACGGCACCGGCAAGACCGCTCGCGTCCTGGTGTTCGCCAACGGTGACAAGGCCGAGGCCGCCCGCGAGGCCGGCGCCGACATCGTCGGTGGCGACGAGCTCATCGACAAGGTCGCCGGCGGCTGGCTCGACTTCGACGCCGTCGTCGCGACCCCGGACCTGATGGGCAAGGTCGGCCGCCTGGGCCGCGTGCTCGGCCCCCGTGGCCTGATGCCGAACCCGAAGACCGGCACCGTCACCCCGGACGTGGCCAAGGCCGTCACGGACATCAAGGGCGGCAAGATCGAGTTCCGCGTCGACCGCCACGCCAACCTGCACTTCATCATCGGCAAGGCGTCCTTCGACGAGGTCAAGCTCGCCGAGAACTACGCCGCGGCGCTCGAGGAGGTGCTTCGTCTCAAGCCGGCCAGCTCCAAGGGCCGCTACATCAAGAAGGTCACCGTCTCCACGACCATGGGCCCCGGCATCCAGGTCGACCCCAACCGCACGCGCAACGTCGCGGCCGAGGACGAGAACGCCACCGCCTGATCAGAGCTCCCTACGTCGACCCGCCCGAAACTTTCGGGCGGGTCGATGGCATTTCGGGGGGCTCCGCGGTGGGTCGCCGGCCTCGGGCGGCCAGAAGGGGCAAGAATGGTCACAGACGACATCTGGGATCGCTCCCATCTTGCCGTCTGTGACCATTCGACGACCTCCCGCGGCCGCGGCGCTTTCGACCAGACCTCGGCGGCATCCCGACAGGTGCGTCTTTCCGGTCCTGGGCGCGGCGGTCAAGGGCGGCGAAGCGAACGCTTGACCGGCGGCGGCCGGGACGGACAATCCAGCACCGGGAGGCCGCCGACGCATGCCCGGGTGCTCAGCGGCCCCGATTTGGCTCCGCCACCGGAACCGCCGTACTGTTCTCCACGAAACCAAAGACCGCCGGTTGTCTCGCCAGGTGCATTCGCCAATGCGCCCGGAGTGACCGAAGGTTCCGCGAGAGCGGACGGCCTGCGCAGGTGAAGAGCAGCTCCTCCTCCGAGGTCCACGCCCTGAGCCCGCGCTCGGGGCGTTCGTCTTTCCTCGGGGCTCTTCCGGTGGTCGACCATCGGAAGGAGACCCATGGCGCGGGCAGACAAGCAGGCAGCCGTCGCGGAGATCGTTGAGTCGTTCAACGATTCCGCCGGTGCCGTGCTGACCGAGTACCGCGGTCTCACCGTGAAGCAGCTGCAGGAGTTGCGGCGCTCTCTCGGTGCGAACGCCAACTACGCCGTGGTCAAGAACACGCTGGCCAAGATCGCCGCCACCGAGGTGGGCATCGAAGGCTTCGACGACCTGCTGACCGGCCCGACCGCCATCGCCTTCATCAACGGCGACGTGGTCGAGGCGGCCAAGGGTCTGCGTGACTTTGCCAAGGCGAACCCCACCCTTGTCATCAAGGGCGGCGTCCTGGACGGCAAGCCCCTCGACGCGAGCGAGATCGCCAAGCTGGCGGACCTCGAGTCCCGCGAGGTGCTCCTGGGCAAGCTGGCCGGCGCGATGCTCGCGTCGCTCAGCCAGGCCGTCTACCTGCTCAACGCCCCCCTCGCCCAGGCCGCCCGTCTCGCGGGCGCCCTCCAGGCGAAGGCCGAGCAGGACCCCTCGATCCTCGCAGGTGGTGCGCCCCAGTCAGACAGCACTGGGCCCGTCGCCGCCGAGGAGGCCCCGGCCGAGGCCGAGGCCCCCGCTGACGAGGCGCCGGCCGCAGAGGAGGCTCCCGCCGAGGAGACCGCCGCTGAGGCCACCGCCTCCGACGAGGGCGACACCGCCGAGGCCTGATCCCCCGGGATCGGATCGGCACACCACCACCTGAAACCCCGGCCACGGCGCGACCCGCCCGCGGCCACCGAATGGAAGGAACCGCCACCATGGCGAAGCTCAGCACCGACGAGCTCCTCGACGCGTTCAAGGACATGACCCTCATCGAGCTCAGCGAGTTCGTGAAGCAGTTCGAGGAGACCTTCGGCGTCACCGCCGCCGCTCCCGTCGCCGTTGCCGCCGCGCCCGCCGCGGGCGGCGCTGCTGCCGGCGGCGCCGACGCCGGCGCCGACCAGGACGAGTTCGACGTGATCCTCGAGTCCGCTGGCGAGAAGAAGATCAACGTCATCAAGGAGGTCCGCGCGCTGACCTCCCTCGGTCTCAAGGAGGCCAAGGAGCTGGTCGAGGCCGCTCCCAAGCCCATCCTCGAGAAGGTCGCCAAGGACGCTGCCGAGAAGGCCAAGGAGGCCCTCGAGGGCGCCGGCGCCACCGTCACCCTCAAGTGACCCCCGGGCCGCTCGCGGCCCAGCACGACCTTCACGTGGGGCGATCCACCCAGGCGGTGGATCGCCCCTCGTGGCATTTCCGATCACGGTGGCTCCCCGGGCCCGGTCCAGACGACACGCCGTCCGAATGTGTAAGTCGGGGGGTGCGGGGAAGGAAACCGACGCGTAACCTCGCCGCTACTCCGGCGTTGTTACCGGTCAGTGGGAGGCGGGGGAGTGTCAGGCGCGCCCGGCCCGGGAACCGGAGCGCGCGCAGTGGCGAGGAGGGACGAGGGCGGTCATGGGCGTTGAGATCAAGGTCGAGCACCTGAGCAAGTCGTTCGGCAAGCAGCTCATCTGGGGCGATGTCACGCTCACGGTTCCGGCCGGCGAGATCTGCGTGATGCTCGGCCCCTCCGGCACCGGCAAGTCGGTCTTCCTCAAGACCCTGATCGGCCTCCTCAAGCCCGATCAGGGCTCGGTCGTCATCGAGGGCACCGACATCGCCACGTGCTCGGAGAAGGAGCTCTACGAGATCCGCAAGCTCTTCGGCGTGCTGTTCCAGGACGGCGCGATGTTCGGCTCGATGAACCTCTACGACAACGTCGCCTTCCCGCTGCGCGAGCACACCAAGAAGTCCGAGTCCGAGGTCCGCGACATCGTCATGGAGAAGATGGACCTCGTCGGCCTCGTCGGTGCCGAGGACAAGCTCCCCGGCGAGATCTCCGGAGGCATGCGCAAGCGCGCCGGGCTCGCCCGCGCGCTCGTCCTCGAGCCCGAGATCGTGCTCTTCGACGAGCCCGACTCCGGACTCGACCCCGTCCGTACGGCGTTCCTCAACCAGCTCATCGTCGACCTCAACGCCCAGATCGACGCGACGTTCCTCATCGTCACCCACGACATCAACACCGCGCGCACCGTGCCCGACAACATCGGGCTGCTCTACCACCGCCACCTCGCGATGTTCGGACCCCGCGAGATGCTGCTCTCCTCCGAGGAGCCGGTGGTGCGCCAGTTCCTCAACGCCCAGCGCGTCGGCCCGATCGGCATGTCCGAGGAGAAGGACGCCGACGAGCTCGAGGCCGAGAAGGACCAGGAGCTGCCCCCGCTGCCGCCGATCCCGCTGCAGCTCGAGCCCTCCAACGGCATCCCGCGGCGCAGCCAGCGGCCGCCGGGGGAGTGGTGCCGGATGAACGGCGTCACGCCGCCCCCGGGCTCGTTCGACGGCAACATGTCGATGGCGACGGGCGGCTGAGCGGTCCATGTCGTCCTTGACCGCGAGCCGCGCGCTCGCGCCTGTGGGGACCGCGGGCAAGTTCTTCGCCTTCGGCCTCGACGTGATCCGGGCGCTCTTCCGCCGCCCGTTCCAGCTGCGGGAGTTCATCCAGCAGGCCTGGTTCATCGCCTCGGTGACGATCATCCCCACGGCCCTGGTCGCGATCCCCTTCGGCGCGGTGATCGCGCTGCAGGTGGGTGGCCTGATCAAGCAGTTCGGCGCCCAGTCGTTCACCGGATCGGCCTCCGTGCTGGCCGTCGTCCAGCAGGCCGCACCGATCGGCACGGCGCTGCTCATCGCCGGCGCCGGTGGCTCGGCGATCGCTGCCGACCTCGGCGCGCGCAAGATCCGCGAGGAGCTCGACGCGATGATGGTGCTGGGCATCGACCCGATCCAGCGCCTCGTCGTGCCGCGCGTGCTCGCCGCCATGCTCGTCGCGGTCTTCCTCAACGGCATGGTCAGCGTCGTCGGTGTGGCCGGTGGCTACTTCTTCAACGTGGTCCTCCAGGACGGCACCCCGGGCGCCTACCTCGCGAGCTTCACCGCCCTCTCCCAGCTGCCGGACCTGTGGCAGGGCATGGCCAAGGCGCTGGTCTTCGGCCTGATCGCTGCCATCGTGGCCTGCTACAAGGGCATGAACGCCGCGGGCGGACCGAAGGGCGTCGGCGACGCCGTCAACGAGTCGGTCGTCGTGACGTTCATCTTGCTGTTCATCGTCAACTTCGTGATGAGCGCGATCTACATCCAGCTCGTCCCACCGAAGACGGGCTGAGGGCGACGACGATGGCCAACATCCGTGCGGTCTACGACAAGCCGCTGAAGACCCTCGACAACCTCGGTGAAGAGCTCGCGTTCTTCATCAAGGCCCTCGCGTGGACCCCGCGCGCCGTCAGCCGCTACCAGAAGGAGATCCTCCGCATCCTCGCCGAGGTGACCCTCGGCAGCGGCGCGCTGGCCGTCATCGGCGGCACCGTCGGCGTCATCATGGCGATGACGTTCTTCACCGGCGCCCAGGTCGGCCTCTCGGGCTACGCCGCCCTCGACCAGCTCGGCACGGCGGCGTTCGCCGGCTTCGTCTCGGCGTACTTCAACACCCGCGAGATCGCCCCGCTCGTCTCCGGCATCGCGCTGGCCGCCACCGTCGGCTGTGGCTTCACCGCGCAGCTGGGCGCCATGCGGATCTCCGAGGAGGTCGACGCACTCGAGGTGATGGCGATCCCCTCGCTGCCGTTCCTGGTCACGACCCGCATCGTCGGCGGGTTGATCGCGATCGTCCCGCTGTACGTCGTGGGCCTCCTCTCCTCCTACTTCGCCACCCGCCTCACGGTGACGCAGTTCTTCGGCCAGTCCGCGGGGACCTACGACCACTACTTCAACGCGTTCCTGCCACCGGGCGACGTGCTGTGGTCCTTCGGCAAGGTGCTGGTCTTCGCCGTCACCGTGATCCTGATCCACTGCTACCACGGCTACACCGCCTCGGGCGGTCCCGCCGGCGTGGGCATCGCGGTCGGTCGCGCCGTGCGCACGAGCATCGTGGCGATCAACGTGATCGACCTGTTCCTCTCGATGGCGATCTGGGGCGCCTCGACCACCGTCAGGCTGGCGGGGTGATCGCGTGCGTGTGATCGCAGGGCACAAGGTGCTGGGCGTGGTCTTCCTCTGCCTGCTGCTGCTGGGCGTCTACCTCACCTACGCCGTCTTCACGAAGAAGTTCGCCGACTACGACAAGGTCACGCTCCAGGCCTCCAAGATCGGCATGCAGCTGCCGCAGCGTGCCGACGTGAAGATCCGCGGCGTGATCGTGGGCGAGGTCCTCGACTTCCAGCCCGACGACGAGGGCGCCGAGATCACGCTGGGCATCTACCCCGGCGAGATCGACACGATCCCGGCCAACGTCAGCGGGTCGATCGTCCCCAAGACCCTGTTCGGTGAGAAGTACGTCGCCCTCGACATCCCCGCCGATCCGTCCGCCGACCACATCGAGCCGGGCGCCACGATCGAGCGCACCCAGGTCTCGATCGAGGTCGAGAAGGTCCTCTCCGACCTCTACCCGCTGCTGCGCACCGTCCAGCCCGCCGACATCAACATGACGCTGAACGCGCTCGCCACCGCCCTCGAGGGCCGCGGCGACCAGCTCGGCGAGAACCTCGAGACCGTCGACGCCTACCTCAAGCGGATCAACCCGCAGATCCCGCAGCTCATCGACGACCTCCGCCTCACCGCCCAGGTGTCCGACACCTACGCCCAGGTGATGCCGCAGATCGCCGACATCCTCGACGACACCGTCACGACCACCGGCACCCTCGAGGACCGCGAGGTCCGGTTGCAGGCCCTGTTCGACGACGTCACGTCGTTCTCCGACACCGCGCGCGGCTTCCTCGAGGACAACGGCGACAACCTCATCCGCTTCAGCAAGATCAGCCAGCAGCAGCTGCGGGTGTTCGCCAAGTACGCCCCCGAGTACAACTGCCTGACCCGCGGCATCGTCAACGCCGGCAAGCTCCAGGCCGAGGCGTTCCGCGGCTTCATGCTGCACATCGTGCTCGAGACGCTGCCCAACCAGCCGCGGCCCTACAACGTCAACGACAAGCCGCGCTTCGGTGAGAACCGCGGACCGGTCTCCTGCCTGCACCTGCCCAACCCGCCCTGGTCGCAGGAGAACCCGGTGCGCCACCAGCCGAACTTCAACGACGGCGTCGACGAGCCGACCGGCAAGGGCACCTCGCGGGTCGGCCCCAACCAGTACTTCCGGACGACCGTGGGCACCGCAGCCGAGAGCGACGTGCTGCGCTCCCTGCTGGGCCCGGCTCTCGGCGTACCCGCCGCGGACGTCCCCGACCTGGGCCTGCTGCTGGTCGGCCCGATGGCCCGCGGGGCGGAGGTGTCGCTGCGATGAAGATCCTCGACAAGCGCACCACGAGCGACCTCGTCAAGCTCACGATCTTCATCGTCGTGACCACCTTGGCCACCTCGGTGCTGGTGGCGACCATCGGCAACATCACCTTCGCCGGGCACCGCAGCTACAGCGCCGAGTTCGTCGACGCCACCGGGGTCGTCAAGGGTGACGACGTCCGCATCGCCGGGGTCAAGGTCGGCACCGTCGACAACGTCGAGGTCGTCGACCGCACCCGCGCGCGGGTGTCCTTCAGCGTCGAGGACTCCACGACGATCAGCAAGGCCACCCACGTCGCCATCCGCTACCGCAACCTCGTCGGCCAGCGCTACCTCTCGCTCACCGACGAGATCGGGGACGGGGAGGCACTGCCCGACGGCGGCACGATCCCCGTCGACCAGACCTCGCCGGCTCTCGACCTGACCGTGCTGTTCAACGGCTTCAAGCCGCTGTTCCAGGCGCTCTCGCCGGCCGACATCAACCAGCTCTCCTACGAGATCGTCCAGGTCTTCCAGGGGGAGGGCGGCACGCTCGAAGGCCTGCTCGCGCACACCGCGTCCGTGACCCAGACCCTCGCCGGTCGCGACCAGCTCATCGGCGACCTGATCGACAACCTCAACGAGGTGCTCGACCACATCGGCGACCGCGACGTGCAGCTGAGCCGACTGATCACGACGTTCCGCACGTTCGTGGGCGGGCTCAAGGACGACCGCGAGGCGATCCTCGGCTCGCTCGACCAGATCTCCGCGCTCTCGGTGCAGACCGCCGACCTGGTCGACGGCATCCGCGAGCCGTTCGTCAGCGACATCGAGCAGCTGCGCGAGGTCGCTCGCAACCTCGACAACGGCAAGGCCGAGCTCGACCGTGCGCTGCAGGTGCTGCCGATCAAGCTCAACAAGATCGGACGCACCGCGACGTACGGCTCGTGGTTCAACTTCTACCTCTGCCACTTCCAGGGCCGGGTCCGGCTCCCCGGCGGTCAGTCGATCCCGGTCGACTACCCGACGGGTGGCCTGAAGGTCGCAGACAGGTGTGATCTCGGATGACCCCCTTCCGCGAACGCAACCCCGTCGTCGTCGGGGCCGTCAGCCTGGTCGTGCTGGCGATCGTCATGCTGGCCGCCTTCCGGGCCCAGGACCTGCCGCTGATCGGCGGCGGTGACACCTACTACGCCGCGTTCTCCGAGTCCGGTGGCCTCGAGCCCAACGACGAGGTCCGCATCGCCGGCGTGCGGGTGGGCAAGGTCGAGAAGGTCGAGCTCGAGGGCGACCACGTCCGCGTCACGTTCCGCGTCGACACCCCCTCGGAGTTCGGCGAGGACACCCACGCCGCGATCAAGGTCAAGACCCTGCTCGGCGCGATGTACCTCTCGCTCGAGCCGGCGGGCTCGGGCCAGCTCGACGAGGGCTCGGAGATCCCGGTCGAGCGCACCAGCTCGCCGTACGACGTCGTGGACGCGTTCTCCGGACTCGCCGAGACCTCCGAGCGGATCGACACCGACCGCCTCGCCCAGTCGCTGACCACGCTGGCCGACCTGACCCGCAACACCCCCGAGGAGTTCCGTCAGGCCCTCGACGGCGTGTCCCGGCTCTCGTCGAACATCGCCGCCCGCGACCAGCAGATCAACAGCCTGCTCACCAACCTCAAGCGCGTCTCGAGCGTCCTCGACGAGCGCGACGGCGACATCATCGGGCTGATGAAGGACTCCGACGTCCTCTTCCGGGCGCTGGTCGCGCGCCGGGACGCGGTGCACAACCTGCTGACCTCCACCACCCGGCTGTCGAAGGAGCTGACCGCGCTGATCGAGCAGAGCCGCGCCGACCTCAAGCCGGCGCTGGACCACCTCGACAACGTCTTGCAGGTGCTGAACAAGAACGAGGACAACCTCGACAACAGCCTGCGGCTGATGGAGCCGTTCTACCGGGTGTTCGCGAGCACGCTCGGCAACGGCCCGTGGTTCGACACCTACATCCAGAACATGCCGCCGGTGCCGCAGGTGGGTGGTTGAGATGGCGAGCAGCTTGACGATCCTCAAGCGGGCGGCCGTGCCCGTGGTCCTCGTGATCGTGCTGGTGGCAGCGGCGCTCACGATGTTCCGCGGTGGCGAGACCAAGACACTCACCGCGCACTTCCCGCGGACGATCTCGATCTACGAGGGCAGCGACGTGCGGATCCTCGGGGTGCCGGTCGGGCACGTCGACTCCGTGACGCCGGCCGGCACCGACGTCGCCGTCACGATGTCCTACGACGCGGACGTCGAGGTCCCCGCCGACGCCAAGGCGGTCATCGTCGCCCCCTCGATCGTCGGCGACCGCTTCGTGCAGCTCACCCCCGTCTACTCCGGTGGGGACAAGCTCGCCGATGGCGCTGTCCTCGACGTCGACCGCACCGCGGTCCCGCTGGAGCTCGACCAGATCTACAGCAGCCTCGACGACCTGACCGTGGCGCTCGGGCCGACCGGTGCCAATCGCAACGGCGCGTTCTCCGACCTGCTCGAGACCACGGCCGAGAACTTCGGCGGCCAGGGCGCGACGTTCCACCAGACGATCAAGGACTTCGGCAAGCTCAGCCAGACCCTCGACGACAACAAGGACGAGCTGTTCGGCTCCGCGCGCGAGCTCGAGGGCTTCATCGGGTCACTGGCACGCAACGACAAGACCGTTCGCACGTTCAACGACTCCTTGTCCCAGGTGTCCTCGATGCTGGCCGGGGAGCGCCAGGAGCTGTCCGCCTCGCTCAGCAACCTGGCCAAGGCGCTCGGTCAGGTGTCGTCGTTCGTGAAGGAGAACCGTGAGGTGCTCGGCCGCAACATCTCCGGGCTCAACCGGGTCTCGAAGGTGCTGGTGAAGCGGCGTTCCGAGCTCGACCACATCCTCGACTCGGCCCCCCTGGCCCTCAACAACCTGGCGCTGACCTACAACCCGCAGACCGGCACGCTCGACACCAACGCCAACCTCGGTGAGGTCATCAACCAGGTGCAGTCCGATCCTTCGACGTTCCTGTGCGGCTTCCTGAGCCAGGCCGACACCTCCGGCGCCCTGTGCGACCTCGTCCAGCAGGCGCTGCCGCGACCCGGCACCGGCGCCCAGGGCACGCCGCGTTCGTCGGTCGACCTGTTCGACCGCAGCCTGGCCGGTCTCGTGGAGGTGGACCGATGAGGAGCACGAGGATGCGGCGGGTCGCCCAGGCCGTCGTCGCGACGGTGGCGGGCAGTCTCCTGCTGACCGGCTGCGACTTCGACGTCTACAGCCTGCCGCTGCCCGGGGGCACCGACGTCGGTGACGACCCCATCACCGTGACCGCCGAGTTCCGTGACGTCCTCGACCTGGTGCCCAAGTCGACGGTCAAGGTCGACGACATCAGCGTCGGCCAGGTCACCGGGGTCGACCTGGTCGACGGCCACGCCGAGCTGACGATGGAGCTCCGCAACGACGTGGACCTCCCGGCCAACGCCGTCGCCGAGATCCGTCAGACCAGCCTGCTCGGTGAGAAGTTCGTGTCGCTCAGCGCACCGACGGACGAGGCGGCCACCGGCGAGCTCGCCGACGGCGACACCATCGGGCTCGACGACACCGGTCGCAACCCGGAGGTCGAGGAGGTGCTGGGTGCCCTCAGCCTGCTGCTCAACGGTGGTGGCGTCGCCCAGCTGAAGACGATCGCGACCGAGGTCAACAAGGCGCTCGACGGGCGTGAGGACGCGGCGCGGTCGGTGCTCACCCAGATCGCCGACTTCATGGGTCAGCTCGACGAGAACAAGCAGGACATCGTCGATGCCATCGACAAGCTCAACAAGCTGGCGGTCTCGGTCCGCAGCCAGCAGGGCTCGATCGACGCCGCGCTCGACGAGCTCCCCAGCGCCCTGACCTCGCTGGACAAGCAGCGCAAGGACCTGGTCAGGATGCTCGGCGCCCTCGACCGGCTCGGTGGGGTCGGTGTCGAGGTCATCAAGGCGTCCAAGGACGCCACGATCGAGTCCCTGCGCCAGCTCAACCCGGTGCTCACCGAGCTCGCCGCCTCGGGCGACGCGTTCGTGAAGTCGTTCAACGTGTTCTTGACCTACCCGTTCGTCGACGAGGTCGTCGGTCGCGACCCGCAGGTCGCGCGCAACCTGCACATGGGCGACTACACCAACCTGTCGGTCGAGCTCGACATCGACCTATCCGGTGGCGTGACCGGCATCCCGACGAGCCTGCCCACGCTCCTCCCGAGCGAGCTGGACCCGACGGTGCTCCTCGACCGGGTGACCCGGTGCATCGCGAGCGGGGACATCACCAGCAAGCCCTGCCAGAAGCTGCTGAGCAGCCTCCAGGGGCTGGCCAAGCTGCGCGACGCGTGCTTGAAGAAGAAGAACGAGAAGACGCTCGTCTGCCGGATCGTCAACCAGATCCCGGGCCTGCCGGACGCCGGCCTGCCCACCGCGCTGCCGACGAGCCTGCCGACCAGCCTCCCGGGCCTGCCCGACCTCACCGGTCTCCTCGGCCTGGGGCGCGCCGGCGTCGGTCCGTCCGCGACACCGCACGGACCCACGATGGGGCAGCTCAGCCAGGTGTTCGACCCCGCCCTCGTCCGGCTGCTCGTTCCCGGGATGGTGACGCGATGATCACCCGACGCACCCGCATCCAGCTGCTCGTGTTCGTCGCGATCACGCTGCTCGGCGTGAGCTTCGTCGGTGCGCGCTACGCCCGCCTCGACCGGGTCTTCCTCGACGACCACTACACGGTCGTCGCGCACTTCAAGGACTCCGGTGGCATCTTCGCCGGCGGTGAGGTGTCCTACCGGGGCGTCCAGGTCGGGCGGGTCGGCAAGCTGGACCTCACCGACGACGGGGTCGACGTCTACCTCGACATCGACAACTCCTGGGACGACATCCCGGCGAAGTCGCTCGCGGTCGTCGGCAACCGCTCCGCCGTCGGCGAGCAGTACGTCGAGCTGCAGCCCCAGGTCGACTCCGGGCCCTACCTCGACGACGAGTCCGAGATCGCCCAGGACGACACGCGCACGCCGATCGCCACGCAGAAGCTGCTCACCGACATCTCCAACACCGTCGAGTCGGTCGACAAGCAGGCGCTGAGCACCACCGTCGCCGAGCTGGGCGCCGCCTTCGCCGGGACGGGCGCCGACCTGCAGCGCATCATCGACACCGGCAACGCCTTCATCAACGAGGCCAACGACAACTTCGACGTCACGACGGCGCTGATCCGCGACAGCAACACCGTGCTGCGGACCCAGGTCGACAAGGCGAGCGCGATCCGCACCTTCGCACGCGACCTCAGCCTGTTCAGCGGATCGCTCGCCGGCTCCGACCCCGCCCTGCGCCAGGTCATCGACAACGGCTCGAGCGCGGCGACCCAGCTGCGCACGTTCTTGCAGGACAACGAGGTCGACCTCGGCGAGCTGTTCAACAACCTGCGCATCACCGGCGACGTGATCGTCAAGCACCTGCCCGGGGTCGAGCAGATCCTCGTGATCTACCCCTACGTCGTCGAGGGCGGCTTCACCGTCGTCTCGAAGTCGCCCGACACCGGGCTCTACGACGCCCACTTCGGGCTCATCATCACGGACAACCCCGTCTGCCACCGCGGCTACGAGAGCACCGACACCCGGCCGCCGCAGGACGGCAGCAACCGGCCGATGAACACCAAGGCCGGCTGCACCGAGCCCGCCGCGATGAGCAACCCCCGCGGCGTCCAGAACCTGCAGCGCGCCGGCGCCGCCTACCGCGCGCCGGTCGCGTCGTACGACCCCGACACCGGCAAGATCCACTGGGGGTCCAAGATCGACCCGGTGCTGGCGCCGACCGGTACCGTGGCACCGCTCGCCTTCGGAGAGGAGTCGTGGAAGTGGCTGTTGCTCCAGCCCCTGGTGCCGTGAGTGCCAGGACTGAGGAGACGCCGCGTTCCGCCACCTTCCGCCTCGTCCTCCTGGTCGTGCTCGTCGTCGTGCTGATCGCCTCCGCCGGCGCAGTCACGTGGCTGCTGACCCAGCGCCGCGGCGAGGCCGACGACACGCAGGCGACGCGGGACGCGATCATGTCCCAGACCCGGCAGTTCGTCCTGCGGCTCAACACCTACGGCCCCGACCAGCTCGACGCCCAGGGCCACCTCACCGACTACCGCGACCAGGTGCTCGAGGTGATCACGCCCAAGTTCGCCGCCGACTTCGAGAAGTCCGGGCTGCCGATCGCCGAGCAGACCGTCGCGCAGGCGGGCTACGGACGCTCGGTCAAGGTGTTCGGTGTCGGCGTCGAGTCGATGGACGCCGACTCGGCGACGGCCATCGTCGCCGGGGGCCTCACCGGGTCCTACCCCGACCCCAAGCACCCGGACGACGAGGCCAAGCGGGTCGACGCCGACCAGGACGTGCTGCGCTGGGAGGTCGACCTCGTGAAGTCCGACGGCACCTGGCTGGTCGACGACTACGCGCCCGTCACGGGGGAGGGGTCCCAGTGAGCGACTCAGTGACCGGGTCGACGCCTGCCGCCACGCCCACGCCGAGCTGGTACGACCTCCTGGGGGTCGCACCCGACGCCTCCGCGGACGAGATCCGCGCCGCCTGGCGCGCGCAGATCGCCGACCTCGACCCGACCGACCGTCGCTTCTCGGTCCTCAACCAGGCGGCCGAGGTACTGCTCGACCCGAGCCGCCGCGCGGCGTACGACGCGGAGCTGGCCGCCGCGAGCGCCCTGGCCGAGCAGGACGCGGAGCCGGAGCCGGAGGTGGCCCCGGAGGTCGAGGGCCCCGCGGCCGAGCCCGGCGAGACCACGCGCAGCGGCGCTCGGGTCGCGCTCGTGCCGGGATGGCTGCTGGCCGCGGTCGCCGTGCTGACGCTCGCCCTGGTGGCCACCGCGGTGGTGCTCTGGGTGCGTGAGCCGTCGGCCGGGGACGTCGAGGCCGACGCCCGCTCCGCCCAGGCTGCGGCCGAGCGCGCGGTCGTGCCGATCCTCTCCTACGACGCCACCCACCTCGACGAGTCCAAGGCGGCCGCCCAGCAGTACCTCACCGGCAAGCTGCGCGAGGACTACGACCGGATCTTCACCGGCCTGATCGAGAAGAACGCGCCGTCGACCCGGACGGTCGTCACCGCGACGCTGGTGCGCTCCAGCATCGTGCGCGCCGACGAGGGGCACGCGCAGATCTTCTTGCTGGTCAACCAGACCCGCACGAACAAGAAGTACACCGAGCCCGAGGTCTACAAGAACTGGGTGACGCTGACCATGGACGAGGTCGACGGGTCCTGGCTGGTCGCCGACATGACGACCTGACGCGCCGCACGCGTGCTTGACCTCAGCGGCGCGGGAGTTCATGATCGTCGGCAGCGAATGCCGCGCTGTTTGTCGCGCGCCCGCACATCCGGTAGGGTGAGAACTTGCGTCTGCCCTCAAATGCGTTTCAGCCTGCCCGGTGGCTGATCTGTGGTGGGCCTGATGCAGATCGAAGAGCGAATCGTCGAAGGACACCTCTTGGCCGCGCGCACCACCTCCGGTAACTCCCGCCGCATCTCTTTCGCAAAGATCACCGAACCTCTCGAGGTCCCGCAGCTCCTCTCCCTTCAGACCGACAGCTTCGACTGGCTGGTCGGCAACGAGAAGTGGAACGCCGCCGTCGAGCGCCGTCGTTCCGAGGGTGAGGACGTCTCCAGCAAGTCCGGTCTCCAGGAGATCTTCGAGGAGATCTCCCCGATCGAGGACTTCTCCGAGACGATGTCGC
>NZ_JANINT010000053.1 GCF_024509035.1 Nocardioides sp. | reverse complement strand
CGACGCACGACCTCGCCGTCGGGGCTGACGATGGCCTTGGCGACGCGCGGGGCGAGGAGCGTGCCGCCGTTGGCGATCGCCGCGTACGCGCGAGCCAGCTGCAACGGGGTCACCAAGGTGTCGCCCTGACCGATGGCGAAGTTGACCGCGTCGCCGGCGCGGTAGGCGTAGCCCTCCGCGCAGAACTCGCGAGCGAAGAGGTAGACGAAGTCGCTGGTGTCGCTGTCCTGCGGCTTGCCGGCGATGTTGCAGTAGAAGCCCTTCATCGACTCGTAGTACGCGCGCTTCCACTTCCGGTCGGCGATCCTGCCCGCTGCCTCGCCCGGCAGGTCGATGCCGGTCTCGCGGCCGAAGCCGAACTCCTTGGCCTCGGCGACCAGCGGGTCCTTGGCGTGGACGTCCGCGACGTCCGACCCGTACCGCTGCCAGTAGGCGTAGCCGATCCGGTAGAAGAAGGTGTTGCAGGAGACCTCGAGGGCCTTGTCGAAACCGATGAAGCCGTAGGCGCCCGACTCGTAGTTCTTGAAGTCGCGGTTGCCGACCCGCAGCGCCGAGGAGCAGTTGAGCCGGGTGTCGGGGGTGTAGCCGTGGGTCAGCGCGCCGGCGGTCATGAAGGGCTTCCAGGTCGAGCCCGGCGCGAACTGCCCCTGGGTCGCTCGCGCGAGCAGCGGGGTGCCGGCCGCCTCGGAGTAGAGCCGGGCGAGCTGCTTCTTGCTGATGCCGCCGACCCAGACACCGGGGTCGTACGTCGGCTGGCTGGCCATCGCGACGATCCGCCCGGTGTCGGCCTCCATGACGATGGCGGCGCCCGAGTCGGCGACGTAGTTGCGGCCGGTGACGGGGTCGCGCTGGGTGCGCTGGTAGCGCATCCGCTCGAGCAGCTGCTGCTCGAGCACCGACTGGACCTTGGCGTCGATCGAGGTGACCAGCGTGTCGCCGGGCGAGCTGTCGACCTCGCTGTCGTCGCCGAGCACCCGGCCCATGGAGTCGACGGCGACCCGCTTGTAGCCGGGCATGCCGCGCAGCCAGCGGTCGTACTCCTTCTCGACGCCGGCCCGGCCCACCGACGAGGCGCCGTTGACCGACCGGTCGTCGCGGTCCTGCGCGCGGTCGAGCTCGTCCTCGGTGATCGGGCTGAGGTAGCCGAGCACGTGGGCCAGGTTCACGCCGTAGGGCCGCGGGTAGGCGCGGACGCTCTGCTGCTCGGCGAGCACGCCGGGGTAGTCCTCGGGCTGCTCGAGGATGCGCAGCGCGACAGCCTGCTTGACGTCGGTGGCCACCGGCACCGGCTGGTACGGCGAGCCGTTCCAGCACTCGCCCGGGACGCTGCCGTCCTCACCGCAGGTGACCAGCGAGCGGTGGATGGTGCGCTCGGAGACGTGCACGACGTCGGACACGCGGCCGATCAGCACGTCCTGCTGGTGCTCGGTCATCTTCTCGAGCAGCGTCCGGTCGATCGAGACGACCCACGAGGTGCGGTTGGCGACCAGGGGTCGGCCCTGGTCGTCGACGATCAGGCCGCGCTGGGGCTGGACGACGATCTCGCGCACGGACTGGGAGGCCGCCTTGGCGTGGTACTCCTCGCCGCCGACGACCTGCAGGTAGTAGAGGCGGGCGAACAGCGTCGCGAAGAGCGCGAAGACCAGCGCCTGGATCACCACCAGGCGCAGGCGGCCCGTGCTCGAGGTCCTCGGGGTCGTCATCGGTCCACCTCGGCCCTACGCCAGCGATCGGTCGGGCTCGAGCCGACGGAAGAGGGTCATCACGGCGGGCAGGACGAGCGGGGTGAGCAGGAGGTCCCAGACGAGCGCCAGCACGATCACCTCCAGCAGCTGCGGGACGCCGAGCGCCGGGTCGCCCAGGAGCAGGCCGCTGAGCGCGAACACCGACGTGCCGACGAACGACGACGCGGCGACCGTGGCGAGCACCGTGCCGGCGGAGGGCCGGACGTCCTGGCGCACCCGGCCGGCGACGTACCCCACGAGGACCAGCGCCAGCGCCCAGCGGCCGGCGACGTGGTCGGCCGGCGGCGCGAGGTCGAGGACGACGCCGGCGCCGAAGCCGAGCACCATCGCGAACTGCGGGCCGCGGGTCAGGGCGGCGCCGACGACGACCAGCAGGCAGAGGTCGGGGACGATGCCGTCCCAGGCGAGGTGCGGGAACACCGAGACCTGGAGCACGAGCGCGACGCCGACGGCGGCCGCGGCGACGGCCGCGCGCAGCGCGTTCACCGTAGATCTCCGTCGGACTCGATGACCGCGCGGTCGCTGGGCGTGCCGGACGGCACCACGACGCCGACGAGGTCGAGAGCGCCGAAGTCGACGTACGGGTCGATGACCGCGCGGGTCGAGGTCTCGCGCAGGCTGCTGTAGACACTGGTGACGCGGCCGACGGGGACGCCGGAGACGTACGGACCGCCGGCCTCGCTGCCCCAGGTGACCACCGAGTCGTGCTTGGCGGGCACCGCCGTCTGGTCGACGAGCTCGAGGTCGAGGCGGCCATCCTGGCCGAGGACACCTCGGCCGTGGAGGAACCCGACCTCCATGCTCTCCCCCACCCGGCCGCCGACGACGGAGTCGGAGTCGACGATCAGGAGCACGGTCGCGGTCGTGCGGGTCACCCGCAGGACGCGGCCGACCAACCCGTCGTTGTTGATGACGGTGAGGTCGGGGTGGATGCCGGCGTCGGAGCCGGCGTCGATGGTGACGGTGCTCGAGAACGACTGCGAGGGGCCGAGCCCGACCACGCGCGCCGGCACCAGGTCGTAGCCGAGGTCACGGGCGGCGGCGGTGAGACCGTCGTACTCCTCGAGGCGGTTGCGGTCGTAGCCCTGGGTGGCGAGGTCGGACTTGAGCCGCGAGTTCTCCGCCTGGAGGGCGATCAGGTCGTCCTGCATCGCGTCGCGCGAGCGGAACCAGTCGGAGACGCCGGTGAACGGTCGGATCGCGGTGCTGGCCGCGACCTCGACGGGGCCGAAGACCTCTCCGGCCGCGCGCCGGGCGGGCTCGAGGGGCGAGCTGTCGCCCGCCTGGTCGAGCGTCATCAGCGTCAGGCAGGCGAGCACCAGTGCGACCAGCAGCGCCGGCGAGGGCTGCGGTCCCTGGCCCGAGCCGCGCCAGCGGCGCTCCCGGGGAGTCCGAGGACGGTCCGGGCGTCGCATCAGCGGCGCCTCTGGTCGCTGACCAGCACCTGCTGGAGGGCCTCGAACTCCTCGACGCACTTGCCGGCGCCGAGGGCGACCGAGCTGAGCGGGTCCTCGGCGACGTGCACGGGCATGCCGGTCTCGTGGCGCAGCCGCTCGTCGAGGCCGCGCAGCAGCGCTCCCCCGCCGGTGAGCACGATGCCGCGGTCCATGATGTCGCCGGCCAGCTCGGGCGGGGTCTGGTCGAGGGTGGTGCGGACCGCGTCGACGATCGCGTGCACCGGCTCCTCGAGCGCCTGGCGGACGTCGGAGCTCGAGACGGTCACGGTGCGCGGCAGCCCGGAGACCATGTCACGGCCGCGGATCTCGGCCTCGGGCTCGTCGGTCATGGGGAACGCCGAGCCGATGGTCATCTTGACCTCCTCGGCGGTGCGCTCGCCGAGCATCAGCGAGTGCTCCTTCTTCATCCAGGCGACGATCGCCTGGTCGAGGTCGTCGCCGGCGGTGCGCACCGAGAGGCTCGTGACGATGCCGCCCAGCGAGATCACCGCGACCTCGGTGGTGCCGCCGCCGACGTCGACGACCATGTTGCCGGTGGGCTGGTGCACCGGCAGCCCCGCGCCGATCGCGGCGGCCATCGGCTCCTCGACGATGTAGACGCGGCGCGCGCCGGCCTGGTAGCCGGCCTCCTTGACCGCGCGCTGCTCGACCGCGGTGATGCCGCTGGGGACGCAGATCACCATGCGCGGCTTGGCGAAGTAGCGGCGCCGGTGGACCTGCTGGATGAAGTAGCGCAGCATCTGCTCGGTCGCCTCGAAGTCGGCGATCACGCCGTCCTTGAGCGGGCGGATCGCGGTGATGTGGTCGGGCGTGCGCCCGATCATCCGCTTGGCCTCGTGGCCGACGGCGAGGATCTCGCCGGTCGTGTCGTTGAGCGCCACCACGCTCGGCTCGTCGAGCAGGACGCCCTTGCCGCGCACGTAGACCAGCGTGTTGGCGGTCCCGAGGTCCACGGCCATGTCGCGGCCGATGAAGCTGTTCGCCATGCGTCGCCCTGTCGGTGGAGCACCATGCCGGGGAGCGGTGGTGCAGGTGGGGAAGGTGTGACTACAGGCTACGAAGGCAGGGCGCTGCCTCCCGGCAGGACACGCGGCCCTGCGGGGCGGAATCGACGCAGGTCAGAGACCCGGGAACCAGATCGCGATCTCGCGCTCGGCCGACTCCGGGGAGTCCGAGCCGTGCACGAGGTTCTGCTGGTTGGAGATCGAGTGGTCGCCGCGGATCGTGCCAGGGGCGGCCTTGCGGCCGTCGGTGGCGCCGTTGAGGGCGCGCACGATCTCGACGGCCTCGTCGCCCTCGAGCACGAGGGAGACCATCGGGCCGCTGGTGACGAAGTCACGCAGGCCCGCGTAGAACCCCTTGCCGACGTGCTCGGCGTAGTGCCGGTCGGCGAACGCGGCGTCGATGGTGCGGTGCTCCATGGCGACGATGGTCAGACCCTTCGCCTCGTAGCGGGACAGGATCGTTCCGACCAGCCCGCGGCGGACGGCATCGGGCTTGAGGAGGACGAGGGTGCGCTGACTCATGATCGGCACCCTACTGAGCGACCCGGGGGCTGCGGCGAGGGCCCTTGGACGCCCGCTCCCGGGCCTTTGTGCCGATCAGCGTGGGACTCCGCTCAGTGGTGGGACGCCGCCCGGGCGAGGACGTCGCGCGGGACCGGGACCGTCGCGTCGTCGTCGGGCACCGGGGCGCCGGCCACGCGGCGCAGCGGGATGTGCCCGCCCCACGTGCCGGCGAGGACGTCGTACGGCTCGTCGACCGGGCCCCCGGCGCGCGCCTTCATCGAGGCCTCGTGGAGGGGTACGGCGAGCACGGCGGTCGCTGCGAGCTCCTTGCGGGTCGAGGGCCGCAGCGTCGCGCTGCGACCCGGGATCATGTGGTCGACGATCAGCGCGAGCGCGCGCTCGCGCTCCTCGCGGTCCTCGACCAGCCTGGCCTCGCCGATGACGACCGCGGAGCGGTAGTTCATCGAGTGGTGGAAGGCGGAGCGGCCGGCCACCAGGCCGTCCAGCTCGGTGATCGTCACGCACACCGTCGCGCCCGCGGCCCCACCGACCCAGCCCGCGGCGACCGACCCGTGGACGTACAGGCTGCCGCCCCGGTCGGGACCGTCGAGGTCCACGCCGTACGCCGTCGGGAGCACCAGCGGGTGGTCGCCGACCGTGACGCCGAGGTGGGCGACCAGGCCGTCCTCCAGCAGCCGGTGCAGCTCGGCCCGGTCCTCGACCATCCGGTTGCGGCCCCGGCCGACCGTCGTGCGGGGCGTGGGCGAGAGCGGGGTCGTGGAGGTGGCGGCGGTGGTCACGGGTACTACGATCCTGGAGAAGTGGCCTGCGCACACGGGCCAATCCGACACCGTTTCAACAGGACAATTCGTGGCCACTCTCCCCCTCCGCCTCGACCGGGCGGCCCCCGGCCCGCTGGGCGTGCAGCTCTCGGGGCGGATCCGCGCGCTGGTCCTCGGCGGCACCCTGGCCCGCGGAGACCGGTTGCCGAGCAGCCGGGCCCTCGCCGCCGAGCTGGGCGTGAGCCGAGCGGTGACCGAGCAGGCCTACGAGCAGCTGCTCGCCGAGGGCTGGCTGGTCGCCCGCCGCGGGGCGGGGACGTTCGTGGCCTCGACCGGCGCGGAGCCGGCCGGGATCCCCCGCCGCCGGGCCACGCCACCGGAGCAGCAGCTGGTGCGGCTCGACGCGGGCACGCCCTGGATCGACCCACGGCACGCGGCCGGCTGGCGCCGCGCCTGGCGCGAGGTGTCGGTCGCCCGGCCGCCACGGGGGTACCACGACCCGCGGGGCATCCCCGAGCTGCGCGCCGCTCTGGCCGACCGGCTGGCGCGGACCCGCGGGCTGGCGGTCGATCCCGACGAGGTGACGGTCGTCAACGGCACGACCGACGGGTTGCGGCACCTGCTGACCGTGCTGCCGCCCGGTCCGGTGGCGCTGGAGGACCCCGGCTACCGCGCGGCGGTCGAGACGGCCCGCGGCGTCGGCCGCGAGGTGGTCGACCTGCCGGCGCTCGCACCGGTCACCGACCTGGCCGGCGTGGCCGCGGCGTACGTCACCCCGGCCCACCAGCACCCGCTCGGGCGCGTGATGCCGGGCGCCGACCGGGTCACGCTGCTCGAGGCCGCCCGGGCGGCCGAGGCCCTGGTCGTCGAGGACGACTACGACTCGGAGTTCCGCTACGACGTCGCGCCGGTGCCGGCCCTGGCCAGCCTGGACCGGAGCCGGGTCGCCTACCTCGGCACCGCCGCCAAGTCCGTGGCGCCGTCGCTGCGCCTGGGCTGGCTGGTCGCCCCACCCGACGTGGCCGATCTCGTGAACGCGCGGCGACTGGTCACCCACGAGGGCGCCCCGTGGCCGGTGCAGCGCGCCTACCTCGCGCTCCTGCGCGACGGCTACGTCGACAAGGTCGTGCGCACCGCCCGCCGGGTCTACGCCGAGCGGGCGCCGCGGGTGGCGGCCGCGCTCGCGCCGTACGCCGAGCTCGCGGGGCCGCTCGCGGGGATGTACTCGACCTGGCGGTTGCCGGCCGCCGACGCCGTCCGGGCGCGCGACGCGGCCCGACGGGCGGGCTTCGAGGTCAACCTGCTGGCCGACTACTGCCGCAGCGCCGACCTCACCGGGCTCGTCGTCGGCTTCGGCGGGGTCAGCGACGAGGAGCTCGACCAGGCTCTGGCGGCGCTCACCTCAGTTCTCTGACTGCTGGCCCTTCGAGCCCTGCTCGGCAAGGGCGGCGTAGGCCGCCGCACGCTCGCGCTCGATCTTGCGACCCAGCGCGTAGGCACTGCCCCAGAGCAGCGCGAAGATCGCGCCGAGGAAGAACATCAGCGGGATGACGAAGCCGAGTCCGATCGCCGCGCCCTGGATCACCCAGCCGAGACTGTAGGCCCACTCGGCCCGCAGCATCCCGGCGAGCAGGAGGCACGCGAGGGCCAGCCCGAGGCCGACGAGGAGCGCGGTCGTCACGTCGACGTCGGCGACCGAGATCATCACCGGCGTCGTCAGACCCAGCGTCACCGCCTCGAGCGAGAGCACCGCGGCGCACATGCCGCGCCGCGGCGAGCGCTCGGGCCCGCTCACGTCGGGGTCCCCGCGGCAAGCGAGCGCAGCGAGCCTTGTCGTGGGGTGTTCACGCGTGACGCTCCGGTCGGACGAGCAGCGAGCGGGCCTCCCCGACGGTGACCACCGACCCGGTGACCAGCACCGCACCCGAGCCGAGCGGGGAGCCGAAGGCCTCGCCGGCCTCGGCCAACGTGGCCGCCTCCTCGATGGCCGCCGCCACGGTCGAGGCGACGCTGACGCGGTCGGGGCCGAACACCTCGCGAGCCGCCGCCGCGAGCTCCTCGGCGGGCAGCGCGCGCTGGGTGGAGTTCTGCGTGCACACGACGTGCGCGAGGACCGGTTCGAGCGCGGCCAGCAGGCCCTCGTGGTCCTTGTCGCCCATGACGCCGAGCACGCCGATCAGCGGGTCGAACGTGAACGAGTCCTCGAGCGCGGCGGCCAGCGCCTCGGCACCGTGCGGGTTGTGCGCCGCGTCGAGCACGATCGTGGGGCTGCGGCGCACGACCTCCAGGCGCCCCGGCGAGGTGGCCTCCGCGAACGCCGCGCCGACGACCTCGCCGTCCAGGGCCTGGCTCTCGTCGCCCAGGAAGGCCTCGACCGCGGCGAGCGCGACGGCGGCGTTCTGCGCCTGGTGGGCGCCGTGGAGCGGCAGGAAGATGTCGTCGTACCGCGCCCGGAGGCCCTGCAGCGAGAGCACCTGGCCGCCGACGGCCGGCACCCGGGAGATCACGCCGAAGTCGACGCCCTCCGCGACGACCCGCGCACCGACCTCGGCCGCGCGCGCGAGGAGGATCTCGGCGACCTCGGGCGACTGCTGGGCGAGCACCGCGACCGAGCCGGGCTTGATGATGCCGGCCTTCTCGACCGCGATCGCGGCGGGCGTACCGCCGAGGTACGCCGCGTGGTCGACCGCGACCGGCAGCAGCACCGCGACCGTGGCGTCGGCGACGTTGGTGGCGTCCCACGACCCGCCCATCCCGACCTCGACCACGGCGACGTCGACGGGCGCGTCGGCGAACGCGGCGTACGCCATGCCGACGACGGTCTCGAAGAACGACAGCGGGTGCGGCTGGTCGGCGTCGACGAGGTGCGTGTAGGGCGCGACGTCGTTGAACGCGCGCACGAAGTCCTCGTCGCTCAGCGGCTCGCCGTCGACGGAGATGCGCTCGTTCATCCGCTCGACGTGGGGGCTGGTGAACCGCCCGGTGCGCAGCTCCAGGGCGCGCAGCAGCGTGTCGATCATCCGCGAGGTGGAGGTCTTGCCGTTGGTGCCGGTCAGGTGGATCACCGGGTAGGCGCGCTGGGGGTCGCCGAGCAGCTCGGTGAAGGCCTGGATGCGGTCGAGCGAGGGCTCCAGGCGCGTCTCGGGCCAGCGGGACAGCAGCGCGTCCTCGACCTCCGCCATCGTCTCGGCCAGGCGGGGGGCGTCAGGGGTCTCCGTCATGATCCCCCGAGTCTAGGGACGACCGAACTGCTGACAGGAAATGGAACAGGTTCTAGGTTGCTCGACATGAGAACCACGGTGGCGGTCGTCAACGGTCCCGGCGAGGAGTTCGCGTTCGAGGAGGTGGAGATCGACGGCCCGCGCGCCGACGAGGTGCTCGTGCGCATCGTCGCGACCGGCCTGTGCCACACCGACCTCTCGCTGCGCGACACGCTGCCCACCGAGATGTTCCCGCGGGTGTTCGGCCACGAGGGCGCGGGGGTCGTGGAGGAGGTGGGCGCGGACGTCACCGGCGTCAGCGTGGGCGACCACGTCGTGCTCAGTCTCGCGTCGTGCCGCGAGTGCGCGCGGTGCCGGGACGGGCGCGCCGGGTACTGCGAGCAGACGCTCATGCTCAACTACATGGGCTTCCGGATGGACGGCTCGACGTCCTACGCCCGCGAGTCCGGCCCGGTCTACGGCCACTTCTTCGGGCAATCGTCGTTCGCCCAGCATGCGGTGGCGCTGGCCTCGAGCGTGGTCGTGGTCGACCCGGAGCTCGACCTGACCCGGGTCGCGCCGTACGGCTGTGGGTTCATGGCCGGGTCGGGCTCGGTGCTCAACGTCGCCCGTCCCGCACCCGGCGACAGCGTCGTCGTGTACGGCGTGGGCGCGGTCGGCCTGGCCGCGGTCGCGTCCGCGCGAGCCAGCGGAGTGGGGACCGTCGTCGCCGTCGACCTCCAGCCCAGCCGACTGGAGGCGGCGGAGAAGCTCGGCGCGATCGCCGTCGACCCGGCCGGGCTCGGCGAGACCACCGTGGTCGACAAGGTCAAGGAGCTGACCGGCGGCGGCGCGACCTACGGCATCGAGACGACCGCCGTGCCCTCGGTGCTCAAGGAGGCCGCCCAGTCCCTGGGCGTCCAGGGCACGCTCGTCGTGCTAGGCCTGGACATGAGCCGCCCGGAGTTCCCCGTCGACGCCATCGACCTGCTGCAGAACGGCAAGGTCGTGCGCGGCTCGGTCGAGGGCGACTCGGACCCCCAGGAGATGGTCCCGCGGATGCTGAGCCTGAACGCCGAAGGGAAGTTCCCGGTCGACGACCTGGTGACGACGTACCCCTTCACCGAGATCAACGCCGCGATCGCCGACGTGCTCGCAGGGAAGGTGGTCAAGCCGGTCCTGGTCTGGTGACACGTTGACCCGCCCGAAACTTTCGGGCGGGTCAACGCTGGATGACGAGGTTGACCATGTCGACGACCGGCTCGTAGCCCAGTGCCTGGTAGATCTTGTTCGACGTCGGGTTCGCCTGGTCGGTGAACAGGCAGCAGCGCACGCCCTGCTCGACGTACTGCCGGGAGACCTCGGCGACGGCCGCGCTGGCGTAGCCCCGGCCGCGGTGCCCGACCGGGGTGTAGACGGGCCCGATCCGGGTGACGCCGTGGGCAGGCGGGTTGGCGCCGGTGAGGTGCACCCGCTCGCCGTGGTCGTCCTCCCACAGCCAGATCACCTCCTGCTCGATGCGCAGCAGCATGTCGGCGAGCGTGAACGTCTCCAGCGGACCCTGGTGCGGCTCGTCCCGGCCGGCCTGCTCGGCCGCGGCCGCGCCGAACGCGCGGAACCAGGCCAGACACAGCTCGGCGTCCTCGGGGGTCGCGAGCCGCAGCCGGCCCGGCGTGCTGGGTGGTGCGACCAGCTCACCGAGCTCGAAGAGCCGCAGGTGCTCGTGCACCCGCACCTCTCCCCCGGCCAGGCGGGCGGTCTCCTCCGCGGCCAGCCGGGCGGCCGGCAGCGCGCCGTTGACGCCGGCGACCACCTCGCCGCGCACGTGGAGCAGGCGGGCCAGCTCCACCGCGGCGTCGTCGGGCATCGGCAGCAGGTAGATCGGGTAGGGCGCGAACGGCGCGGTCCGCATCCCGACGCCGACGACCACCCCCTCGGCGTCGCGCACGATCGCCCACCAGCGCGGGTGCTCGCCGCGCGGCAGGCCGCGCTCGTCGGCCTCGACGGCGCGTTGGGTCACCGACGCGATCACCGTGCTCACCACGGGATCCGCGGCCAGGTGGTCGGCCGCGGCACCCAGGAACTCGGCCGGGTCCTCAGTGAGCTGGATGGTGTGCGACATGACCGAAGTCAGCCAGTCGGGTGCCCATCGTCACAACCGGTTTCTCCACCGCGGAGCCCTGACCCTAGGATTTCGTCATGACCGAGACGCAGGCTGACCAGGCACCGGAGACGACGACCCCGCCGCAGGCCGTCGTAGCCGTACCCGACAAGCCTGCCCTCGAGGGCCTCGAGGCCACCTGGAGCGAGCGCTGGCGCGAGCAGGACACCTACGCCTTCGACCGCGCCCAGCCGCGCGAGAACGTCTACTCGATCGACACCCCGCCGCCGACCGTGAGCGGCAGCCTGCACGTCGGGCACGTGTTCTCCTACACCCACACCGACCTGGTCGCCCGCTTCCAGCGGATGCGCGGCAAGTCGGTGTTCTACCCGATGGGCTGGGACGACAACGGCCTGCCCACCGAGCGCCGGGTGCAGAACTACTACGGCGTGCGCTGCGACCCCTCGCTGCCCTACGACCCCGACTTCACCCCGCCGGAGAAGCCGGACCCGAAGAAGCAGGTGCCGATCAGCCGGCCCAACTTCATCGCGCTGTGCGAGGAGCTCGTCGAGCAGGACGAGCAGGTCTTCGAGCAGCTGTGGCGCACCCTCGGCCTCTCGGTCGACTGGAAGCAGCACTACACGACGATCGGCGCGAAGGCCCGCACCGTCAGCCAGCGCGCGTTCCTGCGCAACTTCGCCCGCGGCGAGGCCTACCTCCAGGAGGCGCCGACCCTCTGGGACGTCACCTTCCAGACCGCGGTCGCACAGGCCGAGCTCGAGGCGCGCGAGTACGCCGGCGCCTACCACCGCGTCGCGTTCCACCAGCCCGACGGCACCCCCGTCTTCATCGAGACGACCCGCCCCGAACTGATCCCCTCGGTCGTGGCGCTGATCGCGCACCCCGACGACGAGCGCTACCAGCCGCTGGTGGGGTCGTTTGTATCCAGCCCGGTGTTCGGCGTCGAGATCCCCGTGCTGGCCCACCCGCTGGCGGAGATGGACAAGGGCGCCGGCATCGCCATGTGCTGCACGTTCGGCGACCTGACCGACGTCACCTGGTGGCGCGAGCTCAACCTCCCCGTCCGCACGCTGATCGGCCGCGACGGCCGGATGTCGCGCGAGACGCCGGAGTGGCTGGCGCACGAGCCGGCGGCCTCGGCGTACGAGGACCTCAAGGGCAAGACGGCGTTCTCGGCCCGCGAGGCCGTGGTCGCCAAGCTGCGTGAGGCCGGCGACCTCGACGGGGAGCCCAAGCCCACCCAGCGGATGACGAACTTCTACGAGAAGGGCGACAAGCCGCTCGAGATCGTCGCCACCCGCCAGTGGTACATCCGCAACGGCGGCCGGGACGGCGACCTGCGCTCGGAGATGCTCGAGCGCGGCGCCGAGATCGAGTGGGTGCCCGGCCACATGAAGCACCGCTACGACAACTGGGTCGGCGGCCTCAACGGCGACTGGCTGATCTCGCGGCAGCGGTTCTTCGGCATCCCGTTCCCGGTCTGGTACCCCCTCGACGCCGACGGCGAGCCCGACTACGACCACCCGCTGCTCCCCCGCGAGGACGAGCTGCCGGTCGACCCGTCGACGATGGCGCCCGGCGGCTACTCCGAGGACCAGCGCGGCAAGCCGGACGGCTTCATCGGCGACCCCGACGTGATGGACACGTGGGCGACCTCCTCGCTGACCCCGCAGATCGCCGGCGGCTGGGAGAGCGACGACGACCTGTGGCAGCGGGTCTTCCCGATGGACCTGTGCACGCAGGCACACGACATCATCCGCACCTGGCTGTTCTCGCGCGTCGTGCGGGCCCACTTCGAGAACCACGCAGCGCCCTGGTCGCATGCGCTGGTGTCCGGGTTCATCCTCGACCCCGACCGCAAGAAGATGTCGAAGTCCAAGGGCAACGTCGTCGTCCCCACCGACATCCTCGACAAGTACGGCGCCGACGCCGTCCGCTGGCGCGCCGCGATGGCGCGCCCCGGCCTGGACTCGCCGTTCGACGAGACCCAGATGAAGGTCGGCCGACGGCTGGCGATGAAGGTGCTCAACGCCTCGAAGTTCGTCCTCGGCGGCGTGGGCGCGACCAGCGTGAACGCGTTCGAGGTCTCCGAGCCCGTCGACTGCGCGCTGCTGGGCCGGCTGGCCGAGGTGATCACCAAGGCCACCGACGCGTTCGAGGCCTACGACTACACCACCGCGCTCGAGACGGTCGAGAAGTTCTTCTGGGAGTTCTGCGACGACTACCTCGAGCTGGTCAAGGAGCGCGCGTACGACGCGGACGGCGGCGCGGCCACCGCGTCGGCGAAGGCCGCCCTCGCGCTGGCGCTGCACGCCCAGCTGCGGATGCTCGCGCCGTTCCTGCCCTACGTGACCGAGGAGGTCTGGTCGTGGTGGCGCTCCGCCAACTCAGGGGGAAGCTCCATCCACCACGCCGCCTGGCCCACCGTCGTCGAGCTCGGGTCGGCCGCGGCCACCGACGCCGCCACCCTCGAGGCGGTCTCGGCCGCCCTGATCGGCATCCGCGGCGCGAAGTCGAACGCCAAGGTCTCGATGCGCGCCGAGCTCTCCCGGGTCGAGATCCGTGGCCCCGAGGCCCTGGTCCGCGCGGCCGAGCTGGCCGCCGACGACCTGCGCAAGACCGGCAAGATCACCGGTGACCTGGTCTTCACCGTCGACGGCTCCGCCGCCGAGCTGAGCGTCGACGCCGAGCTGGCCCCGACGGAGTAGCCGCCGCGAGGTCCACCGCTCGGGCGGTGGCCCTCGCGCCCGGCGCCGGGAACATCACGACACCGGAGCGGTGACCTCGAAGCCTCCGCAGCGTGGGAGGTGAGTGGGGCGGGGCCCCGAACGCTAGTGGTGGCTGTACCCGCGCACGGAGCCGTGCTTGCTGCCGCCGCGGCCGTGCCCGTCGCGCCCGTGCTCGCCGCGGTCGCCGTGGCCCTTGCCGGGCCCGCCGTGGCCGTGCCCGCCGTGACCGTGCTCGCTCGGGCCGTGGCCGTGCTCGCCGTGCCCGTGGTCGCCGTGCCCGGGGTCGCCGTGGCTGTGCCCGGGAGGCGTCGAGCTCTTCGGTCCGTGGCCGCGGTCGCCGTCGTGCCCGCGTCCGTGGTCGTGGTCGGGACCGCGGTCGCCGACCCAGTCACCGCGCCAGTCGTGGGGCCCGTGCGAGCCACGGGGACCGCGGCCGGGCGCGGCACCGGGGACCGGCACGTCGGAGACGGACTGGGGACCGCGGTGGCCGTGGCCCGGCCCGGTCGGGTCGCCGTCCACCACGACCGCGTCACCGGGCGCCGCGGGCTCGTCGTCCCTCGTGCTGTCCGCGTGCTGGCTGCCGCTCGGGTTGACGACGCCGGCCCCGACGCCGCTGGCCCCGCCGTCCGGACCCCGAGAGGTGGACGAGCCAGGCGCGTCGTCCGACGGCGCCGCTCCGGGGTCGCGGGGGCCGTCTGCGAGCGGGCCCGCCGCCTCGGTGCGACGCTCGGGAGCCGGCTCCGGCTCCAGCACGGTCGCCTCGGCGATCCTCTGGGCGACCACGCCGCTCAGGCCGGCGCGCAGCCAGCCGGGAGCCGCCTCGCTGCGGGCCACGTGGACCATCATCAGGGCGCACGCGATCGACACGACCGTGAAAGCCACCAGCGGTGGCTTGTGGTCGAGGAAGAGGCGGACGCGCCGACGGTCGTTCATCGGGGCCCAGTCTCCCGGGCGGAGAGCGGCCGCTCCAAGCCTTCGAGGCCCTCTGGGCACGATATGACCCGAATGGACTAGTCAGGCTAGTCAGGGGTGACCAGGGGCGGTGTGCACACCGCGCGCGAGGTGGCTATCCGACCGCCGCCTGGGAGCGCCTCATCCCTGCCCGACTGCCGGGATCTCGACCCGACCGTCGCGGGTCTCGCCGCGGGTCTCGGTCAGGCCGACTTCTTCTTCTTGGCCTCGGACTCGCGCGGGACGAGGGTCGGGGAGACGCCGTCGGTGACGACCTCGCCGGTCACGATCACCCGGGCGATGTCGCCGCGGGACGGCACGTCGTACATCACGTGGAGGAGGACCTCCTCGATGATGGCGCGCAGCCCGCGGGCACCGGTGCCGCGCTCGAGGGCGTGGTCGGCGATGGCCTCGACGGCCTCGGGGGTGAACTCGAGCTCGACGCCGTCGAGCTCGAAGAGCTTCTGGTACTGCTTGACCAGGGCGTTGCGCGGCTCGGTGAGGATCTGCACGAGCGCCTCCTGGTCGAGCTTGGAGACGCTCGCGATCAGGGGCAGCCGGCCGATGAACTCGGGGATCAGGCCGAACTTGGTGAGGTCCTCGGGCCGCACCTGGGCCAGGAGGTCCTCGGCCTCCTTCTCGGCCTTGCCGCGCACCTCGGCGGTGAAGCCGAGGGTCTTCTTGCCGACCCGCTGCTCGATGATGTGCTCGAGCCCGGCGAAGGCGCCGCCCACCACGAACAAGATGTTGGTGGTGTCGATCTGGATGAACTCCTGGTGGGGGTGCTTGCGCCCACCCTGCGGAGGCACCGAGGCGGTGGTGCCCTCGATGATCTTCAGCAGTGCCTGCTGGACTCCCTCACCGGACACGTCGCGGGTGATGGAGGGGTTCTCGGCCTTGCGAGCGACCTTGTCGATCTCGTCGATGTAGATGATGCCGGTCTCGGCCTTCTTGACGTCGTAGTCAGCGGCCTGGATCAGCTTGAGGAGGATGTTCTCGACGTCCTCACCGACGTAGCCGGCCTCGGTGAGCGCGGTGGCGTCGGCGATCGCGAACGGGACGTTGAGCATCCGCGCGAGCGTCTGGGCGAGGTAGGTCTTGCCGCAGCCGGTGGGACCGATCACCAGGATGTTGGACTTGGCGACCTCGACGACCTCGTCCTTGCTGTGCTTGCCGGGGCCGGAGCCGCCACCGGGCTGGAGCCCGGCCTGCACCCGCTTGTAGTGGTTGTAGACCGCGACCGCGAGGGACTTCTTGGCCTGCTCCTGCCCGATCACGTAGGAGTTGAGGAACTCGAAGATCTCCTTCGGCTTGGGCAGCTCGTCGAGGCTGACCTCGGCGCCCTCGCTGAGCTCCTCCTCGATGATCTCGTTGCACAGGTCGATGCACTCGTCGCAGATGTAGACGCCAGGACCCGCGATCAGCTTCTTGACCTGCTTCTGGCTCTTTCCGCAGAAAGAGCACTTGAGCAGGTCGCCGCCGTCACCGATTCGTGCCACGGGTGGTCATCCTCCGGGTAGTCGGGCTCTGCGGGTCGAGCCTGGTGCGTGCGTGGAGCAGGGGGTGCTGCGGGTCGGTGCCCTCAGGGCGCCGACCGACGTGGTGCGAGACCACTACGACGGTACCCCGTGCCGCCCCCCATTGGGGGACGGACACGTGGGAACACATCGGCCGACTCGTCGCCACGTTGAGCGGGCCGGGTCAGCCCGTCACCGCGGGGGTGCCCTTGAGCGACTCGAGCACGGCGTCGATCAGGCCGTACTCGACCGCACCCTCGGCGGTGAGGATCTTGTCCCGCTCGATGTCGCGGCTGACCTGCTCGAGGGGGCGGCCGCTGTGGTCGCTGATCATCTTCTCGAGCAGCTCGCGCATGCGCAGGATCTCGTTGGCCTGGATCTCGATGTCGGAGGTCTGGCCGAACGTGCCCTCGGTGTAGGGCTGGTGGATGAGGATCCGGCTGTTGGGCAGCGCGAGGCGCTTGCCGGGCGTGCCGGCCGCCAGCAGGATCGCCGCCGCGGAGGCGGCCTGCCCGATGCACACCGTCTGCACGTCGGGCTTGATGAACTTCATCGTGTCGTAGATCGCCGTCAGCGCGGTGAACGAGCCACCGGGGCTGTTGATGTAGATGCTGATGTCCTGGTCGGGGTTCATCGACTGCAGGCACAGCAGCTGGGCGATGACCGCGTTGGCGACGTCGTCGGAGATCGGCGTGCCGAGGTAGATGATGCGGTCCTCGAACAGCTTGGCGTAGGGGTCGATGCGGCGGAAGCCGTAGGACGTGCGCTCTTCCCACTGCGGGATGTAGTAGTTCATGTCAGTCCTTCTTGCGGGCCGGACGCCCGTCGTCGGCGGCTTCGCGGGCGCTCTTGATGACCTGGTCGACCAGGCCGTACTCGAGCGCCTGGTCGGCGGTGAACCAGCGGTCGCGGTCGGCGTCCATCTCGATCTGCTCGACCGTCTGGCCGGTGTGCTCCGCGATGAGCTCGAGCAGGACCTTCTTGATGTGGAGGGACTGCTGGGCCTGGATCTTGATGTCGGAGGCGGAGCCGCCCATGCCCGAGGAGGGCTGGTGCATCATGATCCGCGCGTGCGGCAGGGCGTAGCGCTTGCCCTTGGTGCCGGCGCACAGCAGGAACTGGCCCATCGAGGCGGCCAGGCCCATCCCGACCGTGGCGACGTCGTTGGGGATGTAGTTCATGGTGTCGTAGATCGCCATGCCCGCGTCCACCGAGCCGCCGGGGCTGTTGATGTGCAAGAAGATGTCGGCCTCGGGGTCCTCGGCCGAGAGCAGCAGCAGCTGGGCGCAGATCGCGTTGGCGTTCTGGTCGCGCACCTCGGATCCGAGGAAGACGATCCGCTCGCGCAGCAGGCGCTGGTAGATGTGGTCGTCGAGGACGTTCATGCCCGCGCCGCCGTTGAGCTGTGGGCTGGAGTTCTGGGTCACGAGAGCGACCCTAGCCGGAAGCATCGACACTTCCACGGCCAATCCCCCGCTGTTCGCCGACAGCAGATAAGTCGGCGACCGGGCGGGCCCATGGGTCAGGCCTCGGCGGCGGCCTTCAGGCGGGCGACCGTGCGGGCCATGCCCTCCTCGAGCTCGTCCGCGTGGCCCTCGCTGCCGCCCAGCGCGAGCGGGGCGAAGACCTTGCTCATCGCCGTGATCCGCCGCGGGACGGGTCGGCGGTGCACGACCCGGGTGGCGGTCCCGTCCGCCTCGGGCGCGAGCTCCCACACCCACCGGGCGCCGCTGGAGGTGGTGTCCCAGGCGACCGCGCGGCCCGGTTCGAGCGCCGAGACGACGTTGCGCGTGGGCCAGACAGCGGCCTTGCGGCGGTTGACGCCGAGGTACCACTGCCCCACCCGGAGGCCCCCGGGCTTGAGGGGCACCATCCGGACCAGCTCGGGGCTCCACTCGGGCATCCGCGAGAAGTCGGTGAGCAGTGCCCATACCCGCTCCGGGGGCGCCTGGATCGTGGTCTCGGCGCGCAGCTCGCGGTCGGCAGGTCCGGTCATGCGAGCCAGTCTCGCAGAGCCCGGTGGACCTCGGGGTGGTTGAGCAGCCCGAAGTGGTCCGTGCGTCCGACGTGCAGCACGTCGGCGTCCGGGAACAGCTGCCGGCCGTGCCGGTCGTGGCCGTACGCCGAGGGCACCCGCACCAGCAGGTCCCCGACCACGTGGCCGACGGGGTGTCGCTTGCGCGCGGTCACCGTCGCCGCGACCAGCCGGTAGCGCGCGTGTGGGAGCGGCGGCACGTCCTCGGCGAGCCCTGCGACGAGGTCGTGCACGCCGGTGGAGCGGAGGTCGAGGATGCGGCCGAACGCGGCCGTCTCGCGCACCCGGCCGAGCCCACGGCTGCCGTGACCGATGCCGCGGGCGATCGGCGCACCCAGGTGGGGGGTGCCGAGCGTCACCACGTCGGAGACCAGGTCGGCCCACGGCCGACCGGCAGGGTGGGCGACCGCTCCGGCCGCCCGCAGGATCAGGCCGCCCATCGAGTGACCCACGAGCGCGATGCGCTCCAGCTCGGTCGGCCACTCCTCGACGAGCCGCTGCATCAGCGCGGAGAGCGCGACGCCGTTCTCGCGCAGCCCCAGACCGGTGTTGGCCCGCAGGAACACCGGGGTCCACCCGGCCGCGGTCACCGTCTCGGCGTACGTCGTGCCGGTGCGCTCGCGCCACCGGTTCCAGTACGACTCGTTCTCGCACAGACCGTGGACGAACACCACGATCCGGCCGCCGGCCTCGGGGAAGGCCCGGGCCAGGGCGTCCCGCTCGGGGAGCACGTCGCGGCCCTCGGAGCGCACGGCCATGGGGATCGCGAGGCGCGGCCGCTCGGCCACGAGCCGGTCGCCGATCAGGCCGTTGACCGCCGAGCTCACGAAGCGCCCCCGGGGGCCGTCCTCGAGGCGCGGGCCCGCGCCGGTCTCGGCGACCCGTCCCAGGCCCGCGGAGGCGGCGCGGAGCCCGAGGCTGAGACCGCCGCAGACGGCAGTGGTGATCGACCGGCCCGGATAGCCGCCGAACCGGTCGGCCCAGGCGTCGTGCGTGTCGCGGACGCTCTGCACGACGAGCTCGTCGGCGACCTCCGAGAGCAGGGAGAACGCGTCGAGGTAGGTGGGCGCGGTGCCCGCGTCGAGGGGGGTGCTCACCCGCCGGAGCGTACCGAATGAGTGCACATGTGTGCACTCATTCGGTACGACGTCACTCCTGGACCGCAGGCTCCTCGGCCGGCTGCTCCTCGGCGGCCACGGCGTCGCCCTCGGCCTCGGGCTCACCGATGGTGCCGTCGGGGCGCAGGTTCTTCAGCTCGACGACGTTGCCGGAGGCGTCCTTGACGACCGCCGACTCCACGATCCGGGCGAGGGCCTTGCCGCGCAGGATCTCCTGCACGAGCTCGGGGATGTGGTTGTGCTCGAACATGTGGTTCGCGAACTCCTGCGGGTCCTGCCCGGACTGCTGGGCACGGCGCACGAGGTGCTCGGAGAGCTCGGCCTGGTCGATGCCGAACTCCTCCTTCTTCGCGATCTCGTCGAGGAGGAACTGGGCGGCGACGGCGTCGCGGACCCGGCGCTCGAGGTCGGCCTCGAACTCCTCCTGGGTCTGGCCCTCGTCCTCGAGGTACTTCTCCATGGTGAGCCCGGAGTACATGAGCTGCTGCTCGACGTTCTGGCGGCGGGCGTTGAGCTCGTCGGTCACCACGGTCTCGGGCAGCGGCACCTCGACGCGGTCGAGCAGCTGCTCGAGCACGGCGTCGCGAGCGGCGGCGGCCTGCTCGAGGCGGCGGCCCCGACCGAGGCGCTCGCGCACGTCGTCGCGCAGCTCCTCGACGGTGTCGAACTCGGAGGCCATCTGGGCGAACTCGTCGTCGAGCTCGGGGAGCTCCTGCTCCTGGACCTGGCTGACGGTCACGGCCACGTCGACCGCCTCGCCCATCAGGTCGCCGCCGACCAGCTCGGACTGGAACGTCTTGGTCTCGCCGGCGGCCATGCCGGTCAGCGCCTCGTCGAGGCCGTCGAGCATGCCCCCGCGGCCGACGCGGTAGGACATCCCGGAGACCTCGGCGCCCTCGATCGGCTCCCCGTCGCGGGTCGCGACGAGGTCCATGACCACGAAGTCGCCCTCGGCGGCGGCGCGCTCGACGTCGATCAGGGTCGCGAAGCGCTCACGCAGCGCCTCGACCTGCTCGTCGACGTCGGCGTCGGTCAGCTCGACGTCGTCGACCTGCGCCTCGACACCGTCGTAGTCGGGCAGCTCGATCTCGGGACGGACGTCGACCTCGGCGGTGAACTCGAGCGCGTCGTTGTCCTCGAACTTGGTGACCTCGATCTCCGGCTGCGCCAGCGGCTGGAGGGAGTTGGCCTGGAGGGCCTCCATGTACTTCTGCGGCACGACCGCGTTGATCGCCTCGTCGAGCACGACACCGCGACCGACCTGGCGGTCGATCACCATCGGCGGGACCTTGCCGCGCCGGAAGCCGGGGACGTTGATCTGCTGAGCAATCTTCTTGTACGCCGCGTCGAGGCTCGGCTTGAGCTCCTCGAAGGGCACCTCGACGGTCAGCTTGGCCCGGGTCGGGCTCAAGGTCTCGACGGCGCTCTTCACAGGTCTTCTCCTCATGCTTCTCATTGGGTGGGTGTCGGGGCGACAGGACTCGAACCTGCGATCTCCTGCTCCCAAAGCAGGCGCGCTAGCCACTACGCTACGCCCCGCCAAGTGGGCTCCCGGCCCGCAGCGGGTGCGGTCGGTCCCTGCTTGGAGCGGATGACGGGAATCGAACCCGCGTAGCCAGTTTGGAAGACTGGGGCTCTACCATTGAGCTACATCCGCGCGCCCTGGGATCGGTCCCCCAGGAACCCCCGAATCCTGCCACACCCGGCAGCGCCCCACCCAACCGAGGGCGCCGCGCGAGACCCCGGTCAGCCGGCTCCTCTGTTGGCTGCCCGAGCCCCCACCACACGTGTCGGCACTCCCGGACGTCATGCGAAGTAGGCGTCCTAGCCACCAGAACGCATGACATCCTGCGCGCGGCTCCGGGACGTCATGCGAAGTGGGCGTCCTAGCCACCACAACGCATGACGTCCCCGCGGCGACCACAGGTCGGCGTCCTCCCGATAGGCGCCAACTCGTCCGAAGACAGGCGGGTCAAGGGCGGCGAAGCCGCCGCAGGGAACCCTTGACCCGCCTGACGGAGGACGAACGCTGGCGCCTATCGGGAGGACACCGACGACCCCCATGTGGTCGGCGGAAGCGTGGTCAGCCGGGCTCAGCGCCGGTGGACCAGCACCAGGGCGCGGTCGTCGTTCTCCGAGCCGAGCGAGTCGACCAGACGGGCGGCACCGCCGTCGAGACCATCGCGCAGCAGCCGCTCGGCCTGCCCGAGCATCCGGTCGATGCCCATGCCGATGTCGCGCCGCGGCGTCTCGACCAGGCCGTCGGTGTAGAGCAGCAGCGCGTCTCCGGATCGCAGCAGGCCGCGCACGGTGGTGAACTCGGCGTCCTCGATCAGGCCCAGCACCGGCCCCTCGCCCTGGAGGACCGTCCACCGACCCGAGCCGGCGTCGAGCTGGGCGGCCGGCGGGTGCCCCGCCGTACGCACCTCGAACTCGCCGGTCGCGGTGTCCAGGGAGAGGTGCACCGCGGTCGCGAAGCCCTCGTCCCAGTCCTGGCGCAGCAGGTAGTCGTTGGCGGCCGGGAGGAACTCGGCGGGCGGGAGCGCACCGAGCAGGCCGCCGAAGGCGCCCGAGAGCAGCAGCGCGCGGGTGCCGGCCTGCTCGCCCTTGCCCGAGACGTCGACGACGGCGAGCTCGACGCGGCTGTCGCGCCGCGCCCGGCTGGCCACGACGAAGTCGCCGGCGAACGGCGTGCCGCCGGCCGAGCGGAGCGCGGTCTCGGCGAGCCACCCCTCGGGCAGGGTCGGGATGCCGCCCTGGTTGAGGATCCGGTCGCGCAGGTCGACGAGCATCGACTCGCCGAGGACGCCCGCGACGCCCAGCCGGGACCGGCGGAACGAGGTGACCAGGACGATGAAGCAGAGCAGGAACACGATGGCGATCGTCAGCACGATCCGCACCGTGATCTGCTCCTGACGCCCGACCGCGAGCATCAGCATCACCATCAAGAACACGACGAACCACGGCAGGTGGCGCGGGCCGAGGAGCAGGCTGCCGAGCATCAGCGGGACCATCAGCGTGTTGAGCGGCACGTCGTTGGGCCAGGCCAGCACGAGGACGGTGGTCACCACCGTGAGGGTCACGAGGGCCGCGAGGATGCGGCTGTGTGGGGGGAGGCCACGGCCGACGATCTGGGCGACCGAGCGCCGGGGGCGCTTCGGTCGGTCAGGCCGGTCCGCCTGGGGGCGAACGGTCATGGTCGTGGGTCCTCGTGCTCGGGGCTGCTCACTGTAGTGCTCGCGAGCGGAACCTGGGTTGACAACGGGGACACCAGAAGAGGTTGCGTCCCTGGAGCTCGGTCGTGCGCACGCTCGAGCCGCAGACGTGGCAGGCCTGGCCGTGCCGGCGGTAGACGTAGACCTCGCCGCCGTGGTCGTCGCGCCGCGGCGGTCGCCCCATGGCCTCGGGGGTGTGCTCGGGCCGCACGGTGTCGATCCGGCCGGTCCGCACGCCCTCGTGCATGAGCGCGACGAGGTCCTCCCACATCGCGCGCCACTGCCCGACGCGCAGCGTGTGCCCCGGGCGCATCGGGTCGACCCGGTGCCGGAACAGCAGCTCGGCCCGGTAGACGTTGCCGACGCCGGCCAGCACCGCCTGGTCCATCAGCAGGCCGCCGATCGGCGCCTTGCTGCGACGGATCCGCTCCCAGGCGCGGTCGGGCTCGGCGTCCTCGCGCAGGGGGTCGGGTCCGGACCGGGCCACGACCGCGTCGCGCCGCTCGCGGGTCACGAGCTCGCAGGTCGTCGCTCCCCGGAGGTCGGCCCAGGCGTTCCAGTCGCGGTCGGAGGCGCTCAGGCGCAGCCGCACCTGCCCGACCGGCAGCGGGATCTCGGCGCCTGTCGCGACGTCGAACTTGCCGTACAGGCCGAGGTGGACGTGCACGAAGCGTTCGTCGGGGAACGCGACGAACAGGTGCTTGCCCCACGCCTCGGCGCCGACCAGCACCTGGCCGTCGAGGAGCGCCGCCGCATCGGCGAACCGCCCCTGGGGGCTGCCGACGCGCACCACGCGACCCGCGAACGTCGCCGCGAGCTCGTCGGCCAGGCGATGGAGGGTGTGCCCCTCAGGCATCGCCGGGCAGCGGCGGGAGCTCGCCGGTGGCCTCGTACGCCGCCATCTGGCCGATCCGGCGCACGTGCCGCTCCTCGCCGCTGAACGGCTCGGCGAGGAAGACCTCCACGAAGCGCGTCATGTGCTGCAGCGAGTGCATCCGGCCGCCGATCGAGACCACGTTGGCGTCGTTGTGCTGGCGCGCCAGGACGGCGGTCTCCTCCGACCAGACCAGCGCGCAGCGGATGCCCGTGACCTTGTTGGCGGCCATCTGCTCGCCGTTGCCGGACCCGCCGATCACGACGCCGAGGCTGTCGGCGCCGGCGGCCCGCTCCTGCGCGACCGCCTCCGCCGCCCGCAGGCAGAAGACCGGGTAGTCGTCGAGCGAGTCGTACTCGAAGGGCCCGTGGTCGACGGGCTCGTAGCCGTGCTCGGTGAGCCATCGGCTGAGGTGGTCCTTGAGGTCGAGTCCGGCATGGTCGCAGCCGAGGTGCACGCGCATGGAGCCCATCCTGTCAGCAGTGCTCGCGGAGGAACCCGGCTGCCTGCCGGAGGAGTGACTCCGAGGCCGGGAAGGCGGCGTGGTGGCGCCAGAACCCGTGGATCTGGCCGAGGTAGCGGGTGGCCGTGACCTCCACCCCCGACTCGGCCAGCCGCCTGGCCAGCTCCTCGCCCTCGTCGCGGAGCGGATCGTGCTCCGAGGTCACGACCAGCGTCGGCGGCAGCGTGCCGAGCCGGTCGGAGCGGAGCGGAGCCAGGTCGGGGTGGGTGAGGTCGTCCGGCCTGGCGGCGTACTGCTGCCAGTACCACTGGGCCTCGCGGCGGTCGAAGCCGTCGGCGGCGGTGTCGTAGGAGTCGAAGCCGGCCGTGGGGTCGAGGAACGGGTAGATCAGCACGAGCGCCGCGAACCGGCCGGGGTGGCGCAGCGCCGCGACCAGCGCGAGGTTGGCGCCGGCGCTGTCGCCGTGGGCAGACACCGGTCCGCCCAGCTCGCGCTGCGCCCAGCCGGATGCGGCGGAGACGTCGTCGGGCGCGGCCGGGAACCGGTGCTCGGGTGGGCGGCGGTAGTCGACACTGAGCACACTCATCCCGGTGCGGTTGGCCAGCCGCCGAGCGCCCGGGTCGTGCACGTCGACGTCGTTGAAGACGAAGCCGCCGCCGTGGACGTGCACCACCACGCCCGGCGCGGCTCCCTCGGGCCGGTAGAGCCGGGCGGGCACACCGTCGGCGTCGACGTCGAGCACCTCCGCGACGTCCTCCCGCGGCTCGGCGGCCGCCGCCTCCCGGGCCTGGGCGCGGACCTCGTCGATGTCGTGGCCCTCGGCCCAGACGGGCGTGTCCGCAGCGGCCGCCTCCACCGCTCGCCGGGCCTCGGGGAACAGCATGCGTGGCACCCTACTGACGCCCGGCCCGGTCGCGAGATGATCGCCGCATGGTGGTCTTCGGGTGGGTGGTGCTGTTCCTCGTCTTCGTCGACGAGATCGCCGCGGTCACGGCGTTCGGCATCTGGGGATGGGAGTCGTCGGCGCTCGGGGTCCCGGGCTGGGTGCTGGTGTGGCTGCTGCCGGTGCTGGCGGCCTCGACGTGGTACTGGTTCGCCTCGCCGAAGGCGCCGTACGGCGGGGTCGTCGTGCGGCCGGTGGCCAAGGTGCTGGTTTTCGGCCTGGCCACCCTCGCCCTGTGGGACCTCGACCACCACAGCTGGGCGGTCGCGCTGCTGGTCTTCTCGGTCGTGGTGAACGGCCTCGCGATGCTCCCCGGCATCCGGGCCCTCACCGCGGATCGTGACAGCGCCTGAACGACTCGGCGCTGCCGCCCCAGAGCGTGACGCGGTCACCCCACAGCGGCAGGCAGTCGCCCCGGGTCAGCTCGCGACGGGTGGTGCCGTCGTCGATGCCGTTGCCGAAGCACCACTCGTAGTACGCGTAGAGGTCGCGCGTCGTCCCTCCGGTGTGGAGGCGGATGGTGAGGGCGGTGTCGCCGTACATGTCGTGGACGCAGTGTTGCGGAGCGTCGGGGCCTCCTCCCGCTGGCGCCACCCTGACGGCGTCGAGCAGGCTCTGCGCCGGTGCGCCCTCGAGGCGGCGTGAGCCGAGGAGCCCCGGCGCGGACGTGCCGGAGCCGCGGTCGTACTGGCAGATCGAGATCGCGTCGACCCGGTCGACGTCGGTCACGTCGAACGCCGGCTCGGGCCGGACGAACTCCCTCGCCTGCACCGGTGAGGTGCTGTCGCACCCGTGGGCGTCGGTGTCGACCGGGCGGATGCTGTCGAGGATCGGGTCCACCAGGTCGCGGGTCGCGGCATCGGTCAGCAGCGTGACCCGGACGCCGGCGACCGTGCGCGTGGAGAACGTCCATCCCCGGTGGGTCAGCGTGCCGTCGGGCAGGTGGCCGATCGGCAGCTCGAAGGCCAGGTGCGGCGCCCACAGGCGCTCCGGCGCCGAGCCGAACGCGTCGGGTGCCCCGCCGCCCTCCGGGCAGCCGATGCTGAGCGTCATGGCGTAGGTCCGGTCGACGGCGACGTACGGCCGGGTCGGGTACAGCGAGCCGCCCCGACCGTCGTCCGAGGCGCACCAGTCGGGCCCTGGCCCGGTGTCGTCGGGCCAGTCCGCGGGGACGTCCACCGCGACCCCGCGCCAGGAGACCTGGCGCGTCGGCCCGTCGAAGCCTCGTGCCCCGGGCGTCGGTGGCGTCGGCAGGGGGCCGGTGGTCGGCCGCGCCGGCTCGTGGCCCGAGCCGTCCCGCAGCCCCGCCGCGATCGCCGCGCCGGTCGCGACCAGGATCACCGCCAGCGCCGCGACCGCGACCACCCACGCCGATCGCGGCCGGGCCACCCGGTCGCCCTCCGGCGTCTCGTCTCGCGTCTGCACAGTGGTCGGACGTGCGCCGGACCAGATCGGCTCCCGTACCGCGCCCGTGGTCCCGGGCGATCGGTACTCGCGGTCAGGGAGGCGGCACCTGAGGTGGAGGTCGGAGGACCTTGCGCACTTCTAGCGTCGAGGGCATGACGATCCTGCTGTCGGACCCGCGGGTCCGCGCCGTGCCGGTGGCGGAGACCGGCGAGCCGCTGGTCCGCCTCGACCGAGACCTCTCCCCCCTCGGCGCGCTCGTGCGCGCGAGCCTCGCCGAGCGCCTCGAGGCCGCCGACGCCACGCTCCCCGCGGGCATCCGGCTGCGGGTGATCGAGGGCTACCGGCCGCTGGACGTCCAGCGCGCGATCGTCGCGTCGTACGCCGCCGAGGTGCGCGCCCATCACCCGCACGCGGACGCGGCGGAGCTGGAGGTGCTGACGAGCCGCTTCGTGAGCCCGGTGGAGGTCGCACCGCACGTCGCGGGGGCCGCGGTCGACCTGACGCTCGTCGACGTGTGCGGCGACGAGCTCGACCTCGGCACCGAGATCGACGCGACGCCCGAGCAGAGCGACGGGCGCTGCTACTTCGCGGCCGACGGCATCGGCGCGGACGCGCGCGCCCACCGGGACCTGCTGGCCGCGGTGCTCGGCGCCCAGGGCCTGGTGAACTACCCGACCGAGTGGTGGCATTGGAGCTTCGGCGACCGCTACTGGGCACTGATGACCGGCAGCGGGCACGCCCTCTACGGCCCGGTCGCCGCGGAGGTGGCGGCGTGACCGGCCTCGCCACCGCCGCCCGGCCGCACGTCGGCTCGGGTCCTCGGCTCGAGGTCGAGCTCGCGGCGATCGCCCAGAACACCCGGCTGCTCGCCGAGCGGGCCACCGGCGAGCTGATGGCGGTCGTCAAGGCCGACGGCTTCGGGCACGGTGCCGTCGACGTCGCCCGCACGGCGCTCACGAACGGCGCGACCCGGCTCGGCGTCACCAGCCTCGAGGAGGCCTTCGCCCTGCGCGCCGCCGGCCTCACCGCGCCGGTGCTCAGCTGGCTCAACGCCGTCGACGCCGACTACGCCCGCGCCGCCCGGGAGGACGTCGAGGTCGCCGTGCCCAGCCTCGCCCACCTCACCGCGGTGGCATCGGCACCCCGGACGCGCGTGCATCTCCACGTCGACGCCGGCATGGCCCGCGACGGGGCGGACCCGTCGACGTGGGCCCAGCTGTGCCGCTCGGCCCGGCGGGCCGAGCAGCGCGGCGAGATCGAGGTCGTCGGCGTCATGGGCCACCTCGGTTGCGCCGACGATCCGGCCGACGACTGCAACGCCCTGGCCCGCACCCGGTTCGCCTGGGCCCTCGAGACGGCGCGGGCAGCCGGCCTGCGCCCCGCCCACCGACACCTCGCCGCGACCTCGGCGACCCTCACCGACCCGCGCAGCCACCACACGATGAGCCGGGTCGGCGCGGGCCTCGTCGGCATCGACCCCTCGCTCACCACCCCCCTGCGCGCGGCGATGACCCTGACCGCGCCGATCGTGCAGGTGCGCCGGGTCCGCGCCGGCACCCCGGTCGGCTACGCGCACGGCTACCGCACCCCCGCGCCCACCCACCTCGGCCTCGTGCCGCTGGGGTACGCCGACGGGCTCCCGCGGCTGGCCTCCGGGCGCGCCGAGGTGCTGGTCCGCGGGCGGCGTCGTCCGCTGGTCGGGCGGATCTCGATGGACCAGGTCGTGGTCGACCTGGGCGAGCGGCCCGTGGACCTCGGCGAGCCCGTGACCGTGTTCGGGCCCGGCGACGCCGGCGAGCCGACGGTGGCCGAGTGGGCCGCCTGGGCGGACACCCTCGAGCACGAGATCGTCACCGGCATCGGCGGCCGCGTGCCGCGCACCGTGCGCCGTCCGGCCCACCTGCGGAGCCTGTCGTGAGGACCCGTGTCGCGGTCGTCGGCGGCGGCCAGAACTGCGAGCACGAGGTGTCGCTGGCCTCGGCCGCCTCGGTCGCAGCGGCCCTCGACCCCCGCCGGTACGAGGTGGTGCCGCTCACGATCGACCTCGACGGCATGTGGCGCGACAGCGGGGCGCACCCGCTCGGCCTGTCGGGGGCCACCTCGGTGCTCTCCACCTGCGACGTGGTGTTCCCGGTCCTGCACGGGCCCCGCGGGGAGGACGGCACGCTCGCCGCGTTGTGCGAGCTCGCCGGCCTCCCGTACGTCGGCTCGGGGGTCCGCGCGGGGGCGCTCGCGATGGACAAGTGGGCGACGAAGCTGGTCGCGGAGGCGATCGGCATCGCCACCGCACCCGGACGCCTGGTCACCCGGACCACCGCCGCCCAGGAGGTCTGGACGCATCCGGTCGTGGTCAAGCCGGTCGCCGCCGGCTCCAGCCAGGGCGTCAGCCTGGTCCGCGCCCCCGCCGACCTCGGGCCCGCCCTCGAGGCGGCGCTGGCCGTCGACGACCGGGTGCTCGTCGAGGACGTCGTGGCCGGGCGCGAGATCGACGTCGCCGTGCTCCGGCGCGCCGACGGGACGCTCCAGGTCTCCCCCGCCCTGGAGATCGTCGTCGACGGCCTCTTCGACTTCGAGGCGAAGTACGGCGGCCACGCCGACTTCCGGGTGCCGGCGGCGCTCGAGGAGGTGGACGCCAAGGCCCTGACCGACGCCGCGGTCGCGACGTACGACGCCCTCGGCTGCGCCGGGGTCGCCCGCGTCGACTTCTTCCTCACCGAGGCGGGGCCGGTGCTCAACGAGGTGAACACGATGCCCGGTATGACCGAGCACTCCCAGGTCCCGCGGATGTTCGCGGCCCAGGGGCTCCCCTACGCGGACCTGCTCGACGAGCTGGTCCGCGGCGCCCTCCGGTGAGCGACGCTCCGCGGCCCGAGACGAGGAGGATCGACGGCCTCGACCTGCTCCGCGGCCTGGCGATCGCGCTGGTGATGCTGCGCCACGCCCTGCCGGACCTGTTCCCGGGGGCGGGCGTGGTGGGCGTGGTGATGTTCTTCGCGCTGTCGGGCTACCTGATCACCGGCCTGCTCGAGGAGCGACCGCCGCTGCGTCGCTTCTACGCACGCCGGGCGCGACGGCTCGTGCCGCCCCTGCTGGTGCTGGTCGCCGGGGTGTCGCTGGTGACCCTCGCGCTCGACCCGCTCGGCGACCGCGACCGGCTCGGCTGGACCGTGCTGTGGGCGCTGACGTGGACCGGCAACCTGCCGTTCGGGCACGCGAGCGACGCGACGTTCCACCTGTGGACCCTGGCGACCGAGGAGCAGTTCTACCTCGTCTGGCCCGCCGTCCTCCTCCTGCTGGGCCGCCGCCGCGCGCTGCTGGTGGCGGCCACGACGACCGCTCTGGCCTGCGTCGCGACGACCTGGTGGCTGGCCGAGGACCCCGACCTCGCCTACGCGCTGCCCACGAGCTGGGCGCTCTGCTTCGTCGTCGGCGCGGCCGTCCGGCTGTACGGCGACCGGCTCGCCGTCCCGACCTGGGCGGTGCCCATCGCCCTGGCGGCGATCGGCCTCATGAGTGTGGTTCCCTTGCGGGGTCACGTGCTCACCTACCTGGCAGGAGGACCCGCCATCGCCGCGCTCACCGGGGTGCTGGTCCTCGCCTGGCGGCACTGGCGCACCATCACCGGACCGCTGCGCGCCGGGGTCTGGCTGGGCACCGTCTCCTACGCGGCGTACCTCTGGAACTACCCCCTCTCGCTGTGGCTGCCCGCCCTGCCGGCGGTGGTGCTCACGCTGGTCGCGGCCGCTGTGTCGTGGCGGTACGTCGAGGCGCCCCTGCACCAGCGCCGGGATCGGGTGCGGGTGGCAGCGTGAAGATCCTCGTGCGCTGGGCGCCCGACATCGGGTTCGGCCTGGCCGTGCTGCTCGTCGGCCTCTTCGAGGTCGCCACCCGCGCGGTGTACTGGCCCGACACGCGCACGCCGATGATCCTGCTCGCGGTCGCGATCTCCAGCGCCGTCACGCTCAGCCGCCACCTGCCCGCCGCCGCCCTCGCCCTCACCTGGGTCATCTGCGCGCTGCAGATCTCGACCGGCACCGACCTCTTCCTGTTCGAGATCGCGCTCGCCGCGGTCGCCTTCGGCACCTCGCGCTGGGGCAGCACCGCGACCGTCTGGGCGAGCGCCCTCTCCATCCCGGCAGCAGCCTTCATCGCTGTCCGGTGGGTCGACTCGGGCGTCTTCTACAGCGCGCTCGACACCGCCGGCTTCCGGACGCTGGTCGAGCAGACCTCCCAGCTGAGCGACCGGTGGCAGGTCACCGCCGCGGTCGTGGGGATGTCCGTGCTCGGGGTGCCGTGGCTCGCCGGTCTCGCGCTGAGGTTCTCCGACCGGGCCCGGGAGTCGCGCGTCTCGCAGGTCGTCGCCGAGGAGCAGCGTGACCAGGCCGAGGAGATCGCCCGCCTGCGCGAGGAGCAGGCCAAGCTGGCTCGCGACGTGCACGACGTCGTCGGGCACTCGCTCGCGGTGATCCTCGTCCAGTCCGAGTCCGCGCAATATCTCAAGGACGCCGACACCGAGGCGCTGAAGAAGACCATGGACAACATCGCGACGACCGCCCGCAGCTCGCTCGAGGACATCCGCCAGGTGCTCGCCTCGACCGGCGCCGAGGCCGGACCGCGCGCGGGCACCACCGACCTCGACAGCCTGGTCGCCGGGGTGCGGGCCGCGGGCAACGAGGTGGCCTCGACCGAGTTCGGCACTCCCCAGCCGCTGCCGCCCGAGCTGGCGACGGTGGCCTTCCGGGTGCTCCAGGAGATGCTGACCAACGCCCTCAAGCACGGTCGGCGCGGCGCTCCGGTGCGCGTCGAGAGACACTGGGAGGGAGAGCTGAGGATCGAGGTGCAGAACGTGGTCGAGCCCGCGACCGAGGAGACCCAGCCGCTGGTGGCGACCCCCACGGGCGGCGGTCAGGGCCTCGACGGCATGCGGCGCCGGCTGGAGTCGGTCGGCGGTCGCCTCGACGTACGCCGGCGCGACGACCCGCCCACCTTCACCGCCACCGCCTGGCTGCCGGTGCGCAGCCGGTGAGCGCGCCCGACCCCGCCATCCGGGTGCTCCTGGTCGACGACCAGGAGCTGTTCCGCGAGGGCGTCCGGGTGATCGTCGACGCCCAGGACGGCATGGAGGTCGTCGGCGCGGCCGGTGACGGGATCGAGGCCGTCGCGCTCGTCGACGAGCTCGAGCCCGACGTCGTGCTCATGGACATCCGGATGCCGGAGATGGACGGCGTCGAGGCCACCCGCCAGATCTTCCTGCCCGACCGTGCGGCGCGCCGCGAGCGGCCGGTGCGGGTGGTGGTGCTCACGACGTTCAACCTCGACGACCGGGCGGCCACCGCGATCCGGTACGGCGCCAGCGGGTTCCTGCTCAAGGGCACCACGCCGGTGATGCTGGCCGACGCCATCCGCACGGTGCACGCCGGCAACGCCGTGCTCGCCCCCGACGACCTCGCCACGCTCCTCGACGGTCAGTTCCAGAGCCGGGCGCCCGCGCCGGCGGCGTACCTCACGCTCACCGACAAGGAGCGCGAGGTGTTCAGCGCGGTCGCCCGCGGCCTCTCGAACACCGAGATCGCGGGTCTGGTCTTCGCGAGCGAGTCCACGGTCAAGACCCACGTCGGTGCGATCCTGCGCAAGCTGGGGCTGCGCGACCGGGTCCAGATCGTCGTCTTCGCCCACGAGCACGGTCTGGTGGGTCCGTCCGAGCCCGGCGGACCGGTTTCGGGGGGCTGAGCAAGAATGTGGTGACCGCGGCCCTACCTGGGCGTGGCCTCCACCATCTCTCGGGACCTCCTCATGCCTGACTCGCTCGCGCGGCAGCGACGCCAGTACCTCGTGGTGCTGTCGTGCACGGTCGCGGCGATCGTGGTCTTCGCGGCGCTGCTCGAGCCCGCCTGGGTGGACCAGGACGTGCGGCAGCTCGCGAGCGGCCTCGGCCTGATCACCAGCGGGCTGTTCCTGGCGGTCTCGTGCTGGGTGCGGTCGCGCCGCACGGTCGGCCGCCGGCGCCGGTCCTGGCTGCTGATCATGGCGGGCGCGGTCGTCGCGATCGCCGGCAACGTGTGGGCCACCGCGATCGGCTCCGACCCCGTCACCTCGCCGAGCGCGTTCAGCGACCTGACGATCGTCGTGGCGCTCGGCCTGTGCATCGCCGGCGTGCTCGGGTTCCCGAGCGTCCGGCGGCGCGGTGTCGACCTCGTCGTGATCAGCATGGACGGCCTGGTGGTCGGGGGCGCGGTCCTGATCATCGCCTCGACGCTGGTCTACGACGAGCTGCTCGAGCAGAGCCGTGGCGGCCTCGCCTCCCAGGTCTCGACGCTGCTCATCCCCGTGCTCGACGTGGTGCTGGTCGTCGTCGGCCTCCTGCTCCTGCTGCGCGCCAGCGGGTCGGACCGCCGGGCGCTGGCACTCCTCGCGCTGGGGTTCTTGTCCTACGCCGTGGCCGACCTGCGGTTCGCCGTGCTCGTCGCCCAGGACGACTTCGAGTTCGGCACCCAGGTCGACCTGGGCTGGATCGTCGGGTACGCGCTGCTCGCGCTGGCCGCCTGGTACCCCAGCACCGAGGTGGACGTGCCCGCGGCGTCGGGCGCCGCGGTCGACGCGCGCGATACGGCGTTGGTCTACTTCGTGCTGATGCTCGCAGCGGGCGTGCAGGTGGTCGTCGGCGACAACGAGGCGCTGCCGCCCACGATGGGGGCGCTGTGGCTGGTCGTCGCCGTGGCGGCCGCCGCGCGCCAGATCGTGCTCACGCGCGACAACAACGCCCTGCGCCGTGGCCTGGAGCACCGGGTGAGCGAGCAGACGGCCCACCTGCAGCGGTTGGCCCGCCAGACCGAGGTGCTGCTCACGTCGGTGGGCGACGGCATCTACGGCGTCGACGACGAGGGCCGGGTCACCTTCGTGAACCCGTCGGCCGCCGACGCGCTCGGGTACGCCGCGGAGGACCTCCTCGGTCGCTCGGCGCACGACGTCTTCCACGCGCCCGCCGAGGACGGGCCTGCGTACCCCTACCAGGGCTGCTACATCGCCGAGGCCATCGCCTCCGGGATCAGCACCTTCGCCGAGGAGGACGTCTACATCCGGTGCGACGGCTCGAGCTTCCCCGTCGAGATCACCGCGAGCCCCCAGCTCGACGGCACTCCCGGCAGCCAGGTCGTGCGCGGCGCCGTCGTGGTCTTCCGCGACGTCACCGAGCGCCGTGAGGTGGACCGGATGAAGAACGAGTTCATCTCGGTCGTCAGCCACGAGCTGCGCACACCGCTCACCTCGATCCGCGGCTCGCTGGACCTGCTGGCCAGCGGCGTGCTCGGCGAGCTCTCGCCGCGGGCCCGGTCGATGACCGGCATCGCACTGGAGAGCAGCGAGCGGCTCACCCGCCTCATCAATGACATCCTCGACCTGGAGCGCATCGAGTCGGGCGCCCGGTCGATGGACATCGCGCCGGTCGCCGCCGAGGAGCTCCTCACCCGCGCGGCCACCGAGATGGCCGGACAGGCCCAGTCCAGCGGCGTACGCATCGAGGTGGCGCCGAGCACCGGCCGGGTCCTCGTCGACGCCGACCGGATCGTGCAGACGCTGACCAACCTGCTCAGCAACGCGATCAAGTTCTCCAGCGCGGGCCAGAGCGTGGTGCTCGGCGCCGCAGCCGAGGACGGCCAGGTCACCTTCCGGGTCCGCGACCACGGCCGCGGCATCCCCGCGGACAAGCTCGAGTCGATCTTCCAGCGCTTCGAGCAGGTCGACTCCTCCGACGCACGCCAGAAGGGCGGCACCGGTCTCGGCCTGGCGATCAGCCGAGGGATCGTGGAGGGCCACGGCGGCCGGATCTGGGCCGAGAGCACGCCCGGGACCGGCACCACCGTCGCGTTCACGCTGCCCTCGACCGGCCGGCGCGGCCCTGGCCACCACAGCCACCACGCGCCCACGCTGCTCGCTGCGGGGTGGGGCGCGGTGCTGCTCGTCTCGGACGACGACGGCCTCGCCGAGCAGCTCGACGGGCTGCTCACCAGCCACGGGGTCTCCGTGCTGCGCGCACCGGACGCCGGTGACGCCGTACGCCTCGCCCGTGAGCGGACGCCACAGGTCGTCGTGCTCGACCTCGACCTCGACCATGCCAGCGGCCGCGCCCGGGCCGTGGTGAGCGAGCTGCGCCGCGACCCCGAGACCGCGACCGTCGACCTGATCGTCTACAGCACCGCCGAGGTCGAGCCAGTGGACCGTCCGCTGCTCACGCTCGGCCGCACCGACTTCGTGACCAAGGGCCGGGTCGACGCGGCCGGCCTGGAGGACCGCGTGGTCGAGCGCCTCGAGGATTCCCGATCACCAGGAGGAAACGACGCGTGACCGCCCCCACCCTGCAGGACATCCGTCCCGACGGCCGGCTGCTCGACATCACCGTCCGCACCGCGGCCGGCGCCGGACGCACCCGCCTGTCCGCGTTCGACCGGGCACTGCTCGAGGCGGGGGTCGGCGACTTCAACCTGATCCCGCTCTCGTCGGTGATCCCACCGCGCAGCACGGTCACCCGCGGCGGTGGTCCCCTGCCCGGGGGCCACGGCGACCGCCTCTACTGCGTCGAGTCCGTCGCGTACGCCGACCGCCCGGGCGAGGAGGTCGCGGCCGGGCTCGGCTGGGTGATCCACCCCGAGGTCGGCGGCCTGTTCGTCGAGCACACCGGTCCGACGGTGACCGACGTCGAGCGGCAGATCGAGCTCAGCCTCGCCGACATGGCCGAGACGCGCGGGATCGACTTCGGCGTGGTGCACACCGCGGTCACGACCGCCCGCTGCGAGGACCGACCGGCGTGCGCCCTGGTGCTCGCGGCGTACGCCGTCGCCGACTGGAGCACCCCGTGAGCGCGCCAGGCCCGACCGGCACCGTGGCGGTGACGATCGAGGGCGCCGTGGACGCGGCGATGGCGGAGAGCTACTACGCGCTCTACCGCGAGACCTTCGGTGAGCTGGAGACCCAGGCGGTGGCGCGGCAGCTGCTGCACCGCGAGGAGTTCCTCGAGGAGATGCTCGACCCGCGCGTCGACAAGTACGTCGCCTGGGACGACCGGGGCGAGGCGATCGGTCTCTCGACGCTCACCCACCACCTCGAGACGGTGCCGTGGATCAGCCCGGCGTACTTCCGCCACCACTATCCCGACCACGCCGCCCGCGACGCGGTCTACTACATCGGGTTCACGCTGGTGCGCCGCGAGCACCGCCAGAGCCACGTCTTCCAGGCGATGATCCACCGGATGGGCGAGGTCCTCGCCGCCGCCCGGGCGGTCGTCGGGTGGGACATCTGCGCCTTCAACGACGACGGCTTCGCGTTCGGGGAGCACGCGGCCCGGGTGCTCGGCCGCACCGGTGTGGTCACCGTCGCACCCATTGATCGTCAGACCTACTACCTGGGTACCTTCCACCCGGCGGGCCCACCGGACCGGCCCTGAGGAGGGAACGATGCCGACCGTCCTGGTCGTCGACGACGACGACTCGATCCGGGAGATCACGCAGGTGGCCCTCGAGGTCGTCGCGGGCTGGCAGGTGATCGCCGTCGACGGCGGCGCCAAGGCGATCGTGGCCGCCAAGGAGCACCATCCCGACGCTGTGCTGCTCGACCTGATGATGCCCGACGTCGACGGGCGGGCGACCTTCCAGGCGCTCCGGGCCGACGAGTCCACGCGCGACATCCCGGTGGTGCTGCTGACCGCGAAGCTGCAGGTCGGCGGCACCCAGGTCTGGGACGACCTCGACGTCGCCGGAGTCATCGCCAAGCCGTTCAGCCCGATGACGCTCGGCGACGAGGTCGCGGCGATGGTCGGCTGGGACCGGACCCAGGACTCCTAGAACCCCAGCTTCCGGCCGGGCCGGTCGCCGCGGACGACCTCGCCCTTCTGCTGGGCGGTGGAGCGCAGCTCGGCCTGGAAGGCGCGCATCTTGTCCTGCAGGGACGCATCACCGGCCGCCAGGATGCGTACGGCGAGCAGGCCGGCGTTGCGGGCGCCGCCGACGGCCACGGTCGCGACGGGGACCCCGGCGGGCATCTGCACGATCGAGAGCAGGGAGTCGAGGCCGTCGAGGTTCTTCAACGGCACGGGCACCCCGATGACCGGCAGCGGCGTGACCGAGGCGAGCATGCCCGGCAGGTGCGCCGCTCCCCCGGCTCCGGCGATGATCACCGCGAGCCCGCGGTCGGCCGCCTCCCGGCCGTAGGCCAGCATCTCCTCCGGCATCCGGTGCGCCGAGACGACGTCGGCCTCGTAGGCGATGTCGAACTCCCCGAGCGCCTCCGCGGCGGCCTTCATCACCGGCCAGTCGGAGTCCGATCCCATCACGATGCCGACACGAGCGGCGCCGTCAGCAGTCTGCGTCATCCCTTACTCACTCTCGTTCCCGAGGTCGCCGCGGAACCACGCGGCGGCGTGCCGCGCGCGCTCGAGGCAGTCGTCGAGGTCGTCCCCGTAGGCGTTGACGTGCCCCACCTTGCGGCCCGGGCGCAGCTCCTTGCCGTAGAGGTGCACCCGCAGCATCGGGTCGCGGGCCAGCGCGTGCGGGTAGCCGTCGTACAGCCGGCCCACGGCCGCGTCGTCGCTCCCCAGGATGTTGACCATCACGGTCCACCGCGCCCGCGGCGCCGGCGAGCCGAGCGGCAGGTCCATCACCGCACGCAGGTGGTTCTCGAACTGCGAGGTCACCGCGCCGTCCTGGGTCCAGTGGCCGGTGTTGTGGGGACGCATGGCGAGCTCGTTGACCAGGACCCGGCCGTCGCGTGTCTCGAACAGCTCGACCGCGAGGACGCCGGTGACGTCGAGGGCACCGGCGATGCTCAGCGCGATCTCCTGGGCCTGGCCGGCCAGCGCCGGGTCGAGGTCGGGGGCCGGGGCGACCACCTCCCAGCAGATCCCGTCGACCTGGGTGGAGGCGACGACGGGGTACGCCGCGGCCTGGCCGCTCGGCGAGCGCACGACCAGCGCGGAGAGCTCGCGCCGGAAGTCGACGAGCTCCTCCGCGAGCAGCCGCACCTCGGCCTCGGAGGCCGCACGGAACGCCTCCTCGCAGTCACCCGCGGAGCGCACGAACCACACGCCCTTGCCGTCGTATCCGCCGCGCGTGGTCTTCAGCACGCACGGGAACCCGAAGGCCTCCACGTCGCTCACCGTGTGGACGACGGCGTTGCGCGGACACGGGACGCCGAGCTCGGCGAGCCGCTCTCGCATCACGGCCTTGTCCTGGGCGTGCACCAGCGCGTGCGGGCCGGGGCGGACGGCGATGCCGTCCTCCTCGAGCGCGTGCAGGTGCTCGGTCGGGACGTGCTCGTGGTCGAAGGTCACCACCGGACAGCCGGCGGTCACCCGGCGCAGCATCGCCAGGTCGCGGTAGTCGCCGACGAGGTGGTCGGGGATCACCTGGGCGGCCGAGACGCCCTCGCCCTCGGCGAGCAGGCGCAGCGGGAGTCCGAGCTCGTTGGCGGGAGCGGCCATCATGCGGGCCAGCTGGCCGCCGCCGATCACGGCGAGGGTCGGGGCAGGGCTGGGCACGCCGGAACTCTAGGGCACGACACCGAGCCGGAGCTCAGTTGGAGTGGTCCTCGGTCTCGAACCGCAGGCCCTCGCCGCGGATGGTCGTGATCAGGCGCGGGTGCCTGCTGTCGTCGCCGAGCTTGCGTCGCACCCACCCCAGATGGACGTCGATGGTCTTGGAGGAGGTCCAGAACGTGGTGTGCCACACCTCGCGCATCAGCTCGTCACGGCTGACGACCCTCCCGGCGCGCTCCATCAGCGCTTGGACCAGGTCGAACTCCTTGCGGGACAGCACCACTTCCTTGGATCCGCGCCACGTCCGCCGCGAGACCGGATCGAGCCGGATGTCCTGCACCTCGATCATTTTCCCACCGTAGGAACGCGCCAGCGCGCCGGAGGGGTAATCGCCGAATTTTACCTTCGATGAGCGACGACCGGTCCCCGTGAGGTGACGAGCAGAGGAGGCCCCGCAGCCGACGACCCCACCGCAACCACACCGCAACCACACCGCAACCACACCGTCGGAGGTCCGCACCGAGATCGACCCCGCGGCCGCGAGACGCGGTCAGGAGCGGCGTACGGCGACCGGCTCGACGATCCCGAACCCGCGCACCGGGCGCGCCGGCAGCGGCCTCGTCTCGAACTCGTCGGCCGGCAGCAGCTGGGCGGTGGCGGCGTCGATGATGATCCGGTTGCGCCGCGCGACCGCCGTCAGGCGGGCGGCCAGGTTGACCGGGGGGCCGAAGACGTCGCCGAGGCGCATCACGACCGAGCCGCTGGCCAGGCCGAGGCGTACGTCGGGCATCCGCGAGTCGCGGCCGACCACGCTGATGATCCCCTCGGCGGTGTCGTAGGCGCGGACCGGGTCGTCGTTCACGAACAGCACGGAGTCGCCGATGCTCTTGATCACCCGACCCCGCTGGGAGGCGACCACGTCGGCGCAGCGGGACTCGAAGAGCTCCACGAGGTCACCGATGCGCTCCTCGCTGAGCCGATTGGAGAGTGCCGTGAAGCTCACGATGTCGGCGAACCCGACCGTGAGCTGGACGGTGTTGAGGTCCTCCTCGTTGGCGCGCAGCGCCTCGACGCGCGCCACCGCGGCGGCGAGGTGGCGGCGCCAGACGTAGACGAGCAGCTCCTCGAAGGGTTGGTTGATCTCGTCGATCAGCCGGATCGCCGACCCGGTGCGGCTGCCGGTGGCCGCATCACCGGACTCGAGCTCCTCGACCCGGTGGACGAGGGTCGCGACCTCCCAGTCGGCGAGGCGCGCCATGGTCTGGCCGACCGCCCGGGTGAGGTTGACGGCCATGTCGAAGTCGATGGCGCCGGACTCGACGACGCCGAGCAGCGTCGAGAGCGCCTCCGCGTCCGCGTCGGTGAACGCGGTCTCGAGGCCGTGCTCGGGAAAGCCCAGGGCGCGCCAGAGCCGGCGCGCCTCGGCGACGGTCACGCCGGTGCGCGCCGCGACCTCGTGGGCGTTGAAGACCGGGTTCTCGCCGAGGATCGCCCGCTCGAGGTCCTCGGAGCTGGGGCCGGGATCGGCGCCGGGGCCGGCCCCTGTGCCGTCAGGTTCCGTCATGACCCGCCGAGGGGTGCAGCATCGCGTTGACCTTGCGCTGGGTCTCCTCGACGCGCGGGATGTCGTGCAGCTTGATCTGCCCGTACTCGCTGGCGTCGGAGATGATCAGCGTGCCGCAGCCGAGCATCCGGTCGATCAGCCCGAACTCGTAGGCGATGTCGCTGATCCGGGCGAGCGGCATGTCGTGGCCGCGGCGCACCAGGATGCCGCTGCGGGTGATGAGCCGCCGGTTGGTGAACGTGTAGCTGGACGTCGCCCAGATCAGCGCGGGACGCAGGACGTACCAGACGATGCCGACCGCGACCACCGCCCACACGACAAAGGCGACCGTCTGGTCCCACGTGACCTGGGCGAAGGTGCCGACCGCGAGCAGGACCACGAGGATCAGCAGGGGCAGCAGCAGCGCCTTGATGTGCGTGCGGGTGTCGACGACGACGGTCTCACCCTCGTTGAGCAGCTTGCTGGAGATGGCCACGGGCCGATCATGTCACTGTTCGCGGGCCCGCACGTGGACTACGTCACCTGCCCCGACCACGGACTCGCCGTCGTCGGCGAGCACCACGAGCCGGCCGGCCTCGTCGACCGCCGTGGCCCTGCCGGTCAGCTCCCGGCCACCCGGCAGGTCGACCCGCACCTCGCGCCCGACGGTGACGCACGCGGCGGCGTACGACGCGTGCAGCCGCGCCACGGCATCGGCGCCGCCCGCCTGCCAGGCGTCGTAGGCCTCGCGCAGCGAGCGCAGCAGCTCGACGAGCAGGCGGGTCCGGTCGGGGGCCGCGCCGGCCGGGGACTCGAGGGCCAGGGAGGTGGCTGTCGGCACCGGCAGCTCCTCGGTGGTGAGGTCGACGTTGAGGCCCACCCCCAGGATCGCCGCGGCCCCGGCCGGGGTCTCGACCCGTTCGACGAGGATGCCGACGAGCTTGCGGTCGCCGATCAGCACGTCGTTGGGCCACTTGACGTCCGCGTCGTAGCCCTGCGCCCGCAGGGTCTTGGCCACCGTGTAGCCCGTGAGCAGCGGCAGCCACGGCCAGTCGGCCGCGGGCACCGAGGGCCGGGTCAGCAGCGAGAACGTCAGCGACGACCGGGCCGGGGTCTCCCAGGAGCGGTCCAGGCGGCCCCGGCCCGCCGTCTGGTGCTCGGCCACGACCACCAGCCCCTCGTCAGCGCCGGCCCGGGCGCGCTCGGCGGCCACCGCGTTGGTCGAGGTCGCGGTCTCCAGCACCTCGACCACCAGGTCGGGGGCGAGATCGGCGAGCGGTCGTGGATCGAGTGATGAGCGTCGCACCGGGTCTGGGGTCACGGGCACTACATTGACCCACGGCCCAACCACCCGCCAACGAGGAGCCCCCAGCAATGGCAGAGCAGATGGCAGAGCCGACCGCCGACCGGCCCGACATCCACACGACGGCCGGCAAGCTCGCCGATCTCGACCGGCGGCTCGACGAGGCCGTGCACGCGGGCTCGGCGAAGGCGGTGGAGAAGCAGCACGCCAAGGGCCGCAAGACCGCCCGCGAGCGGATCGCGATGCTCTTCGACGAGGGCTCGTTCGTCGAGCTCGACGAGCTCGCCCGGCACCGCTCCACCGCGTTCGGCCTGGAGAAGAACCGGCCCTACGGCGACGGCGTCGTGACCGGCTACGGCACGATCGCCGGGCGCCAGGTGTGCGTGTTCTCCCAGGACTTCACGGTGTTCGGCGGCTCGCTGGGCGAGGTCTACGGCGAGAAGATCACCAAGGTGATGGACCTGGCGATCAAGACCGGCTGCCCGATCATCGGCATCAACGAGGGCGCCGGCGCGCGCATCCAGGAGGGCGTCGTCTCGCTCGGTCTGTACGGCGAGATCTTCAAGCGCAACGTGCACGCCTCGGGCGTGATCCCGCAGATCAGCCTGATCATGGGCTCCTGTGCCGGCGGCCACGTCTACTCCCCCGCCGTCACCGACTTCACGATCATGGTCGACGGCACCTCGAACATGTTCATCACCGGCCCCGACGTCATCAAGACCGTCACCGGCGAGGACGTCTCGATGGAGGACCTCGGCGGCGCCCGCACCCACAACTCCAAGTCCGGCAACGCCCACTACATGGGCTCGGACGAGGAGGACGCGATCGAGTACGTCAAGGCGCTGCTGTCCTACCTGCCGCAGAACAACCTCGACGAGGTCCCGTCGTACGACGACGCAGCGATCGAGGAGTTCACCGACCTCGACCGCAGCCTCGACACGATCATCCCCGACTCGCCGAACCAGCCCTACGACATGCACGACGTCATCCGGGCCTCGCTCGACGACGAGGACTTCCTCGAGGTCCAGGAGCTGTTCGCGCCCAACATCATCGTCGGCTTCGGTCGGGTCGAGGGCCAGTCGGTGGGCGTCGTGGCCAACCAGCCGATGCAGTTCGCGGGCACCCTCGACATCGACGCCTCCGAGAAGGCCGCCCGGTTCGTCCGCTTCTGCGACGCCTTCAACATCCCCGTGCTGACGTTCGTCGACGTCCCGGGCTTCCTGCCCGGCACCGACCAGGAGTGGAACGGCATCATCCGCCGCGGCGCCAAGCTGATCTACGCCTACGCCGAGGCCACCGTCCCGCTGATCACCGTGATCACCCGCAAGGCCTACGGCGGCGCCTACGACGTGATGGGCTCCAAGCACCTCGGTGCCGACATCAACGTCGCGTGGCCGACCGCCCAGATCGCGGTGATGGGTGCCCAGGGCGCCGCGAACATCGTCTACCGCAAGGAGCTCGCGGCGATCGAGGCCGAGGGCGGCGACGTCGAGTCGCGCCGCGCCGAGCTGATCGACGAGTACGAGACGACGCTCGCCAACCCCTACATCGCGGCCGAGCGCGGCTACATCGACGCGGTCATCGCCCCCCACGAGACCCGCCTCGAGATCGTCCGCGCCCTGCGCCTCCTGCGCTCCAAGCGGGAGAGCCTGCCCGCCAAGAAGCACGGCAACATCCCGCTGTGAGCGGGGGCAGCGAAGCGCCCCCCGAGCAGCTGGACATGCGCCACCACGGCGAACAGCACGACGAGAGACGACGGTGAGCGAGGAAATGAACGAGACCACCGCAAGCACCGAGCCCACCGCAACCACCCACACCGACGCCGGCCCCGACCCCGTCCAGCAGCCACCCCTGCTCCGCGTGGTGAAGGGTGACGCGACGCCGGAGGAGGTGGCCGCGCTGGTCGCGGTGTTCGCCGCGCTGCGCACCGACGAGCCGCCGACCCGGCGTCCGGCGCCCGCGTGGGCGGCGCACCACCGCAAGGTACGTCGCACGCTTCCCCACGGCCCCGGAGGCTGGCGGGCGAGCGCGCTCCCGCGCTGACCGTCCGTCCCACCCCCTCCGAGGACCCCCGCACCGCCTCCCGGCCAGCCGGGGACGGACTTCACCGAAATCTCCCGTCCGCCTGGTCCAGACCACTACGCTCACGAATTGGGCGAATCTTTGAGGTTTACCGTGGGGCGTCTTGAGGTGGGCTCCCGAGACTGGTGTGACCAGACGACCGGGCGGGCCGCGCAGGCGACCCGCACGCGACGGGAGACGACGAGGCGTGAACACCAACTATCCGGGCGACCCGGGACCCGAGGCCGGGCCGCCGGTCGCTGCGGCGGGGACTCCCCCGCCGTACGTGCGCACCGCCGATCCCGGGCTCGCGGCCTACGAGCCGCAGTTCCTCGACGAGGTCGACGAGCTGCCGACGTACCGCCCCACGGTCGGCTGCATCATCCCGGCCTACAACGAGGCCGAGACGATCGCCGGCGTGCTCGACTCGCTGCTCCAGCAGACCCGCATCCCCGACACGATCCACGTCGTCATCAACAACACCAGCGACGACTCCGTCGAGATCGCCAGCCACTACGCCGGACCGCACACCCGGATGACCGCCACCGGTGAGCAGAGCACGGTCATCTACGTCCACGACATCGGCAAGAACCCCGACAAGAAGGTCGGCGCCCTCAACTACGGCTACTCCCTCGTCGAGACGATGGACTACCTCCTCGGCGTGGACGGCGACACCACCCCCGAGCCGGACGCCGTCGAGCACCTCGTCAACGAGATCGCCAGCGACGACCGCATCGGCGGCATCTCCGCGATCTACTCGATCGACGACAGTGCGCTCGACGGGTGGATGGCGAAGTTCCTGATCGCGGGTCAGCGCGCACAGTTCTCGGCCTTCAACATGCAGAACCTGCTCAAGGGCCGCAACATGGCGGTGCTCGGCGGCCAGTTCTCGATCTTCTCGACCCAGGCGCTGCGCGACGTCATGCGCGACAGCCACCAGCGCACGCCGTGGGTCAACGACAGCGAGGTCGAGGACTCCCTGCTCTCGCTGCAGATCAAGAGCGCCGGCTACCTCACCAAGATCAGCGCACGCGCCCGCGCGCACGTCGGCGGCATGACGACGCTGCGCTCGCTGGACGCCCAGCAGGTGAAGTGGAACTTCGGCGCGATCGACCTGATGTGGCCCGGACAGCGTGGCGACACGAAGGGCCAGCCCTTCCACCCGAACCTGCGGCTGCGCTGGTTCGAGCACATGTCGATGATCATCAACATCACGACTCGCACGATGTTCATCCTGCTGCTCGCGGGCTCGCTGAACATCTCGGCGTTCGTCTTCAGCCCGTGGTGGCTGATCCCGCCGCTCGCCGCGGTGTGGCTGAACTTCCGCGTCGCGCGCTCGATGGCGTTCGCCAACCGGCGCGACTACCTGTTCGCGCTGCTGGTGTTCCCGGCCGAGCTCTACATGGTGATCCGGATGGGCCACTTCATCCGCGCCTGGCTGAAGTTCTTCAGCCGCCAGCAGACCGACAACTGGGCGGCCCAGGCCAAGGCCGAACGCGGCAAGGGCATCGCGTGGACCTACCCGTTCGTCGCCTTCGTGGTGGTCTTCGTCCTGTTCTACGCGATCTGGTCCCAGCTGCTCTCGATCCCGTTGCGCTCGGACATCCTCGCGGTCGCCTGGCCGATCCTCGGCGTCATCACGGTGCTGCAGACCGCGTGGATGATCATCAAGTCCATGAAGCGCTACCGCGGCTTCAAGGCCTGACCCTCCCTCTGCCCGACGCCTTCCCCGACCTCCAGGAGTACCGATGTCCCGCACCCGCTCGCGCCTCTTCCCGGCCGTGGCCAGTCTCGCCACCGTCGCGGCGCTGCTCAGCGGCTGCTCCGCCTTCGACGGGCTCACCAGCTCCAACGACCCCGCGGAGTCCCCCGCGGCCTCCCCGACCGCCGTGGAGACGCCGTACGACTCGCAGTTCACCCGCGACGGCACGTTCCAGTCGCACATCGACGTCAACGGGCTGGACTTCGTCTACACGCTGTACCCGACCAAGTCCACGCCGCGCACCAACGAGTGGTACCCGAAGGGCAACAAGTTCTTCTCGTTCACCTTCCAGGCCTACGACCTCGACCGCTCGCTGCGCGACAAGTTCGCCACCAAGCGCAAGGTCTACCTCGACCACATCACGGTGACCTCGGAGACCAAGACGACCGACGGCGGCGCCGTCCAGCACCCCTACGAGCTCGACGCGGTGGCCAAGAAGGTCACCTTCGACCCCGAGCCCGTGACGACCGAGTACGGGATGATCATCACCTCCCCCAAGGGCGCCTTCGAGCTGCGCAACCAGAAGATCAAGCCCGTCTCGATGGACACCAAGGGCATCGACCTGCTGTTCACGGCGACCGTGTGGATCCAGGAGAGCCCCGGGTCGTCGAAGTTCTACAAGAAGGTCATCCGCCAGAAGGTCCCGATCGCGATCTTCGCGAGCGAGAAGCCCACCGAGGTCCAGTCGATCCCGGTCGACGCGAACTGAGGTCGGTCAGGAGGCCTCGGCGAGGCGGTAGCCGACGCCACGAACGGTCTCGATGTAGCGCGGGGTGCCGGCGTCGTCGCCGATCTTGCGCCGCAGGTTGGCGATGTGCACCTCGACCGAGCGCTTGTCGGCCTCGTTGACGAAGTACGACGTGACGTACTGCTGCCCGCGCATCGTCAGCACGAGGTCGGCCTTGCTGCGGACCCGGCGGCCGGTGCTGAGCAGCGAGGCGAGCAGGTCGAACTCCGTGCGCGTCAGGTCGACCGCGCCACCGTTGACGGTGACCACCCGGGTCTCGTTGTTGAGCGCGAGCCCGTTGAAGCGGATCCAGCCGCCCTGCTGCTGCGGGGCGCCCGGCGCCTCGCCCGCGTGCTGGTGGGGCGCGGGCTGGACGACACCGGGCTGCGGCTGCTGGTAGGCCGGGGCGGCCTGCGGCTGCTGGTAGGCCGGTGGGTACTGCTGAGCCGGCTGCTGGTAGGCCGGGTCGGGGTACTGCTGCGGCGGGTAGCCGGGCTGGGGCACCGGCTGGACGGGCTGCTGCGGTGCGGGCTGCTGGACCGGCGGCTGCGGCGCCTGAGGCTGCGGCGCGGGCTGCTGGACCGGCTGGGTGGCCGGCGGCTGCTCGTGGTGGAGCGGCTGCAGCGGGTGGTTGGCGGCGAGGTCGCGGGCCGCGGCGGCCGCCCAGGACTCCTCGTGCGGGTGCTCCTCGGCGTGCGGGTGCTCCTCACCCTCGGCCCAGCCGGCGGGGACCTCGAAGCGGGTGCGTGGGCGGCGCAGCATGGAGTCGGCCCGGGCCCGCAGCTCGCGGGGGCGGAACGGCTTGACGAGGTAGTCGTCGGCGCCGGCCTCGAAGCCCTGCACCACATCGATCTCGTCGGCGAGCGCCGTGATCATGATCAGGTAGGTGTTGCTGAACTCGCGCAGCCGCTTGGCGACCGCGAAGCCGTCCATGCCGGGCATGTTCACATCGAGCGTCGTGATCAGCGGGTTGTGGAGGCGCACGGCCTCGACGCCGTCGGGACCGTTCTCGGTCACCACGGTGCGGAATCCCGACTGGGTCAGGACGATGTCGATGAGGTCGCGGACATCGGGGTCATCTTCGATGATGACGGCCACCCATTCGCTGCCCGGCTGCATGGGCCGAATGCTAACAACGGACCGCCGCTCCCGAGCGCCAGGGCCGACAGACGCGCGGGGAGCGGTCGAAGATCGGGGCCGCCGCTCACCATCCGGACGAGATCGACATCTCCAGCGCGCGCTCGGGCCAGAACCTGCCGGCGGGCGGACCGCCGCCACACTCCCCGTCGCTCTCGCCGGGTGGCTTGACCCAGACCGAGGCGTCCAGGTGCTCGGCGTCGCCCTGCGGCGCGGGCGCGGGATCGGTGCCGTAGGCACGGCCGGTCGGGTTGCACCACTCGTCGGTCGAGCCGTTCCCGTTGCGCCCGGTGTCGATGATGTAGTGCGCGCCGTCGAGCAGGCCGCTGAGCTGCTCGGCGTACGCACGCTCGTCGTCGTCGGTCTGGTAGTTGGAGACGTTGGTGGCGAAGCCGCGCGACCGCTCCACGCCCGCCTTGCGCAGCAGCGGCGCCAGCCGCTGCGGCTCGATCCAGTGGGAGTGGCCGCCGTCGAGGTACGTCGTCACGCCGGCGTCGGCGAGCCGGGTCACCGCGTCGTCGACCAGCCGCACGCGCTCCTCCCGGCGGTCGCACTCGATCGCCGACGCGAGGGCGTCGGGCTCGACCACCGCGACGATCGGCACCGACGGCGCGGCGGCGTCCACGGCGTCCGCGATCTCCTGCACCCAGGGTCCGTACTGGTCCGCGGTGAGACCGCCACCGGAGAACCCGCCGCTGCAGTCGCGGTCGGGGATGCCGTAGACCACGAACGTCGGCACCTGGTCCGCGTCGTCGGCGCCCTCGACGATGGTGGTGACGAAGGCGGCGACCGAGCCGGCGGGGTACTCCTCGGGGGTCAGCCAGATGCCCTGGGGCGTCGTGGCCAGCCGCGAGAACACCCGCTCGGCCTCCGCGTCCCCCTCGGACTTCGCGCGGGCCGCGGCCTGGGCCGTCCGCGATCCCGGGTCGGCGTAGCCGGCACGGTCGGCGTACGGGTTGGTCGCCGCGGGGTCGCCCTGGGGCCGCTCCCCGGCAGGGGCACCGTCGCTGCCCGAGCAGCCGACGAGGGTCAGCGCGAGCGAGGCCGCAGCCAGCGACAGGGCGAGCAGCCGGGTCGGCGCGAGGCGGCGAGGCACCGCGCCATCATGCCCGAGGAGCACCGCCTCGCTCGCGCCCGGGGGCGAGCCACGCCGCGAGTGTCGCGACCGCCACCGCCGCGGCGCCGGTCAGCAGGGCGGGGCCGATCGCTCCGTCGTAGCCGAGCGGCTCGATCGCTCCCCCGTTGCCGAGGAAGACCGCGGTCAGCACGGCGATCCCGAGCGCCACCCCGAACTCGCGGATCGTCGAGTTCGCGGAGCTCGCCATGGCGAAGTCGTCCTCCGGCAGACCCTCGAGGACCGCGGTCGCCATCGGCGCGAACGTCAGCCCCATCCCCACGCCGGCCATGAGCAGCGCGGGCACGAACGACGGGTAGCCGGCGCCGCTCTCGGTGAGCCCGGCGAACCACACCAGGGAGCCGGCCTGGAGCACCAGTCCGGTCAGCAGGAGGGCGCGGATCCCGGTGCGCGGGGCGAGCAGCCCCGCGACCGGCGCGACCACCATCGGGGCCGCCGTCCACGGCAGCGTCCGCAGTCCGGCCTCGAGCGGGCTGTAGCCCTGCACCACCTGGAGGTACTGCGAGAGCAGGAAGACGGTGCCGAACATCCCGAGGGTGAAGAACAGCGCGATCACGTTGGACACCGAGAACCCGCGCGCCGCGAACAGGCGCAGCGGCAGCACGGCGTACGAGCGGCCCCGCGCCCAGAGCAGGTACGCCGGCACCAGCAGCACCGCTGCCACCAGCGGGCCGAGGACACCGGGCGCCGTCCACCCGTCGTCGTTGCCGTGGACGATCCCCCAGATGCCGGCGAACACCGCGCCGCCGAGCAGCACCGCACCCGGGAGGTCCAGCCGCTGCCACGCGCCCCGTGACTCCCGCACGGCGACGACGAGCAGCGGGGCGGCGACGGCGGCCACGGGCACGTTGAGCCAGAAGATCGCCTGCCAGCTGACCCCTTCGACGACCGCACCGCCGACGACCGGGCCGAGCGCCACCCCGAGGCCGCTGACGCCGCCCCAGATCCCGATCGCGGCCGAGCGCATGGCCGGCGGCACCGCAGCCGCGAGCAGGGTCAAGGAGAGCGGCATGATCGCGGCCGCGCCGAGCCCCTGGACCGCGCGGGCGGCGATCAGGGCCTCCGACGTCGTGCTCGTCGCGGAGGCGATGGAGGCCAGCGTGAAGATCGTCAGCCCGGCGAGCATCACGCGGCGCCGGCCGAGGCGGTCACCGAGCGTCGCCGCCGGCAGCATGAAGGTCGCGAACGTGAGCGTGTAGGCGTTCATGAACCACGACAGCTGGCCCACGCTGGCGCCGAGGTCGGCACGGATGACCGGCAGCGCGCTCGTCATCACGAGGTTGTCGAGGGTGGCCATGAACATCGGGAGCGAGGCGGCCACGATCGCGAGCCAGACCGGCGCGCGGCGTGATCGCGCCGGGGCGGGCGGGGCCGCCACGTCGAGGAGGGTCATCGGATCTCCAAGTTGGTAATTGAATGATTACTAGGCCGCCGACGCTAAGTAATCGACTGATAATCTGTCAAGCATGAATCCCTCGAGAGCTACCCGGATGAGTGCGGACGAGCGGCGCGAGGCGATCCTCGAAGCGGCCACGCGCGCGTTCGCGCGCGGCGGCTACCACGGCACCAGCACGGATGCGGTCGCCAAGGAGGCCGGGGTCTCCCAGCCGTACGTCGTGCGGATGTTCGGCACCAAGCTCGAGCTGTTCCTCGCGGTGTTCGAGCGCGCGGTGGGCGGGATCCGCGACGCCTTCGCTGCGGTCGTCGACGACCCGGGGTTCGACCCCACGACCGAGGACGGCCGGGAGCGGATGGCGATGGCGTACACCGAGCTGCTCCAGGACCACGCCTTCTTGCAGGTGATGATGCACGGGTTCTCCGCCGGCGGGATCGACGAGATCGCGGCCGCCGCGCGCTCGTGCATGGGCGAGGTGTTCGCGACCATCCGGCGCACCGGCTGGACCGACGAGGAGGTCCGCGACTTCATCGCCTACGGGATGCTGCTCAACGTGATGGTCTCGATGCGCGCCCTGGAGCACCTCGAGCCGGACGACCCCCTGGCCCCGCTCACGGCCTGCGCGTTCGGCGCCGACCTCGAGATGCTTCAATCGCCGGCGTGACCCTCGTCCTCGCCTCCGCTTCTCCCGCCCGCCTCGCCACCTTGCGCAGCGCGGGCCTGGACCCGACGGTCGTCGTGTCCGGCGTCGACGAGTCCCAGCTCGACGGCCTGCCGCCGGCCGAGCTCGCCCTCCAGCTCGCGGAGCTCAAGAGCGCCGCGGTCGCCGCCCGCGACGACCTGCCGACCGACGCGCTCGTCCTGGGCTGCGACTCCGTGCTCGAGCTGGACGGCGCAGCGCTGGGCAAGCCGGCCGACCCCGCGGAGGCCGTCGACCGGTGGCGCGCGATGCGCGGGCGGTCGGGCGTCCTGCTCACCGGGCACTGCCTCACCGACACCGCCTCGGGTCAGGTCGCGGCGGCGACCGCCGCGACGACCGTGCACTTCGCCGACGTGAGCGACGAGGAGATCACGGCGTACGTCGCCACCGGGGAGCCGCTGCTCGTCGCCGGAGCGTTCACCGTGGACGGGCTCGGCGGCGCGTTCGTGACCGGCATCGAGGGCGACCACCACAACGTGGTCGGCGTCAGCCTGCCGCTGCTCAGAGAGCTGGTCGCCGAGCTGGGTCACTCCTGGACGGCCCTGTGGGCCGGCTCCGGACGTCCGTGACGACCTCGACCGCGACCGGCTCCTCCTCGACGAGCTCGCTGAGGTCGAAGACCTGCATCGGGTTGTGCATGAGGTCGGGCAGATGCACCGGGTGCCTGAAGACGAGCCTGCGGAACAGGTAGAACCGCGCGACCAGGCCGAGGAAGAGGCCGACCACGTTGGCCGAGACGTTGTCCGACCACGGGTCGTCGAGGCCGAAGACGTTGCGGCTCAGCCACAGGCAGGCGATCGGGATCAGCATCGTGACGAGGTTGATCGCGATGAACGCCGTACGCCCGCCGTCGGCCGAGCGCGGTGGCCGGTGCTTGAACACCCACGTCTTGCTGCCGCGGTAGCTGACCATCATGCCCACGGTGTTGGCGATGACGTAGCCGAGGTAGGGATGCCCGTCGAGCAGCGCCTTGTGCTCGGTGTTGAACCCGTGCACGAGGAAGTTGAAGATCACGAACGCGACGATCGTCGCGATGCCGCCCACCGCGAGGAACCGGTAGGCCTCGGTGAAGACGCGGTGCCACCGACTCCCCATGCCCATCAGGCTATCGGGTCGATCTGCCCGAACGGGAAAGGCCGGCACCCGCGCGCCGGACGCGGTTACTCGACCGGCAGGCCGAGCCCGCGCGCGATCAGCATCCGCTGCACCTCGCTGGTGCCCTCGCCGATCTCGAGCACCTTGGCGTCGCGGTAGAACCGGGCGACCGGGTACTCCTCCATGAATCCGTAGCCGCCGAACACCTGGGTCGCGATCCGGGTGGCGGTCACGGCCGACTCGGTGGCGTAGAGCTTGGCGACGGCTGCCGCCTGCTTGAAGTCCTTCATCGAGGCGCCGCCGCCGTCGCGCTGGCTGTCCTTCATCGCGGCGGCGCGGTAGGTCAGCAGGCGGCTGGCGTGCAGCATCACCTCGAGGTCGGCGATCTGGAAGGCCACGCCCTGCTTGCGGCCGATGGGGCCGCCGAAGGTCTGACGGTCGCCGGCGTACTCGAGGCTGAGGTCCAGGCAGGCCTGGATGCAGCCGACGGCGAGGGCGGCGATCGCGACCCGGCCGTCGTCGAGGGTGGCGAGGAACTGGGCGTAGCCACGACCGCGGTCGCCGAGCAGGTTCGCCTCGGGGACGCGCACGTCCTCGAGAGCCAGCGGGTGGGTGTCCGAGGCGTGCCAGCCGAGCTTGTCGTAGGCCTTCTCGGCGGTGAACCCGGGGGTGCCGCTCGGGACGATGATCGCGCTGATCTCGGGCGAGCCGTTCTCGCGGGTGCCGGTGCGAGCGGTCACGGTGACCACACTGGTGATCTCGGAGCCGGAGTTGGTGATGAACTGCTTGGCGCCGTTGACCACCCACTCACCGTTCTCGAGGACCGCACGGGTCTTGGTGGCGCCCGCGTCGGAGCCGGCGCCGGGCTCGGTCAGGCCGAAGCCGGCGAGCCGCTCCCCTGCCACCAGGTCGGGCAGCCACGTCCGGCGCTGCTCGTCGGTGCCGTAGGTGAGGATCGGGTTGATACCGAGGCCGACCGCCGCCTCGAGGGTGATGCCGAGCGACTGGTCGACCCGGCCGATCTCCTCGATCGCGACGCACAGGCTGGTGAAGTCGCCGTGCTCGCCCGCGCCGCCGTACTCCTCCGGGGAGGTGAGCCCGAAGAGCCCGAGCGCGCCCATCTTGCGCACCACGTCGACCGGGAAGTGGTGGTCGCGGTCCCACTTCGCGGCGTGCGGCCCGATCTCGGCCTCCGCGAACTCGCGGACGCTGCGGCGGAACTCCTCGTGCTCGCGGGACAGCTCGTAGGTCGACTCGCTCATGGCGGCCACCCTAACCGTTCGGTTAGCGATTGTTAACCACTCCTCGGCGTGTGCGTGCCGACGCGGACGACCTCACCGGAGCCGCGGCCGAGATCGGCTCCGGCCCTCGCGTGGACCTCGGGCGGTCCGATGGCTCGACCGCCTGAGACGCATGGTCGACACCACCTGCGGTCACTGTCGGCCCAGACCGAGGAGGACGCATGAGCGCAGAGCAGAGCCCGACCGAGGACCCGGACCGCTCCGGCCAGGTGTCGGAGGTCTCGGGGATGGGCGAGAGCCCCGACCCGATCTCCCCCGAGGACGCCACCGGGGGCTACCCGCCGAGCGAGAGCGGCGAGCCCGAGGAGGGCACGGCCGGGCCGCTCGCGCCCCCTCGCCACAACCCTCCCGAGGAGAGCAACGAGTCCTCGCGCTGACAGCCCGGCCGAGCGCAGGGCCCCTTTCTAGGGCAGCACCAGGCCCGTGTGCAGCAGGTCGGCGGTGAGGTCGAGCAGCCTCTCCTCGGAGATCCCCCGCGGAGGGTCGAGCGCGATCCGCAGGCAGGTGCTGAGCGTGACGCCCAGCGCGAGGTAGATGCGCGCGTCGGCCTCGGCCGGTTCGAGGTGCGGGGCGTGGACCGCGACGAACAGCCGGGTGAACTGCGCGAGCTGCTGCTCGACCTCCGGCAGCACGTTGCTCTGGGCACCCAACGGGACCTCGTTGACCAGGGCCGAGGTGAGCGCGCGGTGGCGCTGCAGCGCGGCGACGAGGGTCGCGAGCACCTGGCGGATCGCGTCGCGGGTGGGCAGGCCGACCGCCGAGGACATGGCCGCGGTGAGCTCGCCGAGGATGTCCTGGGTGCTGCGCACGCGGAGCTCCCGCACGAGGTCGTCCTTGTCGCCGAAGTAGCGGTAGAGCGAGCCGACGCTCACCCCGGCCGTGGCCGCGACCCGGTTGGTGCTGAGCCCGGCGTACCCCCGCTCGGCGAGCACC
>NZ_JANINT010000052.1 GCF_024509035.1 Nocardioides sp. | reverse complement strand
GCCGCGCCGGCGTCGAGGACGGGGGCGGATCCGGGACCGGCGTGGTCGCCGCGTCGGGCGCGTCGGCGGGGGGCGGGGTGGCCCCGGGGCTGGCGCGGCGGCGGAGGGTCGGCGACATACCCCGCAGTATCTGTCAGACCCCAGTCCGGGGTGGGGATTCGGCGTCCGGGCGTGGCCGCCACCACACGACGTACGGATCTGTCAACCCCCGATTGTGCCCCTGACCTGCGCAAACGATCCGAAGGGGATTCTCAGCCCGTGTTAAGATAGGGGCCTAGGAAGGGGTACCTGACATATGACTTTCACCGTCGGCGAAACGGTTGTTTACCCGAATCACGGAGCCGCAGTCATCGAAGACATCGAGATGCGGAAGATCAAGGGAGAGGACCGGCAGTACCTCGTACTCCGTATCGTCGCCCAGCAGGACCTGGTGGTCCGAGTGCCCGCCTGCAACCTGGACCTCGTGGGGGTCCGCGACGTCGTCGACAAGGAGGGTCTCGACCGCGTGTTCGACGTCCTCCGTGCCGCGCACGTGGAGGAGCCGACCAACTGGTCGCGTCGCTACAAGGCCAACCTCGAGAAGCTGCACAGCGGCGACGTCATGAAGGTCGCCGAGGTCGTGCGCGACCTGTGGCGCCGCGAGCGCGACCGCGGCCTGTCCGCCGGTGAGAAGCGGATGCTCGCCAAGGCCCGGCAGATCCTGGTCTCCGAGCTGGCGCTGGCCGAGCACACCAACGAGGACAAGGCCGAGGCCCTCCTCGACGAGGTGCTCGCTTCCTGACGCATCAGCGCAGACGTTCGACGAGGCCCCCGGGTGTTGCGCCCGGGGGCCTCGTCGTCTCCGGGGCACGAGACGTCATACGTTGTGGGGACTATGGCCCACGATTCGTATGACCTCCCGGAGGATCCCGCGCCTGCGCTCGGCACCGTGCTCGCCGACGGGCGCGACTCGCTGCCGTTCGCGCTGATCCACGGCGAGGCCCTCGTCGCGTGCGCCGCCTGGGCGCTGGGCGAGGCGGGCGTCCTGCCGATCGACGACGGTACGCCGTGGGAGGCGGTCGTCTCCGCGGGTGAGCCGTTCGTCGTGCACGACCCGCTGTGCCCGATGACCCCGCCGGAGTTCATCGCGCACTGCGTCGCCCGGGCGCTGGAGCGCTCCTGCGTGGTGGTCGGCGTCCGGCCGGTCACCGACACCGTCAAGGTGGTCGCCGAGGGCGTGGTCGGCGAGACCGTCGATCGCGAGGGGCTGGTCGCGGTCGCGGCACCGGTGGTGCTGCCGCCGTCGGTCGTCGCCGACCTGGGCGGTCTGCCCAGCCACGACCTCGTCGAGCTGGTCGCGACGCTGCGCAGCCGCTACCCCGTCGAGCTGGTCGAGGCTCCGCCCGCCGCGCGCCGGGTCGGGTCCGAGGACGACGTGCGCGTGCTCGAGGCGCTCACCGCAGGCGATCGGCCAATCGATCAGCCAGGGCCAGGTCCTCGGGGAACGTGACCTTGAGGTTGCGGGGGCTGCTGCCCACCGCCACCACGGGCAGGTCGGTGTAGCGGCTCCAGCAGGCCGCCGTGTCGGTGCCGTCGAAACGGTCGGCGTCGGCCGCGGCGTAGGCGGCGAGCAGCTCGCGCGCCCGGAACGCCTGCGGGGTCTGCACGCCGTCGAGCTCCGGCAACCCCCGGCCGTCGAGCGCGAGCAGCCCCGGCAGCCGCACCACCGGGATCGCGCCGCCGCGTGCGCGGGCCGCCTCGATCGTCGCGGCGAACAGCTCGCGGCCGGCCAGCGGGCGGGCGCCGTCGTGGATGGCGATGACGTCGATCGCCCCCGACTCGACCTCGGGCGCGAGCGCGCGCAGGGCGTTCGACTCCGACCCGTGCCGGGTCGCGCCGCCCTCGACGACACCGACCTCGCCGGCCCCGAGGTACGGCGCGAGGGCCGCACCCACCAGGTCGCCCTCGCCGGGCCGGACCACGACCAGCACCCGGCGTACGTCCTCGAGCGCGAGCGCGTCGCACACCGACCAGGCGAGCAGCGGCCGATCGCCGAGGGACAGCAGCACCTTGTTGGTCCCGGCGCCCACGCGGGTGCCGGACCCGGCGGCGAGGATCACGACGGCTGCGGGCACGTGCGCAGTGTAGGAGCCCGCGTCTGGCGCGTCGGCTTCGCCGCCACGCCGGCCGAGGCCGCGGGGTCGGTCCCCGGGTGGGTGGTCCGACGGTGTGGTTGCGGTCGGCGCGCTGCCTGCGGCGTGCAGACGCGCCGACTCGGCCCGGTGGGGTGGGGTCCGAGGGTTTTCATGCCTGTTACACGGTGAAACAGGGGATCAACACCCCGGCCCTAGGTTCGACGGACCAGGAAGGGGCCGATATGGGATCCGGGTCCGTGGAGTGGCAGCCGGTCTGCCGGGTCGTCGAGCTCGAGGTCGAGCGCGGCGCGACGGCGCTGGTGCACGGGCAGGCGATCGCGATCTTCCGCACCCAGGACGAGGAGGTCTTCGCGCTGGGCAACCACGACCCGTTCGCCAAGGCGTCGGTGATCGCACGCGGCATCGTCGGGGTGCGCGGCGGGGTCCCGTTCGTCGCCTCACCCACCCACAAGCACGCCTTCGACCTGCGCAGCGGCAGGTGCTTGGACGACGACCACGTCTCGGTCCCGGCCTACGAGGTCCGCGTCGTCGAGGGCGTCGTGCTGGTCGGCCACCGTAAGGACCCGGCCGCGGCCGTCAGCCCCCGGCGGTGACCAGCGCGGTGGCGATCGCCGCGACCCCCTCGCCCCGGCCGGTGAGGCCCAGCCCGTCGGTGGTCGTGGCCGAGACGCTGACGGGGGCACCCACGGCGGCGCTGAGGGCCGCCTCCGCCTCCGCGCGGCGCGGTCCCAGCCGCGGCCGGTTGCCGATCACCTGCACCGCGACGTTGCCGATCGCGAAGCCCGCGGCCCGCACCCGCCGGGCGGTCTCGGCGAGCAGGGCCGCACCGGACGCACCGGCCCAGGCCGGCTCCGCCGTACCGAAGTTCGAGCCGAGGTCGCCCAGGCCCGCCGCGGACAGCAGCGCGTCACAGGCGGCGTGCGCGGCGACGTCGGCGTCCGAGTGACCCTCGAGGCCCTGCGGCTCGTCGGGCCAGTGCAGCCCGGCGAGGTGCAGGGGTGCGCCGTCGACCAGGCGGTGCACGTCGGTGCCGATGCCGATCCGGGGGAGGAGCTCCACGACGACGATCATGCCGGACGGTGCGCAAGAATCAGTCGGTGAGCACCTCCCGCGCATGGCCGCTCGCCGGCCTGGTCGCCGGGTTCGCCGGTCTCGCCGTGAGCTACAGCCTCGCGATGGTGATGACGATCCGCGACTCTCCGGTCGTCGCGGTCGCCGAGCTCGTGGTGCGGCTCACGCCCGGTCCGGCCGTCGAGGGAGCCATCAAGTTCCTCGGCCGGGCCGACAAGCCGTTCCTGGTGGTCGTGATCCTCGTGCTCAGCGCCGCCGTCTTCGCGTGGACCGGGCTGCTCGCGCGGCGCACCTGGTGGCGGTCGGTGATCGTGTACGCCGTTCTCGCGGCGATCGGCGGGGTCGCGGTGTGGGTCCAGCGCGGCGCGACGGCCCTCGACGCGCTGCCGGTCGCAGCCGGCTTCGCGACCTGGCTGATCTGCCTCTCGCTGCTCACCGAGCCGCTGCGCCGCCACGAGCGCGCGCTCGCGGCCGCGCCCGCGACCGACACCGGGCCCGGCTCCGGTCCCGGCTCCGGGTCCGCCGGCCACACCCGGCGTACCTTCCTGCTCCGCGTCGGCGTCCTCGTGGGTGCCGGGGCGACCCTCGGCGTCGTCGGGCGGGCGATCGGGCGCAGCCGCCGCCACGTCGAGGCGACCCGCCGGCTGCTGCGGCTGCCGGGCGTCAGCCGCCCGGTGCCGCCGCCGGACGTGCGCGTCGGCGTGCCCGAGATGACCCCGTGGATGACGCCGACCGAGACGTTCTACCGGATCGACACCGCGTTCGTGGTCCCGGCGATCGAGCCCGCCGACTGGACGCTGCGCATCCACGGCATGGTCGACCGGGAGGTCGTGGTGACCTACCAGGAGCTCGTCGACCAGGCGCTGACCGAGGCGTGGGTGACGCTCAACTGCGTCTCCAACGAGGTCGGTGGCAACCTGATCGGCAACGCCTGGTGGAGCGGGGTGCGGATCGCCGGTCTGCTGCGCGCCGCCGGCGTGCACGAGGGCGCGGACGCCGTGCTGCAGACCTCCGAGGACGGCTGGACGTGCGGCACGCCGCTCAGCGTCCTCACCGACGAGCGCGACGCGATGCTCGCGGTGGCGATGAACGGCAGTCCCCTCCCGATCGAGCACGGCTTCCCGGTGCGCACGATCGTCCCGGGGCTCTACGGCTACGTCTCGGCCTGCAAGTGGGTCGTGGACCTGGAGGTCACCCGGTTCGCCGACATCGAGGCCTACTGGACCTCGAAGGGCTGGTCGGAGCTCGGTCCGGTCAAGCTCGCCTCGCGCATCGACGTGCCGCGCGACGGCGGAGAGGTGCCGAGCGGGGGCGCCCAGGTCGCCGGCGTCGCCTGGGCCCAGCACACCGGCATCGACGCCGTCGAGATCTCCGTCGACGGCGGGTCGTGGGTGCCGGCGCGGCTGGCGGGCGTGCCGAGCGCGGACACCTGGGTGCAGTGGGTCGCGACCGTCGACCTCGACCCCGGCGACCACACCGTCAGCGTGCGCGCCACCGACGCCGACGGGCTCGTGCAGACCGGCGAGGTCCGCGACGTGCTCCCCGACGGGGCGACCGGCTGGCACACGATCGAGCTGACCGCCGTCGAGCCGGAGGAGCCCGACGCGTCCGAGGAGACTCAGGAGGAGGACGGATGAAGGACTTCGCCGACCGGACCGGCGCGGCACTGGTCGTGGGTGGCAGCGGTGGTCTCGGACTCGCGATCGCGCGGATGCTCGCCAGCCGCGGGTCCGACGTCGCGCTCACCTACCGCTCGCGCCCCGAGGCCGGGGCGGCGGCCGTCGAGGCGGTCCGCGAGTGGGGACAGCACGCGACGTCGTACGCCCTCGACCTGGGCGCGCCCACCGCGGCCGCCGACGCCGCGGCGGTGGTCGACGCCGTGGTCGCGTCGCACGGCGGGCTGCACACGGTGGTGTACGCCGCGGGGCCGCACGTGCCGATGACCCACCTGTCCGCGGTCGCGCCGACGGCGATGGCCGAGCAGCTGGCCGCCGACGCGGCGGGGTTCTTCGCCGTCGTGCGGCCCGCGCTGCCGGCGCTGCGCGAGTCGCAGGGCTCGATCGTGGCCGTGACGACCGCCGCCACCGCCCGCTATCCCGTGCGCGACGGTCTCTCGTCGGCGCCCAAGGCCGCGGTCGAGGCGATCGTGCGCGCGCTGGCCGCCGAGGAGGGCCGCTACGGCGTGCGCGTCAACGCCGTCGGGCCGGGCATGCTCACCGACGGCATGGCCGCGCGCCTGATCTCCTCCGGCGAGCTCTCCGACGACGCGCTCGCCGCCGCGCGTCGCAACATCCCGCTGCGCCGGTTCGGCAACGCCACCGACGTCGCCGAGGCCGTCTGCTTCCTCGCCTCCGACCGCGCGGGGTTCGTCTCCGGGCAGAAGCTCGACGTCGACGGCGGGTTCGGCGTCTGAGCGACGTCCCTGCCGCGCGTGCGTCCCCGGTGGGAGCGCGATCATGCCGACGACCTGCGCACGACTAGACCAGTGGCTAACGGTTCGGCCAACGGGCACCTCACCGCCGCACCACGCGGGGGGCTCGGGGCGCCGCGCACATTTCACGACGTCACTGGGGGAAGTCAGTTATGAAGCTCTTCGCGGTCCTGACCGCGTCCGTCATCAGCGCCGGGGCGAGCCTGCTCGTCATGTCACCGGCCTCCGCACACACGCCCGCCATCAGCGCGGACTGCTCCGGCGTGCACGTCGGCGCCACGGCGTACGACGCCGGCATGGCCAACCGCTGGTCGGTGACCATCGGGGGCGTCACGCAGAGCGGCACCTTCGGGTCGTCGCTGAACCAGACCTTCCCGGTGCCGCAGGACGGCGCGACCACGGCGTGGTCGGCGTACGTCGAGGCCGCGGACGGCAGCTACCACGGCGAGCGGTCGGGAAGCGTCGGCCCGTGCGGCACGCCGAGCGACGCGTGCGTCGACCTCCCGGGCAACCAGCCCGTCGGCACCCCGTGCACGCCGCCGCCCGACGTGACCCGAGCCGACGCGAAGGCCCTCGACGGCTGTGCTGTCGCGTTCGGCGGCACGACGTACGGCGCCGGCGCGCTCACCTACGACGAGCAGTTCACCGATACCTACGTCTTCAACGGCGCCACGAACGCGTGGGACCTGGTGACCGACACGACGCCGACCATCGCGAACGTCGTCTTCACGCCCTGGACCACCCAGGAGCAGGTCGCCGCGGACTGCGTCGAGATGCCCGCCCAGCCGCCGGCCGTCCACGAGTCGCACTCCTCCGAGGAGGTCGACTGCGACTCCGACACCGTGGTGACCACGACGGTGAGCACCACGACGCCGTTCGTCTACGACGACGCCACCAACACCTGGGTGCCGGGCGAGCCGGTCACCCACACGACGACGTCGGAGTCGCCCGCTTCGCCGCAGGAGTGCCCCGAGTCCGGAGTGAGCCCCTCGGACATCCACGTCCAGGCGGCGTCCTCGACCTCGGCTCCCGACGACTCCTCCACGAGCCTCCAGGTGCCGACCACGATCGCGGCCGGTCTCTCGGCGACGCCCGAGGCGCCGGCCGCGGCGCCCGCCGGCGCGGCCCCGGTCTCGGCGGCCCCTGCCGCCGCGGCTCAGGGTGACCCCGGTCAGACGCCGGCGCTGCTCCTGCTGGTCGTCGGCGCCGGCCTGGTCGGGACGGCACTGCTGCGGGTCCGCCGCGGCTGAGCCACCGCGCTCCCACGACTGCCGGTCGGGCCCGAGGCCCGGCCGGCAGTTCGCGTCTCCGCTACCAGTTGCCCGGGCTGTTCGCCGGCAGCGGGTGGGCGTCGTCGGTGATCACGTAGACGGTGCCGCCGGACGTCGGGATCCAGGCATCCTCGAACTGGCCGCGGTCGTAGGTGCGGCGCACGCCGGCGCGGGTGGCGGCGGCCGGGTCGTTGACGACCACGTCGCCGGTGTCGGTGAAGCCGACGATCACCAGCAGGTGGCCGGCCGAGGCCGAGATCGGCGCGCCGCTCAGCTCGCCACGCCCGAACGCGATCGAGGCGACCAGCGGGACGCCGGCGGCGATGAACCGCTCGGCCTCGCGCAGCGAGCGCAGCCGGGTCACGAACGCGTGGCCGGTCTGAGCGGCGGCGTAGGCGGTGTTGAACGGCCAGTTGCCGGTGCCCGCATAGTCGGCGTCGTAGGTCATCCGCGCCGCGTGGTCGACCCAGGGGTCGACGTGGCCCGCCGGCACCCATGAGTACGCCGCGGGCGCGGGCAGCGCGTCGTAGTAGCCGAGCACCATCGAGGTCGACGTCGGGGAGCACCACGCCTCGCCGCCCGCGCCGTACTCGGGGTAGTGGCCGCGGTGCACCATCTGGGAGTAGCGCGGCACGTCGAGCACGATGCCGCGCCCCACCCCAGGACGCGAGGTCGCGACGTCGGAGGTGTCCGGCAGCAGCGAGGACATCGCGCCGACCGAGTCGAGCGACGGCGACGCGGCCTGGCCGGCGGCCCGGGCCAGCGTGACCCGGAGCTGGTAGGCCCGCACGCCGCCGGGCACCACCCACGTGTCGACGTTGACGGAGGCGAGGTCGTCGGCCTGGCCGGAGTCCGTCGTACGCCGCACGAACCGGTCGCCGCTCGCCCAGACCGCGAGCGTGTCCCAGCTCGAGCTGGTCGCGCCCGACCGGCCGCGCACCTCGATGGTCACCCGGCTGTCGCCCGGGGTGCGCGCCGACCACGACGCGATCAGGCGGGTCAGCCCGAAGCCCGGTCCGGCCCACGGCGACGTCCACCGGCCGCTGTCGGCGCCCGGCACCAGCGCCACCCGGCCGCCCGTCACCCGCAGCGACTCGAGCGTCCCCGAGCGCAACTCGCGCGGCGTGTCCCAGGAGGTGTAGTCGATCCGGCGAGCTGGGGCGGCCTGCGCCGGAGAGGCGAGCAGCGTCAGCACGAGTGCCGCGGTCAGCAGGATCGAGGATGTCAGTCGCCTCACCGAAGAACTCTAGACTCTGCGGGTGACCATCCGGCTGTACGACACTGCGACCCGCGGAGTCCGTGACTTCGCACCCCTCGAGGAGGGGAAGGCGGGTCTCTACGTCTGCGGCCTCACCGTGCAGTCCGAGCCGCACGTCGGCCACGTGCGCTCGGCGGTCAACTTCGACGTCCTCCGCCGCTGGCTGACCCACCGCGGCTTCGACGTGACGTTCATCCGCAACGTCACCGACATCGACGACAAGATCCTGGTGAAGTCGGCCGACCAGGGCCTGGCGTGGTACGAGCTCGCCTATCGCATGAAGCGCGAGCTCGACCGGGCCTACGACGCGCTGAACGTGCTGCCCCCGACCTACGAGCCGGCCGCCACCGGGCACGTGCCCGAGATGATCGTGCTGATCGAGGAGCTGATCGCGAAGGGGCACGCGTACGCCGCCGAGGACGGCTCCGGCGACGTCTACTTCGACGTGCGGTCCTGGCCGCAGTACGGCGAGCTGACCCGCCAGCGCATCGACGACATGGAGGCGGCCGAGGACGCCGACCCGCGCGGCAAGCGCGACCCGCGCGACTTCGCGCTCTGGAAGGGCCACAAGGAGTCCGAGCCCGCGACCGCGTCCTGGCCCAGCCCCTGGGGTGCGGGCCGGCCCGGGTGGCACATCGAGTGCTCGGCGATGGCCGGCAAGTACCTCGGCAGCGCCTTCGACATCCACGGCGGCGGCGTCGACCTGCGCTTCCCGCACCACGAGAACGAGCTCGCCCAGTCGCGCGCGGCCGGACGGGCGTTCGCGTCGTACTGGATGCACAACGCCTGGATCACCACCGCCGGCGAGAAGATGAGCAAGTCGCTGGGCAACTCGCTGACGATCCCCGCGGTCCTCGAGCAGTACCGCGGCATCGAGCTGCGCTACTACATCGTCGCGGCCCACTACCGCAGCCACGTGGAGTTCAGCTTCGAGGCGCTCGACGAGGCGGCGGTGGCGTTCCGGCGCATCGAGAGCTTCCTCGAGCGCGCGGGTGCCGGCGCGCCAGGTGAGGTGCCGGAGGCGTTCGCCGCTGCGATGGACGACGACCTCGGCACGCCGGCAGCGACCGCGGTCCTCCACGACACCGTGCGTGAGGGCAACCGCGTCGACGACCCCACCGAGCAGGCCGCCCAGGTGCGCGCCATGCTCGGCGTCCTCGGCCTCGACCCGACCGACCCCGTGTGGGCGAGCGGCAGCAGTGGGCACGAGGAGCAGCTGACCTCCGTGGTCGACGCGCTGGTCGCCGGCCTGCTCGAGCAGCGGGCGGAGGCGCGTGCCGCCAAGGACTTCGCCGCAGCCGACGCCATCCGCGACCGGATCAAGTCCGCCGGCATCCAGATCACGGACACCCCCGACGGCCCGAAGTGGTCACTGGAAGCAGGAACGAAGTAATGGCAGGCAACTCCCAGCGCAAGGGCGCGATCAAGAAGACCGGCAAGGGCAACCCCACCGCCGGCTCCGGCGGCCGGGTCCGCCGCGGTCTCGAGGGCAAGGGCCCCACGCCGAAGGCCAAGGACCGGCCCTACCACCAGGCCTACAAGGCGGCGAAGCGCGCGGAGAAGTCGAGCGCCGGCCGCCCGCGCCGCAAGAGCGGCACCGAGGCCGAGTGGGTCGCCGGGCGCAACTCGGTCGTCGAGGCGCTGCGCGCCGGGGTCCCGGTGACCGGGGTCTACGTGGGCGAGGGCGCCGAGCGCGACGGCCGGCTGCGCGAGGCGTTCGCGATCGCGGCCGAGCGCGGGCTCAACATCCAGGAGGTCACCCGCGGCGAGCTCGACCGGATGACCGGTGGTGCCGTCCACCAGGGGCTGGCGGCGCGCATCCCGCCCTACGAGTACGCCCACCCCGACGACCTGCTCGACGCGGCCGCCGCCAACGGCGAGCCGCCGCTGATCGTCGCGCTCGACTCGGTCACCGACCCGCGCAACCTCGGTGCGGTCGTGCGCAGCGCCTCCGGCTTCGGCGCCCACGGGGTGCTGATCCCCGAGCGCCGCTCCGCAGGCATGACCGCGTCGGCGTGGAAGACCAGCGCCGGCGCGGCCGCGCGGCTGCCGGTCGCCCAGACCGTCAACCTGGTCCGCCAGCTCAAGGCCTACCAGGACGCGGGCTGCATGGTGATCGGCCTCGCCGCCGACGGCGACGTCAGCCTGCCGCAGCTCGAGCTGGCCGACGGCCCGCTCGTGGTCGTGGTCGGCTCCGAGGGCAACGGCCTGTCCCGCCTGGTGAGCGAGACCTGCGACCAGCTCGTGTCGATCCCCATGGCCAACCAGCTCGAGTCGCTCAACGCCGGCGTCGCGGCCTCCGTGGCGCTCTACGCGATCTCGGAGTCGCGTCGCTGACCGTCGGGCGGATCCCGCGGGCCCTGGCGTACGTCGGGGTCTGGCTGGCCTGCGCGGTCCTGATCGGGCTGGCGCTGTTCCTGACCAGCAGCCGCACGGTCGTCCTGGCCAGCCACGACGCCGTCATCCGGCCGGACTTCTCCGGCCACGCGGTGCTGCACACCGGGCCGGTCCTCCCCGACGTACGCGTCGACTCCCCGGGCTTTCTCGGCGTCGACATCCGGCTCGGCAAGACCGACGCGCAGTCGACCGACGAGCTGATCCAGCGCTACGCCGCCATCGCCGGCCAGCCCGAGGGCCAGGTCGCCAAGGTGGCCGACGCGTTGCGCGACATGGCCATCAGTGCGGGCCTGCGCGGTGGAGTGCTCGCGCTCCCGCCGGTCGTGGGGTGGGCACTGGTCGGGTCCGCACGCCGCCGTGAGCTCGCGCGTCGCGTGCACACGCCGCACGTGGTGCTCGGCATCGTCGCGACCGTGCTCGTCGGTCTCGCGCTGTGGCAGCCGTGGACCGGTGACG
>NZ_JANINT010000051.1 GCF_024509035.1 Nocardioides sp. | reverse complement strand
GGCTGCTGCAGCATCAGCCACATCGCCTCGACGTAGTCGCCGGCGAAGCCCCAGTCGCGCTCGGCGTCGAGGTTGCCGAGCACGACCTCGTCCTGCAGGCCCAGCTTGATCCGGGCGACGGCCTCGCTGATCTTGCGGGTGACGAACTCCGGCCCCCGGCGGGGCGACTCGTGGTTGAAGAGGATCCCCGACGAGGCGTGCATGCCGTAGGACTCGCGGTAGTTGATCGTCATGTGGTGCCCGAACACCTTGCTCACGCCGTACGGCGAGCGCGGCCACAGGAGGGTCCGCTCGTGCTGCGGGACCTCCTGCACCTTGCCGAACATCTCCGAGCTGGACGCCTGGTAGAAGCGGACGCCCTCCGGGTGGTCACCGGTGTGGAGCCGGACCGCCTCGAGGATGTTGAGCACGCCCTTGGCCGTCACGTCGGTCGTGAGCTGCGCGTTCTCCCACGAGTAGGCGACGAACGACACCGCGCCGAGGTTGTAGACCTCGTCGGGGTCGGAGTCCCGCAGGGCCCGGATCAGGCTCGACATGTCGGTGAGGTCGCCGTTGTGGAGGCGGACCTCGGGGAGGAGGCGCTCGACCAGGTCGCGCTTGGGGTTGTTCTGGCCGCGGATGAGACCGTGGACGTCGTACCCCTTCGCCAGCAGGAACTCGGCCAGATAGAGACCGTCCTGGCCGGTGATCCCGGTGATCAGTGCGCTCGGCATGCAGGCATTGTGCCCGAGACCCTGAGCTCGCCCGGGATCGCGGGTTTCGTCGCTCGCTCAGCACGGGCGTCGTAGATTGGGCGGGTGTCCGACACCCGCCAGGCCGAGCAGGTCCAGCACGTGGACTCCCGTCCACGTGGCCTGAGCCGCTCGGGCCTCCGGGAGTGGTGAGGTGGTGGCCCGCTCTCCACGTGCACGGGCCCTGGACTGGCTGGCGTCGGGGTGGTTCGACCGCGAGTTCTACGCGGCGCTGAGGGGACGCCGCTTCGGCGACGACGTCGAGGCTGCCGAGGACTTCGTGGAGCACGGCATGCCGCTGCTGCTCAGCCCGCATCCGCTGCTGCATGTCGTCGATCGGCCACCGCTGATCCGCGGGGCGTGGCGACGCGGCAACGTCGGACGCGTGCTGGCGGAGGTGGAGGCGGAGGTCGCGGCGGGCCGGCTCGATCCCACGCCTGTCGACCCGTCGGGCCGCGACCGGTTCCTCGAGGTGGCACGCCAGCTCGGTCGTGGGGGCGGAGCGGGGCCACCAGGGCCGCTCGGTGAGGATCCTGCGATCGACTGGGCCGCCGTTGCAGGGCGCAGCCGTCGGCCGGACCTCACCTCCATCGTCGTCGTGGCCGACGACAGGCGGGACACGATCCGGTCGGTGCGCGGCGTGCTCGAGGCCACCGACGGCCACGACCTGCAGGTGCTGATCGTGGACTGTGGCGCCCCGGCAACCGAGACGCTCGGCCTCTTTGCGGCGCTTCAGGACCGAGCGGAGGTGGGCCTGGTCCGGCTGCCGGCCGGTGTCGGGCCCGCGACCGGGGTGAACGTCGGGATCTCCCGCGCCGACGGTGACGTGGTGGTCGTGCTCGAGCCGCGCGTCGTGCTGCGCCGAGGGGCGATCGGCGCCATGCTCGCCGTGCTCGAGGACCCGGCCGTCGCCTGCGTGCAGCCTCTGCTGCTCGATGCGGACGACAGGATCCTCTCGGCGGGACGTCCGGCCGCGCGCGACGGGGAGCCCGAGCCCGTCCTGGTCGGCCATCCGCCTGACGACGCCCGGCGGCTGGACGGCCGCTCGCTCGCCGCGATCTCGGCGGAGGCCGTGGCGCTGCGGGTGACGGACGTGGCGACCGCAGGCGGTCTGCGCGGGGACCTGGCCCTGTCGGAGGCCGCGCGCGACCTCGCGGACCGGCTCGCCGATGGGCGGCCGGGAGGGCTGCGCCTCGCGCCCGCCGCCCGCGCGACGGTGACGGGCCGCGTGAGCGCCCCGGCCTCCCCGAGCCCCCCGGCAGACACCGAACGCCCCCGAGCCGCCGTACGCGGCTCGGAGGACACCCGCGTGCGGCGGTGGTCGATCAAGCTGCCGTCCTCGCCGGGCCCGGCGGGTGACCTGTGGGGCGACACGCACTTCGCAGAGGCGCTGGCCGACGCGCTGCGCGGCCTCGGCCAGGACGTGGTGACCTATCGCCGCGGTGCCCACGAGGGCGGCCCGCTCTGGCTCGACGACGTGTCACTCGCCCTGCGCGGCCTGCATCCGGTGCGGCCGGTGCCCGGTCAGGTGAACGTGCTGTGGGTGATCAGCCACCCGGACGACGTCGATCCGGCCGAGCTCGACGGTTACGACCACGTCTTCGCCGCCTCCGCACCGTGGAGCGCCGCGCTGTCCGCCAGCACCGGGCGCACCATCCGGCCGCTGCTCCAGGCCTCCGACTTCGTGCGACCCGCGAGGGGAGGGGCCGAGGTGGGCGGGGCGTACGACGGCCGCGTCGTCTTCGTGGGCAACGCCGGCGACGGCCGCACCCGCCCGCTCGTGCACCTGGCGGTGGACGCCGGGGTGCCCCTTGCCGTCTATGGCCGCGGCTGGGACGACCTCCCCGACGACGTCTGGTGCGGTGCCTACGTCGACAACGGCCAGCTGCCCGAGCTCTATCAGCGACACGGGATCGTCCTTGCCGACCACTGGCCCGACATGGCCCGGCACGGCTTCATCGCCAACCGCGTCTTCGACGCCGTCGCGTCAGGTGCCCGGGTGATCTGCGACGACGTCGCGGGGATCCACGATGTGTTCGACCCGCGCGACGTGGCGGTGGTGCGCGACGCCGACGACCTCCGGCGCGCGGTCGCCGAGTTCCGCTGCATCCCACGCGCGGAGGACGTCCCGCGGCCGCCGCTCTCCTTCAGCGACCGGGCCCGGACCCTGATTGCCGAGGTGGCGTGCGACTGACTCAGCTCGCGGCGTCGCGGGAGAAGCCGTAGCGCTTGCGCAGCACGCGGTGCTTGTTGGTGCCCTCGCGGTTGTCGCCCTTCTCGATCACCACCAGGTTGTGGTAGCAGTGCACCGCCCGGACATGGGTGTCGGCGTAGCTCGGCTCGTAGTCGTCGTCGAGGAACTCCTCGTGGTTGAGGCCGTCGACGAGGTTCTTGACGAACCCCATCGTGGTGTCGCGGGAGTGCCGGTCCTCGCTACCACCGAACTCGGGCCAGTAGGAGGTCTGCGTGTCCTCGATGGCGTAGACCGCGCCGTCGGGAAGGAGGGGGAACAACCGCTCGAAGGTCGCTCTGATGTCGCGGGGGCGGTGGCTGCCGTCGTCGACGACGACGAGCGGCACGCCGAACCGATCGATGATCGACCTCAGGACCGTCTCGTCGGTCTGGTCGCCGATCACGGTGGTGATGCGGGGCCGGTCCACGAACGACTTGTCCTCGATGTCGAGGCCGACGATCTCCGCCCGCTGGAAGTACCGCCGCCACATCCGCAGTGACGCGCCTCCCTGTCGGGAGCGGGCGTAACCGCCCACCCCGATCTCGAGCAGCAGGAACTCCTCGTCCCTGAGGTGCTCGAGGTGCCGCTCGTAGTGGGGCGTGTAGTAGTGGACGCCCCACTTGTCGGTGCCGGTGCTCTTCGCGATGTCGGTGAGGCTGGGTCGCGGCGGGTCGCTGTGCCCACGTAACCGATCCCAGACCTCGGGGCTGACGATCGGCTTCACGTGGCGGACGGCAGCTCGCCTGGCGACGTCGGTCGACCTCGACCTCCAGGTCGCGAGCAGCCCGGGTGATGGCGTCCGGGAAGATGCGGGGTTCACTCGGGGATCTCCTTGTCTGGGAGTCGGCACCGTCGACGCCTCACGACCCTAGTCGTCGGGCGTGGCCACGATCTCCCACTCCTGGCTGGTGCTCAGCGCCTGGTTGGGGAGGCTGACGGTGCCGCCGTCGGCGGTCCAGCCGTCGGGGAGGTCGGTCGCGGTGTAGCCGTCCGGCAGCTGGACCTCCACCCGGACCGATTGGCCCCAGACCGTGCCCTGTGGGTCGAAGGCGAGGTGGTAGGTGAGCTCGCCCGACTCGTCGACGGTGGCGGCGTCGTCGACGCGGTAGCGCATCTCGAACCGGGCCTTGCTCGCCGGCGGCAGGAGAGCCTTGGTCGCGACGAACCCGTGGCGGTAGAACTTGCGGAGCGTCGGCTCGAACGCCTTGCCGAGAAACGAGGCGTCCTGCACCTCTGTGTCCTTCGGAACGAAGACGCTGAGCGCGAGACCGGCCCACCGGGTGAAGTACCAGCTCTTCGGGTCGCGTCCGGGGAGGGAGTACGGCGGGGTCTCGTTGCCCAGGACCACCGTGAGCGCGTCCTGGGCGGACCCGTCGGGCTGCAGCTCGACCCGGAGGTCGATGTCGCGACGCTGGTAGAAGTCGACCTTCGATCCGTTCGTGTTCTGCGTGAACGCGCCGAAGTAGTCGCCCTCCGGGTCCGCGAGGTCGCCGTCGAGGCCGAGCGCGGCGAAACCCTTCTGCACGACCCGATCGCGGAAGAACATCGCGAAGTGGCGCTCGTCGGCAGCGGTCGCGAGCGCCCGCGCCTTCGCCTGGAAGTCGCCGTCGCCGAGGAACTTCTCCTTGAAGGCCGGGATGAGCTCGTCGTTCAGGGAGTCCTGCGCCGTGGGGTCGGGGTAGTACTTCTCGTAGCTCCCGACCAGGGTGCGGACGAGGTTCTCCGAGGTCAGCTCGCCGTAGCCGTCGAGCGTGATGGGGCCGGTGACGTCCAGCAGCTGCGCGAGCGCGACCACGTCGATCGCGATGACCCCGTCCAGGTGCTGCTGCTGGTTCTTGTCCCACGCCCGGAGGAGCTCCAGGCCCGAGACCGACCAGGACGGCGCGAAGGTGGCGCTGGTCAGGAGATGACGGCCGGGGTAGTGGAACGGGTTGCGGTTCACCGGGCGCCACGACATCGGCGTGAGCATCTGGGGGTTGCCGTCCGGCTGGACGGACTCACCGAGCTCGACCTTGCCGTGGTCGAAGGTGACGGGCGCGAACTTCAGCGTCGCCCCGCCCGAGTAGCGCAGCTCGGCGGGGTTGAGCATCGTGATGAGGTAGCTCCGCTTGCCGTTGAAGCCCAGGACGTCGGGTAGCCGCTCGAGCATCGGCGTGAGGTCGGTGACCGCTCCGGCCATCGGGTCCACCTCGTCGGCGGCCTCGTCGCGACGATCCGACATGAACCAGCCGATGAGGGGCGTCGAACCGCGGACCTCGCCGAGCGCTGTCTCGGCGGACGTGAGGTGCTCGGTCGCGCGCGTGATCCCCGCGACCACGCGCTGCAGCGTGGCCTCGTCGACCCGCTCGTCGCGGAACAGCGTGGCATCGGGCCCGGCCGCAGCGGGATAGAGGTCGACGCCGATCTCGGCCACGGAGGTCGCGTCGTCGAGCGCCTGGACCAGGTGGCGGGCGTCCTCGACGGAGCCGCCGACCACCGGCAGGGCCTCCCAGACGTCCGAGCCGAACCAGTTCGTCTCGCCCTGGGCCCTGTCGACGTGGCCCCGGGCGCTCGCGGTGAGCTCCCGGGCCTCGGAGACCTGCCCGTCCACCAGTGCGTCCTTGGCGTCGCTCAGGTCGTTTTTGGCGGCCTCGGACTCGAAGAACGCGACCACCAGGGGCAGCGCGAGGAGGACGAGGACCGCGACGACCGCGCCCAGGCCCAGCGTCACGCCTGCGAGCACGCGGCGTCGTGGCGAGGCGGCGTGGAACGCCGTACGGCGCGCGGCGATGAACCGTCGCATCTAGACCCCGGCCGGATCGTGGTCAACGGCGTGCGACATGCGGGCCATCCTCGCAAAGTCGGCCAAGGGCCCCGAATCGGGGCCTCGGGCCGGTCAGTAGGCGCCGCGCGACCGGAGGACCGCACCCACGGTCTTGGCGAGGATGTTGAGGTCCTGGAGGAGCGACCAGTTGTCCACGTAGTAGAGGTCGAGGCGGACGGCCTCCTTCCACGACAGGTCGGAGCGTCCCGACACCTGCCACAGGCCGGTCATGCCGGGGCGCACGCGGAGCCGGCGGTGCACGTCGGAGGCGTACTCGGCGACCTCGCTCGGCAACGGCGGTCGCGGACCGACCAGGCTCATCTCGCCACGCAGGACGTTGACCAGCTGGGGCAGCTCGTCGATGGAGTAGCGCCGCAGCCACCTGCCCGGTCGGGTGATGCGCGGGTCGTCCTTCAGCTTGAACAGCCCGCGCTCATGCCCGACAGCGGCCCTCAGCTCGTCGAGCCTCTCCTCGGCGTCCGGGACCATCGAGCGGAACTTCAGGCACGCGAACTCCTCGCCGTCGCGCCCGGTGCGGGTCTGGCGGAAGAGGACCGGTCCGCCGTCGGCCAGCTTGATGTGCAGCGCCGCCAGGAGGAACAGGGGACTGAAGAGGACGAGCAGGAGCGTCGCGCCGACCACGTCGAAGAGCCGCTTGCCCAGGCTGATCGCGTCGAGGGACCGCGGGGCGTCGATGTGCATCAACGGCAGCCCGCCGACGGGGCGGATGCGGACACGCTCGCCGGAGACGTCGGTGACCCGGGGCGCGACCACCACCTGGACGTCGTGCTGCTCGAGGTCCCACGCGATGCGACGCAGCTCGGTGGAGGAGGTGAGCGCCCCACTGGCGAAGAAGATGACGTCGACGTCGCGGTCCTTCACCACCGACGTGACCTCCTCGCAGTCGCCGATCACCTGGATGCCGCGATCGGTGTGCTCTCGGTGGTCGTCGGCCGGCGTCAGGGCGCCGACGACGCTGTAGCCGAGCCAGGACTCTCGGGCCAGGGCAGTGGCGACCTCGTCGACGTGCGAGGGGAGACCGGAGAGGACGACGCGGAACTGGAGCTTGCCCTGCTTGCGCGCATGCTGCACCGCGCGACGCAGCACCAGTCGTCCCACGATCAGGGCCGGGACGCCGACGCCGAAGATCAGCAGGTAGTAGCCACGCGAGAGCGGGTACTTCGCCAGGTAGCAGCCGACGCCCAGCAGAGCGGCCGTCAGCAGGCTGGCGTTCACGACCCGCTTGTACTCCTCGGTGCCGGCGCCGAAGAGGTCGTCGCGGTAGCCGCCGCGCAGCGCGATCAACGCCAGCCAGGCGACCCCCACCACCGCGCCGACCGCGGCGAACGCCGTCGCGTCGTCGGCGGGGGTCTCGAAGAAGTCGAAGCGCCGGCGTCCCCACGCGGCGAAGAGCGCCGACACTGTGACGACGACGAGGTCGAGCACCAGCGCGGAGGCCGGCAGGTAGCGCAGCGCCCTGCTCGGCGGTCCGATGACGCGTGTGCGTGTGGCTGAGAGCAGTGTCATGCGCGGCCTAGTCCCCCTGAACCGTCCGTTCGGCCCCGCGGCCGACCTGCCCCCCAAGCAGTGTCGCTCCCGGTCAGGCTGCGTGGCGTCGCAGCCGATCGAGGAAACCAGTGTAAGGCGGGCGTGTTACACGCGGGTATCCCGGTGCCCCGGCCGACGGTCGGGGGCGTCACGGTGAGAGGGCCGCGGGCGAACCACCGGCCCCGGTGGAGGTGTGGGCGGTCGCACGCAGTCGCGCCCCCGAGATCGTTCACGTATCGGACGCTACGCCGTCGTCGCCGAATGTCTAGACCTGAGGTGCGATGCGGACCCGCATCACGTGAGCGTGATGACGACCTTCACGTCCTCCTCGGACGCCTCGAAGGCACGCGCGGCCCGCTCGAGCGGCACCCGCCGGGTGATCAGCCGCTCGAGCCAGTCGAGGTCGGCGGCGGCGAGCGCGTCGGCGGCTGCGCGGTAGTGGCGGGTGTTGGCGTTGACCGATCCGATCACCGCGTCGTTCTCCAGCACCAGCTCGCGGTTGAGGCCGCCGGCGTCGATCGGGAGGGTGCGGCCGGTCGAGGAGACGCCGGTCAGGCAGACGACGCCGTACGGCGTGGTCGCGGTGATCGCGTCGAAGACCAGTGACCCGACCCCGGTCGCCTCGAGCACCACGTCGGGTCGGGCCGCCTTCGCGACCTCCTCGACGCTGCTGTGGTGGTAGGTGGCCCCGAGGTCGCGGACCAGCCCGGGCTTGGGGCCGTCGTCGACCAGGTCGAGCACGTGCACGTCCAGCCCGCGCTGCACCCCGATCATCGCCGCGAGCAGCCCGATCGGGCCGGCGCCGGTCACCAGCACCCGCTCCGGCTCGAACCATGCGCGCTCGCCGACCCGCTCGACCTGCTCCCACGCCTTGGCGACCACGCTGGTCGGCTCCATCAGCACCCCGGCCAGGCCCAGGTGGGCGGCCACCCGCACGGCGTACTTCTCCGGCACCGTCCAGCGCTGGCTGCCGTAGCCGTCGAGCTCCTTGATGCCGCGCTCGGTGTAGCGGCCGTTGCGGCACATGTCCCACTCGTCGTGGGCACACGCCCCGCACGGCACCGGATCGGGGCGGCGCACCACGCCCGCAACCAGGTCGCCCTCGGCGAGGTCGCTGCCGGCCGGCGCCTCGAGCACCCGGCCCAGGGACTCGTGGCCGAGCACCAGGCGGTCGCTGCCGGGCGGCGCCCAGCCGTAGTCGCCGCGCACGATCTCCTTGTCGGTGCCGCAGACCCCGATCGCCACACCCTCGACGAGCAGCTCGCCCTCGCCCGCCTCGGGCTCGGGGACGGTCGCGACGGCCAGCGACCCCCGCTGGAGCGGTCGGACGGTGAGCGCCCGCATGTGACCGCCGCTCACGGCGCCACGATGAGCGCCTGGGGGGCCGCCACCTTGAGTCGGGTGTCGAGCCAGGTGATCTGCCGCGCGGTCTCGGCGCTGCACGCGTGGGCGATGTCGAGCAGCTCGCGGTCGCGCAGGCCCTGCGCGCCCTGGGCGATAACCATCCACGTCGTCTGCACCAGGGAGGCGAGCACGTGCAGGTCCTGCAGGTCGCGCAGCAGGCCGATCTCGCCCTCTCGCGCTTGCGCCAACCCGGCCGCGTGCAGCCGCTCGGGCTCCTCGAGGTCCTCCTCGCCGTAGCGCTCGACCACCGGCGCGAGCTGGTCGCGGTGGCCGTCGCTCCAGCCGGCCAGGGTGTGGCACAGGTGGAACACGTCGGCCACGTGCGCGTGGCCCTCGGCCACCGCGCGGAAGGAGTCGGCCAGGGTCTGCTCGCTGTGGTCGGCCAGGCCGACGTACGTCGCCAGGTGCGGCATCTCAGCTCTCCCTCCCGTTGTCAGGGTGCGTCTGTGCCGGAGTGACCTTGCATGCGGCCGTCTTGAACGTCGGCTGCTTGGACACCGGGTCCCACACGGTCATCGTCAGCTCGTTGGCCGGGTGGTCGCCGTAGTGGAACGGCACGAACACCGCGCCCTCGGTCACGTCGGTGACCCGCACCGGCACCTCGATCGCCCCGCGCGGCGACTCCAGCCGCACCAGGTCGCCGTCGGCGACCCCGAGCCGGGACGAGTCGGCCGCCGCCAGCTCCACCCACGCGTGGGGAGCCATCGCGTCGAGCGGCCGGGACCGACCGGTCTTGGTGCGGGTGTGGAACTGCGAGACGGTCCGGCCCGTGGTGAGGCGGAACGGGAACTCCTCGCTGGGCTCCTCGTGCGGGGGCGAGTACGGCGCCCCCTTGAGGAACGCCCGCCCGGCGGGGGCCTGGGCCCGGTGCTCCTGCTCGGTGACCGTCCCGCCGGTGACCAGGTCGTGGCCGTAGGTCTCGCAGCGCTCGGTGTCGGTGGGGAACACCCCGTCGGCGTACAGCCGGTCGGTGCCCAGCGGCCACTGCACGCCGGTCGGCCCGCGCAGCAGGTCGTAGGTGATGCCGGTGTAGTCGCACGGCCGGCCCGCGCTGGCCTTGACCCACTCCCCGAACGCCTCCTCGGGCGTGCGCCACTTGATGAGCGGCTCGCCGTCCTGGTCGGTGAAGCCCATCGCGTCGGCGTACATCAGCCAGATCTCCAGGTCGCTGCGCGCCTCGCCGGGCGGGTCCACGGCCTGCTCGGAGAGGTGGACGGTGCGGTCGACGTTGGTGAACGTGCCGGTCTTCTCGCCCCAGCCCGCGGCGGGCAGCACGACGTCGGCCAGCTGCGCGGTCTCAGTGAGGAACAGGTCCTGGACGACCACGAAGCACTGGTCGCTGCCGAGGATCCGCTTGATCCGCTCGGACTCCGGCATCGACACCGCCGGGTTGGTCGCCGAGATCCACAGCAGCTCGATCGTGCCGGCCTCGGCGTAGGAGAAGATCTGCATCGCGTGCGTGGGCGGCGCCCAGTGCGGGATCGTCATCGGGTCGACGTTCCACAGGTCGGCGAGCTCCTGGACGTGCGCGGGGTTGTCCCAGTTGCGGAAGCCGGTGAGGTCGCCGTCGGCGCCGGTCTCGCGGTTGTTCTGCGCGGTCGGCTGCCCGTTCATCTGCAGCAGCCCCGCGCCGGGGCGTCCGAGCATCCCGCGCAGCAGGTGCAGGTTGTTGACCGCGACCGACGACGCCGTGGCCTGGTGAGACTGGTAGAAGCCCTGCAGCACCGTCGAGAGCACCGCCTCGGACTCCCCGAAGATCCGCGCGGCCCGGCGTACGTCGTCGGCGTCGATGCCGCAGATCTCCGCCGCCTTCTCCGGCGTGTACGGCGCCACCGCGGCCCGCAGGTCGTCCAGCCCGAGGGTGTGCTCGGCGACCCAGGCGTGGTCGATCCACTCGTCGTGCTCGAGCAGCTCGCGGGTCAGCGCGTTCATCAGCGCGAGGTTCGTGCCGACGCGCGGGGTCAGGTGCACCCCGCCGGTGCGCTCGGCCTCGGCGGCGACGGCCGTGCGGCGCGGGTCGACGCAGACCACCCGCGGCGGGTCCTCGCCGCGGGTGCGGTCGAGGATGCGCGACCACAGCACGGTCTGGGTCTCGGCCATGTTGTGGCCGTAGAGGAACAGGGCGTCGCAGTGCTCGATGTCCTCGTACGACCCGGGCTGGCCGTCCGCCCCGAACGACTCCTTGAGCGCGGCGGCCGCGGTGGCCGTGCACAGCCGGGTGTTCCCGTCCATGTGGGGCGTGCCGAGGCCGGCCTTCCCGATGACGGCCTGGGTGTAGTACTCCTCGATGAACAGCTGGCCGCTGGTGTAGAAGCCGTGGCTGAGCGGGCCCTTCTCCTCGAGCAGCTGCTGGGAGCGGGCGACGATGCGCCCCATGGCGGTGTCCCAGTCGGTCTCGACCAGCTCGCCG
>NZ_JANINT010000050.1 GCF_024509035.1 Nocardioides sp. | reverse complement strand
TCGGTCGAGTGCCAGGACATGCCTCCGATGAGGCCGATGGTCAGCATGCGTCCACCATCGGCGGTCCCGTCGCTCCAAGGAATCCCCGTTCTCGTTGCACGCCCCATAAGCGATGCTTGGGTCATGGACGTCCTCGACCCGCGCCGGGTGCTGATCTTCCGGGCCGTGGCGCGCGCCGGCTCCATCAGCGCCGCCGCGCGCGATCTGGGCTGGACGCAGCCCGCGGTGAGCCAGCACCTCGCCCGGCTCGAGCGCGAGGTCGGTGGGCCGCTGCTGCTGCGCGGGCCCTCCGGCGTACGCCCGACGGAGGCCGGTACGGCGCTCCTGCGCCGAGCGGACGTGATCGCGGCCGAGCTGCACGCCGCGGGCGAGGAGCTCGCCGACCTCGCGCAGCTGCGGGGCGGTCGGGTGCGGCTGGTGGCGTTCCCGTCCGCGGCCGCGACCCTGGTGCCGACGGCGCTCGGCGACCTGGCGCGCGAACGGCCGGGGCTCGAGGTGGGCCTCGAGGAGGCCGAGCCGCCCGAGGCGATGGCGGCCGTGCTGGCCGGCGACGCGGACCTCGCGCTGGTGTTCGGCTACGACGGGCCGCCCGAAGGGCGTGGCGTGCTCGAGTGGCGCCCGGTGCTCGAGGAGCCCGTCCACCTCGTGCTGCCGGCGGGGGACCGCGCCGTCGCCGGACTGGCGGAGTTGAGCGACGCGGAGTGGATCGGCGGCTGCGTCCGGTGTCGGGCGCACCTCGTCGCGTGCTGCGAGGCGGCCGGGTTCGAGCCGGCGATCCGCCACGTCACCGACGACTATGTGGTCGTGCAGAACCTGGTGGCCGCCGGGCTCGGGGTCAGCGTGCTCCCGGCCTCCGCGCTCGAGGCGCACCGGGCTCCGGGGGTGCGCAGTGTCGAGCTGCCCGGCCTCGGCCGGCGCCGGGTCGGGCTGGTGTTCCGTCCGGGGGCGGACGGCGTACCGGCGACCGCCGCCGTGGCCGCCGCACTGGCCGCCGCAGCGCGTTGACCCGCCCGAAACTTTCGGGCGGGTCAACGGAAATCGGTCGGGCAACCGGGAACACCAACGGGCAGAGGTGCGTTGGACCGGGTGAACGAAGTTGAGTTGAACCGACTCAACTTATTTGCCAGACTCACACCGACCGGTGCGAGGATGACAGCACCCGAAGACTCGATTTTGCGGAGGTAGCAGAAATGGCACGTGCGGTCGGCATCGACCTGGGCACGACGAACAGCGTCGTGGCCGTTCTCGAGGGTGGCGAACCCACCGTCATCGCCAACGCCGAGGGTGCCCGGACGACCCCGTCCGTCGTGGCCTTCGCCAAGTCCGGCGAGGTCCTCGTCGGCGAGGTCGCCAAGCGCCAGGCCGTGACCAACGTCGACCGGACGATCCGGTCGGTCAAGCGTCACATGGGCACCGACTGGAAGACCAAGATCGACGACAAGGACTTCACGCCGCAGCAGATCAGCGCGTTCGTCCTGCAGAAGCTCAAGCGCGACGCCGAGGCCTACCTCGGCGAGCCCGTGACCGACGCAGTCATCACGGTCCCGGCGTACTTCTCCGACGCCCAGCGCCAGGCCACCAAGGAGGCCGGCGAGATCGCGGGCCTCAACGTCTCCCGCATCGTCAACGAGCCGACCGCGGCCGCGCTGGCCTACGGCCTCGACAAGGGCGACGACCAGACGATCCTCGTCTTCGACCTCGGTGGCGGCACGTTCGACGTGTCCCTGCTCGAGATCGGCGAGGGCGTCGTCGAGGTCAAGGCGACCTCCGGTGACAACCACCTCGGCGGTGACGACTGGGACGCCCGCATCGTCGAGTGGATGGTCAAGAAGTTCAAGGACAACAACGGCGTCGACCTCGCCGCCGACAAGATCGCCAAGCAGCGCCTCCAGGAGGCCGCCGAGAAGGCGAAGATCGAGCTGTCCTCCTCCTCCGAGACCACGATCCACCTGCCCTACATCACCCACGGCGAGTCCGGCCCGCTGCACTTCGAGGAGAAGCTGACCCGCAGCGAGTTCCAGCGGCTCACCGCCGACCTGCTCGACCGGACCAAGGGCCCCTTCCAGAGCGTGCTCAAGGACGGCGGCGTCGCGGTCAAGGACATCGACCACGTCGTGCTCGTCGGCGGCTCCACCCGCATGCCGGCCGTGACCGACGTCGTCAAGGAGCTGCTCGGCGGCAAGGAGCCCAACAAGGGCGTCAACCCCGACGAGGTCGTGGCCGTCGGCGCCGCGCTCCAGGCCGGCGTCCTCAAGGGCGAGGTCAAGGACGTGCTGCTGCTCGACGTCACCCCGCTCTCGCTCGGCATCGAGACCAAGGGCGGCGTGATGACCACGCTCATCGAGCGCAACACCACCATCCCGACCAAGCGCTCGGAGATCTTCACGACCGCCGACGACAACCAGCCGTCGGTCGAGATCAAGGTCGCCCAGGGCGAGCGCCAGATGTGGGCGCAGAACCAGCCGCTCGGCAACTTCGAGCTCACCGGCCTCCCGCCGGCCCCGCGCGGCATCCCGAAGATCGAGGTCACCTTCGACATCGACGCCAACGGCATCGTGCACGTGACCGCCAAGGACCAGGCCTCCGGCAAGGAGCAGTCCATGACGATCTCCGGCGGCTCGGCGCTCGGCAAGGACGAGATCGACCGGATGGTCCGTGAGGCCGAGCAGTACGCCGAGGAGGACGCCAAGCGCCGCGAGGCCGTCGAGACGCGCAACCAGGCCGAGCAGCTCGTCTACACGACCGAGAAGTTCCTCGACGACAACGCCGACAAGCTGCCCGACGACGTGAAGACCGAGGTCCGCACCGACGTCGACGCCCTCAAGGCCACCCTCGAGAAGGAGGACGCCAGCGCTGACGACATCCGCGCCGGGGTCACCAAGCTCGGGGAGTCCAGCCAGAAGATGGGCGCCGCGATGTACGCCGCCGCCGAGGCCGACTCGGCCGCCGCGGGCGGCTCCGCCGGGGCGACCGGCGAGGCCGACGACGACGTGGTGGACGCCGAGATCGTCGACGAGGGCCCGGCCGACGAGGGCGAGTCCAAGTGACGGAGCCGTCGTACGACGAGCAGCAGCCCACGCAGGTGGAGGAGGAGCGGCCCCAGGAGACTGGGGTCGCCCCTCCGCCCGCCGCGGACGCGGCTGAGCCCAGCACCGAGGCCGAGGCCGAGGCCGCCGAGCAGCAGGCCGAGCAGGAGCTCGAGGACGAGCTCACCGTCGCCCAACGGGCGGTCGGCGAGCTGACCGCCGACCTCCAGCGGCTGCAGGCGGAGTTCCTCAACTACAAGCGTCGCGTCGACCGTGACCGCGAGCTGATCCGCGAGAACGCGACGTACGTCGCGCTCACGCCGATCATCGACGTGCTCGACACCATCGACCGGGCGCGCGAGCACGCCGAGCTCGACGGCGGCTTCAAGGCAGTCGCCGAGCAGCTCGAGCGGGTGGTCTCCGGGCTGGGACTCACGAAGTTCGGCGAGCCCGGCGACCCGTTCGACCCGACCGTCCACGAGGCCCTCTCCCACATCGGCGAGGACCCCGAGGTCACCGTGACGACCTGCAAGGTGGTCGCCAAGGCGGGCTACCGGATGGGTGAGCGGGTCGTGCGCGCCGCGCAGGTGCTGGTGGTCGACCCGCCGAGCGGCCCGACCGAGTAGGAATGGTCATCCAGAACGACACAGGAGAGGGGGTGCGCGCGTGAGCACCACGGACGGGTTCCGGGCCGACTGGGCCCAGAAGGACTTCTACGCCGAGCTGGGCGTGAAGAAGGACGCCTCGAACGACGAGATCAAGAAGGCCTACCGCAAGCTCGCGCGCGCCAACCACCCCGACTCCAACCCCGGGGACACCGCCAAGCACGACAAGTTCAAGGCGGTCGCCGAGGCCTACGACGTCGTCGGTGACCCCGAGAAGCGCAAGAAGTACGACGAGATGCGCGAGCTCTACGGCTCGGGCGGCTTCCGCGGCGGGTTCGGCGGCGGCCAGCCCGGCGGTGGCGGCTTCAACCTCGACGACCTGCTGCGCGACCGGGCCGGTGGCGGCGGGGGCTTCGGCGACATGTTCGGCGACCTGTTCGGCGGCGGCTTCGGCCGTCAGGGCGGCCGTCGCCAGCAGCAGCGCCCGCGGGCCCAGAAGGGCCAGGACGTCGAGACCACGGCGACGATCAGCTTCACCGACGCCATCGACGGCGTCACGATCTCGCTGCGGCTGACCTCCGACGCGCCCTGCCCCGACTGTCACGGCACCGGCGGCAAGCCCGGCACCAAGCCGCACGTGTGTCCCGAGTGCGAGGGTGCCGGGTTCGTGGTGGCCTCGGCCGGTGGCGCGTTCTCGATCAATGAGACGTGCCCGCGGTGCGGTGGTCGCCAGCTGATCTACGACGAGGCGTGCCCGACCTGCCACGGATCCGGGCGCGGCACCTCCGCACGGTCGATCCAGGCGCGGATCCCCGCCGGCGTACGCGACGGGCAGCGCATCCGCCTGCGCGGCAAGGGCGGTGCCGGCGAGAACGGTGGCCCGGCCGGCGACCTCTACGTCACCGTCAAGGTCGCGCCGCACCGGCTCTTCGGCCGCAAGGCCGACAACCTCACGCTCGACGTGCCGGTGTCCTTCGACGAGCTCGCGCTCGGCGCGGACATCAAGATCCCCACCCTCGGCGGCGCGCCGGTGACCCTCAAGGTCCCGGCCGGCACGCCGAGCGGGCGGACCTTCCGAGTGCGCGGCAAGGGCGCGCCCAAGGCCGACGGCAGCAAGGGCGACCTGCTCGCCACGGTCGAGGTCCAGGTGCCGGCGGTGCTCGACGCCAAGGCGCGGGAGGCCGTCCAGGCCTACCGCGAGGCGACCACCGGCAAGCCGTTGCGATCCGGACTCTTCGAGGAGGCGTGAGACCACCGTGCCGACCCGTCGACCGACGTTCGAACCGCCCGGGCCCGACGCCGCCGTCTTCGTCATCAGCGTCGCGGCGGAGCTGAGCGGACTCCACCCGCAGACGCTGCGCACCTACGAGCGGCTCGGCCTGGTCTCGCCGGGCCGCACCGTCGGCGGTGGGCGGCGCTACTCCCACCGCGACATCGAGCGGCTGCGCGAGATCTCCGAGCTGACGTCGTCGGGCATCGGCATCGAGGGCGTACGCCGCATCCTCGACCTCGAGAACCGCGCCGCCGCCCTGGCCCAGCGCAACGAGGAGCTGCGCCGCCAGGTCGAGACCCTGCGCGAGGCACTGCGCCAGGCGGCCTCCTCACGCCCGGCCGGGCTGCCCAACAAGCTCCCGGTGCTGCGCGGACCTGATCCTGGGCAGTCGGTGGTGGTGTGGCGCCGGGGTCGATGACCCCGCGCCGGTGGGTCGTCGCCGGGTGCTGGGCGCTGGCGGTCGGCTCGTTCGCCCTCCTGCCGCTGGTCACCACCGGTGCGGACGCCGAGCGCGTGCCGGGCCTCGACGAGATCGGCTGGTGGGTCGGGGCGGCACTGGTCACGCTCCAGGCGCTCCTCCTCCTGCGGTGGTGGTCGAACCCCCAGGTCGCCCTGCTGATGGCCGCTCCTGCCGCCGTGTTCGCCGGGGGCGCGACGCTGGGAGACGCCACCAACGTCACCGGGTTCTTCGTCATGGTGGCGGCGTACCTGGTCGCCGTCACTCGCCCCGTGCGGCAGACCTGGCCGACGCTGGTCGCCGCGGGCGGCCTGGTGGCCTGTGGCGGATTCGTCGCTGGCCTGCGGCTCGACGACCCGATGCTGACGTCCGTCGGCGGCCCGCTGTTGCAGGCGACCGGCACGATCGGCGTGCCGGTGCTGGTCGGTGTCCTGGTCGCCACCCGGCGCGAGTCGCGGGCCGCGCGCGAGGACCAGCAGCGGGCGCTGCTCAGCGAGCGCGATGCGCTGCTCACCGCCGCTGTGGCCCGCGAGCGCACGGCGATGGCGCGCGAGCTGCACGACATCGCCGCGCACCACCTCTCCGGCATCGCGGTGATGAGCGCCGCGATCGGCACCCAGATCGACACCGACCCCGAGGGCGCGAAGGAGGCTGCCGCACAGGTACGCCGGCAGAGCGTGTCGGTCCTCCACGACCTGCGCAGCCTCGTGGGTCTGCTGCGGGTCGGCGACGACGACTCCGCCTCGGGCACGACCCCGACGCGCATCGAGAACCTCGGCGGCCTCGCAGCCCTGACGTCGGACTTCTCGGCCGCCACACCGGTGGAGCTGACCGTCCTCGAGGCGCCCGACCACTCGCTGGGCGAGGGGATCGGCCCGCTGGCCCAGCTCGCGGCGTACCGCATGGTGCAGGAGTCGCTCGCCAACGCCGCTCGCCACGCGCCCGGCGCCCGCTGCGAGGTGGTCGTCGACGACCGCGACGCCGCGTCGCTGGTGGTCAGTGTGCGCAACGGCCCGCGCACGCGGCCGCCCGACGTGGCGGTCGGGTCGAGCGGGTTCGGCCTGGTCGGCATGCGCGAGCGCGCCGACCTCACCGGCGCGCGGCTCGAGCACGGCCCGACCTCCGGCGGCGGGTGGCAGGTCCTGCTGCGGATCCCGCGCGACCCCGACGTTCAGACCGATCCTCAGGAGACCCCATGATCCGCGTCGTCATCGCCGACGACCAGCCGCTGATCCGCGCCGGCCTCGCCACGCTGATCGGCGCCGAGGCCGACATCGAGGTCGTCGGCGTCGCCGCCGACGGCCTCGCGGCGGTCTCGACCGCGCAGCAGCTGCGTCCGGACGTGGTCTGCATGGACATCCGGATGCCCGGCCAGGACGGCATCGCCGCCACCCGCGCGCTGTGCGGGCCGGGCGTCGAGGACCCGATCCCGGTGCTGGTGCTGACGACGTTCGACATCGACGACTACGTCTTCGGCGCTCTGGAGGCGGGTGCCTCGGGCTTCCTGCTCAAGGACGCCGACCCAGCGGTGATCGTCGGTGCCGTCCGCTCGGTGGCGGCCGGCAACGGCACGATCGACCAGTCGCTGACCCGCCGGGTGCTCCGCGAGTTCACCACCCGCCGCCAGACCCAGCCCGTCACCGCCGGCCGCGCCACCGAGCTGCTCACCGCCCGCGAGCTCGACATCCTGCTGCTCCTCGCCCAGGGCATGTCGAACGAGGAGATCGCCGAGCAGCTGGTGTTGGAGGTGTCCACGGTGAAGTCGCACCTGGCTCGGATGATGCCCAAGCTCGGCGTCCGGTCGCGGCTGCAGGCGGCGGTGTGGGCGTACCAGAACCGGGTGGTCGAGGTCCCCGACTGATCGTCCGCACCCCGTTGCGGACGGCGTTGCATCGAAGGATGCAAGCGCCGAGGACCGTTCTCGCGAGGCTCGTGGGGAGGGTTCTCGCTTCCTAACGTCGTAGGTGATGAATCGAGAGATCCCACGACCTACGGAGCACCCCGTGACCACCCAGACCCTCCCCCCGACCAACCCGGCCGACGTCGGCACGCAGACCGCCGTACGCCTGCTCGACGTCACCAAGAGCTACGACGGAGGGCCGGCGCCCGTGACCGCGCTGCGGTCGGTGTCGCTCGCCCTGAGCCCCGGATCGTTCACCGCCGTGATGGGCCCCTCGGGGTCCGGCAAGTCCACGCTGCTGAACACCGCGGCCGGCCTCGACACCCCCAGCAGCGGGCGGGTGCTGATCGGCGACGTCGACATCAGCACGATGTCGGCCGACCGGCTGACCCGGTTCCGCCGCGAGCACATCGGCTTCGTGTTCCAGGCCTACAACCTGATCAACCACCTCACCGTCGCCGAGAACATCCAGCTACCGGTGCGCCTCAGCGGCCGCGAGCCCGACCTGGCCCGGCAGGCCGAGCTGGTCGAGTCCGTCGGCCTGACCGGCATGGAGGACCGGCTGCCCGGTGAGCTGTCCGGCGGCCAGGCACAGCGGGTGGCGATCGCCCGCGCGCTGATCACCGCACCCACGGTCGTCTTCGCCGACGAGCCGACCGGCGCCCTGGACTCCCGCACCGGCGCGCAGGTGCTCGACGTGCTCCGCGAGACCGCGCGCCGCCAGGGCCAGACCGTGGTCCTCGTGACCCACGACCCGCAGGTCGCCTCGGCCGCCGAGCGGGTCCTCTTCCTCGCCGACGGGCGGCTCGTCGACCAGCTCGACGCGCCGACCGTCGAGCAGATCACCGGGCGCATGGTCGCCCTGAGCACGGGCCGGTGAGCGCCGTGACCACGATGTCCGCCACCTTCGGTCCCACCGTCCGCAACGCCCGTGCCGCCGTCCGCGCCGACCGCGGCGGCGTCGCCGGCACCTTCATCGTCCTGATGCTGGCCGCCGCCCTGATCTCCGCGACCGGCGTCGTCATGGAGTCCGGCATCCGCGCCCAGGTCGACGGCGCCGGCGACGCCGCGCTGCTCGCCACGCTGGCCGGCTCGTTCGCCGGTACGGCGCTCGGCGTCGTCGTCCTCGTCGTCGCCTCGACCTTCGCGCTCGCGATCCGGCGCCGGCGTCGTGAGTTCGCCCTGATGCGCGCGATCGGTGCGACGCGGAAGCAGGTACGCCGGATGGTCGGCGCCGAGGTCCTCCTCGTCACCGTGGTCGCCGCCCCGCTCGGCGCCGTGCCTGGCCTGTTCGCGGCCCGCCTGCTGACCCCGACGCTGGTCGACAGCGGCATCGTCTCCGCCGGCTTCCAGCTGACGCTCTCGCCGATCCCGGCGCTGGCCGCGGTCGCCCTGCTGCTGCCGGTCGCGCTGCTCGCCGCCCGCCTGGCCGCTCGCGAGACGCTGCGGATGGCGCCCACGGCCGCGGTCCGTGAGGCGACGATCGAGAAGCCCGGAATCGGGCGCGCCCGGCTCATCACCGCCGCGGTCCTGGCCGGCACCGGCTTGTCGAGCGCGTTCTCCTCCGTCGCCGTGCCCGGCACGATCGGTGCCGCGGTCGCCGCGACCTCCGCCTTCCTGCTGGTCGGTGCCGCCGCGCTCGCCGGCCCGCTGCTGGTGACGCGGCTCCTGGGCCACAGCTCGTCACTGATCTCCCGGACGGGCGGGGTCAGCACCGCGATGGCGCTCGCGAACACCCGCGGCTTCGCGCGCCGGCTGACCACCGCGATCGTCCCGCTCGCGCTGGCGCTCTCGGCCGGCACCGTGCAGACCAGCGTGGACAAGACCGTCTCGGAGGCGGCCACGCGCCAGCTCGACGCCGGCATCCACGCCGAGCTCGTCGCGACCCCCGCCGGCTCCGGTGGCATCACGGCCGCCCAGGTCGACCGGATCGCCGACCTGCCCGGCGTACGCTCCGCGACCGCGTTGTCCACCGTCGGCACCCAGGTGCGCACCGACGACGAGATGCCGTCGGCGCTCAGCGGGCTGGCGTGGGAGCCGTTCCAGCTGCGCGTGCTGCCCGACGGTGGCGCCGGCGACGCGCTCGACCCGGACGTGACCGCGGGCTCGCTCGCCGACCTCGACGGCGAGGACACCGTCGCGATCAGCGCGGACGCGAAGTTCGACCTCGGCAAGGGCATCGGCGATCACGTGACCATGCGGTTCCCCGACGACACCGAGACGCAGGCGTTGATCGTCGCGGTCTACGACCGCGGCCTCGGGTTCGGCGACTACCTGGTCGGCGTCTCCACCGTGGCCGCCCACGACCCCGACGCTGCTGTCGACACCGTGCTCCTCTCGACCGACCCCGGTGCCTCCACGGAGGTCGCCGGCGAGGTGAAGGATCTCGGCGTCACCGCGCAGAGCAAGGATGCGTACGTCGACTCCGTGCAGACGGCCGCCGCGAGCAGCCAGCACCTGTCCGCCGTGCTCCTCCTCGCGCTCCTGGCCTTCGTCGGCCTCGCCGCCGCGAACACCCTGGTGATGACCACCGCCGGCCGCCGGGCCGAGCTCGACCTGCTGCGCCGCACCGGCGCGACCCGCGCGCAGCTGCTGCGGATGGCGTGGGTGGAGTCGCTCATCACGGGCGCAGCCGCGTGGGCGATCGGCACCGTCGCCGTGATCCCCGCCGTCCTCGGTGTGGGGTTCGGACTCCTCGGGGCCTCGATGCCCGGGGTCGGGTGGACGGCGTACGCCGTGCTCAGCGTGCTGGTGCTCGCGATCTCGGTGCTGACCATCGTGCCCACGGTCGTGCGCAACCTGCGTGGCCCTGTCTCGGCGAGGTAGCCGGCGAGCGGAACGGGCGCGTCTGCGTCACCGCTCGTCGACATCGTCGTCGGAGAGCCGCGGCAACGCGGTGGTCTCGGCGTCGACGTCGACCTCGAGGCCGGCCTCGGCAGGTGAGGCCGGCCGGCGGCGGGAGGGGTGCGGGCGCAGCGGAGCCGGCCAGGTGCGGACCGGGCGGCGCAGCTGGAGCTGACGCCGTACGCGCTGCTCCAGGTCGAGCTCACGCTGCACGCGCTTGACGGTCGACAGCACGCTGGCGTGCAGCTCGCGCAGGGCGGGGTCGGCCACCGCGGTGGACAGGTCCTCGAGACGGTGCCGCGCTTCGGGCAGGCCCTGCATCGACCCTCGCAGCGCTGCGAAGTCGGCCGACTCGACCTCGCCGGCGGGCGCCGCCTCGAGCCGGACGAGCTCGCCGAAGGCGTCGACGGCATCGGCCAGCTCACGACACGTCAGTCCCAGGCCGAGAAGCACGTCCGGGCCGCTGTCGTCCTCGAGCCAGGCGGGGTCGCCCTCGACGGCGTCGGCGAGCGCCCGGTACATCGAGCGGATGGTCAGGGCCGTGTGCTCGAGCGACTCCAGCCCGTGTCGCAGGCCGGGCCCGAGATCCGGGGTACCGACGGCGCGGACGTTGAGGCGGCGCCCCTGCTCGGCGTGCAGCAGCGCGGCCCCGACCCGCGGTACGTCGTGGTGGGTGATCCGGCGCGCGTCCTCGAGCCAGGCGGCCGCCGCCGTCGCGATCGAGCCGCGGTCGCCGGCCAGGTGCTCCAGGGCGTCGGCGGTGCGTCGCAGGAGGGCGCTGATCGCATCCGCCAGGCCCTCGATCTCGCGGCCGGCGTCGGAGGTGGGGATGCGCGGCGGGAAGAGCAGGTTGGCCGCGACGCCGATGCCCGCACCGACGAGTGTCTCCGCGATCCGCTGGCCCGCCGCCGCCTCGGCGCCGAGCGAGCCGACGCCGAGGACGAGCATCCCGCTGATCGCGACCTCGATGAGGTTGTCCCGCAGCCGCAGCGCCTGCCCCAAGGTGATCGAGAGGAGGATGAGCAGGCCGAGGCTCCACCACTCCAGCGGTACGACGGCGGCGAACCCGACCGCCAGCGACACCCCGGTCACCACCGCCACCACGCGGTCCAGGCCGCTGGC
>NZ_JANINT010000049.1:1294-11336 GCF_024509035.1 Nocardioides sp. | reverse complement strand
CGCCCGAACGCCCGGAAGTACGCCCGGTCGTCGACGCGGGTGTAGAGGTCGTTCCACTGGTCCTGGGCGTTGTGCTGGGTGAGGTTGACCGACCCGACCATCGTGATCCAGCGGGCCGAGCCCGCCGCGGTGAACGAGAAGTACTTGGCGTGCATCTGGCCCTTCTCGCCCCGGCAGCTGTTCTGGCAGATCACCACGAACGACGGCTTGCCGGTGTCGGTGCCGATCGCGTCGCGCAGGCGGGCCATGGCCGGGTAGACGTTCTCGCCGGCGAAGACCAGCTTGACGTTGACGCCCCGGGCGCGGGCCGCCAGGAGAGCGTCCGCCGTCTGCGGGTCACCGAACGAGAACACCGCCATCCGGATCGTCGAGCCCGCCGGTGCGCTGTTGACCGTGCGGATCACCTGCTGGAGCAGCTTGCGTTGCTGGGTGGGGGTCCCGAGCGGGTTGTTGAAGTTGGCGCCCGCCGGCGGCACGAAGTGGCCGACCTTCGCCCGCGCCGGGGCCGACACCGAGAGCGGTGAGCCCATCGGCCCGGTGGCTGCCCCGACCGGCGCGACACCGGTGAGGACGGACGCGACCAGTGCGCCCACGACGGCCAGGAGGCCCGAGACGGCCAGGGACGGGATGCGCAAGGTGCTCACGAGCACCCATTGTCACACCTGCCCCTCGCGTCACCACCTGTCCTTTCGGGCAGGGTCGTCGGCGGCGGGCGGGTTCAGCCGCCGGTCGGCAGCGCCTCGAGCGGCGGGATCGTGGCGTCGGCGACGACGAACGGGTGGTCGGTCGCGCGCTGCACCAAGCCGCCCTTGGTGGCGAGGAAGTTGGCGAACTCGATGACCGAGGAGCCGAAGATCCAGTCGACGTTCATGTCCGGCGGCGGCGCACACGAGCCGCCGACCGAGCCGCCGTTGGCGGCCCGCATCGCCCCGGAGCCGGTGACCTTGCAGAACACCTCCTCGCGCTCGTTGAAGTCACCGGTGAGCACCACCGGGAACCCGGCGGTGTGCAGCTGGCTGATCAGGCCGATCTCGAGGCTGGTCGCCGCGTCGCGCCAGCGTTCGTTGTTCCCCCAGCGACCGGTCGTGGCGGGGTTGTGGACGTTGATGAAGTAGACGTCCTGACCCGAGGCGATGTTGCGCAACCGCACGTAGGGCATCGGGACCCGCTGGCCGCGGAAGTACGGGATCGGGATCGTGGCCGCGTCGACGAGCTGCCAGGTGTCGGTGCGCCAGGCGATCGAGTTGCGCACGGCGCGCGGGTCACCGCTCAGGCCCGGGTAGACGTCCCAGGTGCCGGCGGTCTGCCCCGCGAACGTGCGGTACTGGGACTCCTCGAACTCCTGGAACCCCACGACGTCGGCGCCCGAGGACCGCAGCACCGAGACGGCCCACGACATGCGGGTGCCGGCGCCCGCCCAGCCGCGCTTGTTGCCACCGGGGTTGGTGTGGGAGGCCCCGAGGACGTTGAACGTGCTCACCCGGAAGGTGGTGGCCGGCCGCTGCACCACCCGCTGGGTCTTGCGCCGCAGCTCGCGGCCGACCTTGCCGAGCTCCTGCGGCCGGATCGTCGGCGCCGGCAGCACCCGCTGTCCGTCGGGCAGCACGGAGGGGGTGGGCGACTCGGTCGTCTGCGAGACCGCGGGCGGCCTGGTCGCGAACGCCACGTCAGCGGCGCCCGTCGTGCCCGGGTCGTCGGGGCGGAAGATCGCCAGCGCGGAGACGACCAGGCCGAGCAGGCCGACGACGGCGATCGTCGCGACCGCGGCGCCGTTGCGCTCCTCCGGGTCGTGCGGACCGGCGTGCTTGGACATGCCTCGCGATCCTTCTTCCACGCCGGTCGGTGCCGGCCTATCCCCCCGCTTCTGGCTGGGGTGACTCTACCCGAACCAGCGCTTTCCAATCCTGGGCGCGAGCCTGCCCCGACGGGCACGCCGCACTGGGTCCATCGGCCGGGACGGGTCGGACCTGAGCGACCGGCGCCGAGCAACCTGTCGCTCGGTGCGCTCCACCCCGATCGAGGCCAGGGCCTGCACCGCGGCGGCGAGCAGCTCGGTCTCGCTCGGAGCGGCGGCGTCATCGAAGTCGGCGTCCGCAGGGAGGAGGTCGTCGACGTCACCGACCAGGTCGACCCCGCTCGCACGAAGGAAGTCGATCGTGCTCCGGGCCTCGTCCTCGCACCAGCCCCGGAACCGCAGCGGCATGCGCGGAGGTGTCCCGCCCTGGGGTGCCAGGTGCTGGCGCGCGAGCCACCACTTGCCCACGGGGACGTAGCCGTGGCGGTCCATCAGCTCCCGGGGCACCTGCTCCTTGACCAGCCTCAGCAGCTCGGCCTGGGCGCGCCCGAGTGCCGGGTTGCTGTCGCCGTGGTCGGCCACCAGCTCGCCGGCAGGCACGCCCAGGACCCCACAGAAGCGCTCGAGCAGCGAGGAGCCGGCGGCACCCTGCCGGGGCACGACCACGACGTGGATCCGCGACGGTGGCACCTCGGCGGCCCAGCGCTCGACGACGGGCTCCACGCCACGCTCGCGCCACCACTTGTCGGCGAGCCGGCCGCGCCGTGAGACGACGCGGTCGACGAAGTCCTCGAGTGCCGGGGCTCGGCTGCCCTGCTGGATCCGCTGCTGCCACGTCGAGGGCAGCAGCTGGCTCAGCCCCCGGATCGTCAGCACCACGTGCGCCTCGCGCTCGGGGACGGCCCGGACCAGCCGTCGCAGCTGCTCGGGCGACGCGCCGCCCAGGAGCTCCTCGGAGACGAGCAGCCGTGGAGACCGGCTGGCGGACGCGGCGGTGACGAACTCGTCCCAGGTCGCGAAGGCCTCCGCCGGGTCCCGGTCGGCATGGAGCCGGTCGAGCACGCTCAGTGAGAGCCAGTAGGCCTCGTCGCGCGTCGGGGGCAGCAGCTCGACGCCGTGGCGGAGCAGCTGGTCACGCGACTTCTCGAACGTCGCCTGGAGGTAGGTCGTCCCGGTCTTGGGCATCCCGACGTGGAGGTAGATCTGCCCTCGCGCCGCGGCCATGCGCGGACCCTACCAACGCCGGCGGGCGGTAGCGTTCCTCACTGTGAGCTCCACCCCCGCCCGCGTCTACGCGGCCCGCCTGGTCGGGCTGCCGATCTTCGACCCCCAGGGCGACCAGGTCGCCAAGGTCCGAGATCTCGTGGTGGCGGTCCGCTCGGAGGTCCACCAGCCGCGGGTGCTCGGCATGGTGGCCGAGGTGTTCGGCCGCCGGCGGATCTTCGTGCCGATGACGCGGGTCACCAACATCGACAGCGGCCAGGTCTACACGACCGGCCTGCTGAACATGCGCCGCTTCGAGCAGCGCCCGACCGAGACTCTGGTCATCGGCCAGATGCTCGACCGCACCGTGCGGATCACCAGCACCGGGGTCACCGGCACCGTCTACGACGTGGCCATGGAGCAGGCGCGCAACCGCGACTGGGTGCTGAGCCGGGTCGCGGTCCAGGAGCCCGCCAAGGGGTTCCGGCGCCGCGGCCAGAGCCACGTCGTCGAGTGGCGCGACGTCGAGGGGCTGACCCGCCGCGAGGAGACCCAGGGCGCCACGCACCTGATCGCCGCGCTCAACGAGATGCGCCCGGCCGACGCCGCCAACATGATCCACGACCTCCCGCCGGAGCGCCGCACGGCCGTGGTCGCCGCGCTCGACGACGAGCGCCTCGCCGACGTGCTGGAGGAGCTGCCCGAGGAGGACCAGGTCGAGATCCTCGAGCACCTGGACTCCGAGCGCGCCGCGGACGTGCTGGAGGAGATGTCCCCCGACGACGCGGCCGACCTAATCGCCGACCTCCCGCCCGAGACCGCCGCCGCGCTCCTCGAGCTCATGGAGCCCGAGGAGGCCGAGGACGTGCGACGGCTCATGTCGTACGTCGAGAACACCGCCGGCGCGATGATGACGCCGGAGCCGGTGATCCTCGGCCCGGACGCCACGATCGCCGACGCGCTCGCCCACGTGCGCAACCCCGACCTGACGCCTGCGCTTGCCGCGCTCGTCTACGTCTGCCGCCAGCCGCTCGAGACGCCCACCGGGCGCTTCCTCGGCGTCGCCCACATCCAGCGGCTGCTGCGCGAGCCCCCTTCGACCCTCGTGGCCGGGGTGCTCGACGACTCGATGGACCCGCTCAAGCCCGAGGCGACCATCGACCAGGTCGCGGCCCACCTCGCGACCTACAACCTGGTCGCCGCGCCCGTGGTCGACGAGAACGGCCACCTGCTCGGCGCCGTGAGCGTGGACGACCTGCTCGACCACATGCTCCCGGAGAACTGGCGCGACCGGGCGATCCGCTCCTCCGAGCGCTCCCAGGGGGTCCGTCGTGGCTGAGGCGCGCACGCCGCGGGCCCGCCTGGACACCCCCAAGGAGGCCCGGCGTCCCCTGGTCCGGCGCCCGGCGTACGACGCCGACGCCTTCGGGATCTTCGCCGAGCAGTTCGCGCGGTTCATGGGGACCGCGAAGTTCCTGCTCTACATGACGCTGTTCGTGGCCCTCTGGGTCATGTGGAACATCGCGGTGCCGGGCGAGAGCCGGTTCGACGACTACCCGTTCATCTTCCTGACGCTGATGCTCAGCCTGCAGGCGTCGTACGCCGCTCCGCTGATCCTGCTCGCCCAGAACCGCCAGGAGCAGCGCGACAAGGTCATCGCCGAGCAGGACCGGCAGGCCAACGCCCGCGCACATGCCGACATGGAGTTCCTCGCGCGCGAGGTGGCCTCGCTGCGGATGGCGGTCGGCGAGGTCGCCACCCGCGACTTCCTGCGCTCGGAGCTGCGCGCGCTGCTGAGCGAGCTCGACGAGCGCACCCAGGACGGCCAGCGCGAGGGTGTCGAGGCTCACCCGGCCGAGGACGAGAGCGGCGCGACCACCGCCTAGACTCGGGGATCATGAGCTCCCCTCTCCTCGAGCAGGTCAACGCCGCTCTGGCGACCGTCAACGACCCGGAGATCAAGCGCCCGATCACCGAGCTCGGGATGGTCGACACGGTCGAGATCGACGACGCCGGCGTCGTGCACCTCACCGTCCTGCTCACGGTGGCGGGCTGCCCACTCAAGGACACGATCAACCGCGACGTGACCGCGGCCGTCTCGCGGGTCTCGGGCGTCACCGGGGTGGACCTCACCCTCGGCGTGATGACCGCCGAGCAGCGCAGCGGCCTCCAGGAGACGCTGCGCGGCGGCCAGGCCCAGCGCGAGGTGCCGTTCGCCCAGCCCGGATCGCTGACCAAGGTCTTCGCGATCGCCAGCGGCAAGGGCGGGGTCGGCAAGTCCTCGGTGACCGTCAACCTCGCGCTCTCGATGGCCCAGCAGGGGCTCAAGGTCGGCGTGGTCGACGCGGACATCTATGGACACTCGGTCCCCGCGATGCTCGGCGTCGCCGACCAGCGGCCGACGCAGGTCGATGACCTGATCATGCCGGTCCCGACCCCGAGCGGGGTCTCGGTGATCTCGATCGGCATGCTCAAGCCCCGGCGCGACCAGGTCGTCGCCTGGCGTGGCCCGATGCTCGACCGGGCGCTGCTCCAGATGCTCGCCGACGTCTACTGGGGCGACCTCGACGTCCTCCTCCTCGACCTGCCGCCCGGCACCGGTGACGTCGCGATCTCGCTGGGCCAGCACCTGCCCGGCGCCGAGGTCGTGGTCGTGACCACCCCCCAGGAGGCTGCGGCCGAGGTGGCCGAGCGCGCCGGCACGATGGCCTCGATGATGCACCAGCGCGTCGTCGGCGTGGTCGAGAACATGAGCTACCTCCCCTGCCCGCACTGCGCCGCCGACGGCGTCGAGCACCGGCTCGAGATCTTCGGGGCCGGTGGTGGCGCCCGGGTCGCGCAGACCCTCTCGGCCCGGTTCGGCTACGACGTGCCGGTGCTCGGGACGATCCCGATCGACCCCTCGCTGCGCGAGGGTGGCGACGCGGGCAAGCCGATCGTCGAGTCCGACCCGACTGCTCCGGGAGCGGCCGCCCTCACCTCGATCGCCGAGAAGCTGTCGGGTCGGGGACGTGGGCTCGCCGGCATGCAGCTCGGGCTGACACCGACCAGCAAGTTCTGACCTGACACCGAGGCTGTAGGTTCAGGCGCGTGTTCGACGTCGGCCTGTCGGAGTTCGCCGTGCTGGCGCTCGTGGCGGTGTTCGTCTTCGGCCCCGACAAGCTCCCCGAGCTGGCCAAGCAGGCGGCCCAGCTCGTGCGCCGGATGCGGGCGCTGGCCACCAACGCCCGCGACGAGCTGCGCGCGGAGCTCGGGCCGGAGTACGCCGACCTCGAGCTCCGCGACCTCGATCCGCGCGCGATCGTGAAGCGGCACATCGCCGAGGCGCTCGAGGACGACGACCTCGACGACGACGAGCCTGCTCCCCGGCCCGTGCGCCGCGGCCAGCGGCCGCTCCTCGACGGCGAGGTCCCGCCGTACGACACCGACGCGACCTGAGCAGGGGCTGAGCCCCGGCCGGTCTCAGTCGCGGCTCTGCACGGCCGCCACGGCGGCGACGGCCACGAGCACGACCCGCCCCTCCCCCTCGACCACCTCGACGAAGTCCGCGCCGACCCGGCGCAACGTCGCCTCGTGGCTCGTCCCGTCGAGCAGGTGCAGCACGCACCGCTCCCCCGCGTCGGCCAGGCGGCGCAGCGCCGACCCCAGACCCAGCCGGGCGACCGCCGACCAGGCCACCTCGGGCACGGAGCGGTCGGAGGCCCCGTGCACGGCGAGGACGGCCGCGAGGCGCACGACCCAGTCCTGTCCGGGGCCAGCGATCAGGCACCAGCCCGAGCCCACGCGGTCGAGGGCCCCGGCCACGACGCCGACACCGGCGACCTCGAGCCGCACCGGCGTCCCCAGCGACGCCATCAGCCGGCTGGCGAGCGTGACCTGCTGGTACTCCGAGCGACTGCGGTCGGCGAGCTCGGCGTCCCGGTCGGCGCCGTAGAGCGCCTCGGCCTGCTGCTCGAGGTCGTCGAGCACCGCGAAGAGCTCCTCCTCCCACGTCATGCCCCGACCCTGCCACGACCGGACGGCGACGCACAGCCGCTGTGGATGGACCGTTGACAACGAATGCAAGGAGGCGTTTCCTGACGTAAACGAACGCAAACGCACGAATCGTAGGTCTCGGGATGTCTGCTTCTCCGGTGCGGTGCCTCACCGTGTGGCTCGCGGCGACCGCCGTCGCGGCCGGTCTCGAGGCCTGGCTGCTGCCCGTGGCGGGCCAGGGTGCGGCCGACGCGGCGTTCGACAACCTCGTCGTGCGGCTGTGCGCGGCCGTCGCCGTGCTGGGCGTCGCCTGGCTCTGGTCGGCCGCCAGCGCGACGGTTCTCGAGGCGCTCGGCGACGGCACCCGCCCGGTCCGGGGCGTCCCCGATGCCGTACGTCGCTGGGTGCTGGCGGCCTGCGGCGCCGGGCTCGCCGCAGGGCTCCTGGCCCCGGGCCTCACCGCGCCCGCCTCGGCCACGCCGGGCGACCCGCACACCGAGCGCGGACCGGCATCCACGCTCGCCGGGCTGCCTCTCCCCGACCGCGCGGTCGGCCTGCCCGGACGAGCGCTGGTCGGCACCGGCCCGATCCGCGACCACCGGCCGGCCGGCGAGGTCGTGGTCCGTCCGGGCGACACCTTGTGGGAGATCGCCGCCCGCCACCTGGGCGACCCCCACCGCTGGCCCGAGATCTACGCGCTCAACGAGGCCGCGATCGGCGCCGACCCCGACCTCATCCACCCCACGACCCGCCTTCGGCTGCCCGCCGACCGACCCGAGGAGACACCGTGACCCACCCGACCGCGACCGCGCCCACCGCTCACGCCTCCCCCGACACGTCCGGCCGGACGGTCGTGCCGCTGCGCCCAGCAGCGCCGCTGGCCAGCGTCCAGGGAACGCTGGCCCTCGACCTGCAGCCGCGGCACGACCCGCCCGACGCCGGTCCGGGCGTCGACCGCGGCGGGCGCCCCTGGGCCGACGTGATCGCCATCGAGCAGCCGCTGCGCCGCGGCCTCGAGCAGTGGGCGCGGCGCTACGTCCAGGCCGCCGTCGAGATCGTCGGCGGGGACCGTCCGGTCACCCAGCTGCTGCGGTGGAGCTCTCGCGAGGTCTTCGAGAACCTCGAGCGGCGTGCCCAGCTGGTCGCCCGTGCCGGTCGGCACCAGGCCGGCCAGGGCCGCGTGCAGCCCGTGCGACCGCACCTGCTCGGCGTCCACGCGTGCTTCGTGAGCCGCGACGTCGCCGAGGTCAGCGCCCACGTGCGCTACGGCCAGCGCTCCCGGGCGCTCGCCGCCCGCTTCGAGGCGATCGACCAGCGCTGGTGCTGCACGGCGCTGGAGTGGGCATGACGAAGGGGCGCCTGCAGAGCAGGCGCCCCTTCGTCGTGGCTCAGCTGATGCGGGCCGTCAGGCCCGTCGGGCCGCCGGGGCGACCGTGGCACTGCTTGTACTTCTTGCCCGACCCGCAGGGGCACTTGTCGTTGCGGCCGACCCCGGCGAACTCGTCGTCGGCGGTGGAGGCCGGCGTGCCCTTGACCTCGGCCTCGCCGTCCTCGCTGGGCGCGGAGTAGGCCAGCTTGGTCGGCGCGTTGGGACGCTCGAGACCCTTCGCGCGGATCTGGGGAACCTCCCGCTGGCCCGCCACCTGCTCGCCGGACTGGTCGAAGGCCGGCACCGCCTGGCGCATCGGCTCGACGACCTCGATCTCCTCGTCGTCGTCCTCCTCCTCGACGTCGACCTGGACCTCGAGGTTGAACAGGAACCCGACCGTCTCCTCCTTGATGCCGTCCATCATCGCGGAGAACATCTCGAAGCCCTCGCGCTGGTACTCCACGAGCGGGTCGCGCTGGGAGTAGGCCCGGAGGTAGATGCCTTCGCGGAGGTAGTCCATCTCGTAGAGGTGCTCGCGCCACTTGCGGTCGAGCACCGAGAGCAGGACCCGCCGCTCGAGCTCGCGCATCACGGGCTCGCCGACCTCGGCCTCGCGGCGGTCGTAGGCCTCGTGGGCGTCCTTCTGGAGGACGGCGATCAGCTCGTCGCGGTCCAGGTTGGCCCTCGAGCACCTGGTAGTCGACGCTCACGGGGTAGATCTGCCGCAGCGCGGTCCACAGCGCCTCGAGGTCCCACTCCTCGGCGAACTCCTCGGTCGCGCCGGTGACGTAGCCGGCGACCGTGTCGTCGAGGAAGGTGCGGATCTGCTCCTGCAGGTCCTTGCCCTCGAGGACCTCGCGGCGCTCGGCGTAGATCACCTTGCGCTGGCGGTCCATGACGTCGTCGTACTTGAGGACGTTCTTGCGGGACTCGAAGTTCTGGGACTCCACCTGGCCCTGCGCGTTGGCGATCGCGCTGGTGACCCGCTTGTTCTCGATCGGGACGTCGTCCGGGATCTTGAGCACCTGGAGCACACGGTCGACCCAGTCGGACTTGAACAGGCGCATCAGCTCGTCCTGGAGCGAGAGGTAGAACCGGGACTCGCCCGGGTCGCCCTGACGGCCGGAACGACCACGCAGCTGGTTGTCGATGCGGCGCGACTCGTGACGCTCGGTGCCGACGACGTAGAGGCCGCCGAGCTCGCGGACCTCGTCGTGCTCGTTGGCGACCTGGGCCTTGATGCGCTCGACGGTGCCGGGCCACTCGGCCTGGTACTCCTCGGCCGTCTCGCCTGCGGGCTCGAGCCCACGCTTGCGCAGCTCGGCGTCGGCGAGGAACTCCACGGAGCCACCGAGCATGATGTCGGTGCCTCGACCGGCCATGTTGGTGGCGACGGTGACCGCGCCCTTGTGACCGGCGAGTGCGACGATCTTCGCCTCGTCGGCGTGCACCTTGGCGTTCAGCACGGAGTGCGGGATGCCGCGCTTCTTCAGCTTGGCCGACAGGTGCTCGGACTTCTCGACCGAGACCGTGCCGACCAGCACCGGCTGGCCCTTCTCGTGCCGGTCGGCGATGTCCTGGACGACCGCGTCGTACTTCGCCTCCTCGGTGCGGTAGACGAGGTCGGGCTGGTCGATGCGAGCCATCGGCTTGTTGGTCGGGATCGGGACCACGCCGAGCTTGTAGATCTTGTCGAACTC